>JBDTEE010000229.1:0-9038 GCA_039922645.1 Solirubrobacteraceae bacterium | reverse complement strand
TTCTCGATACCACCGCCCTCGCCGAGTTCAACCTCGACGCCGAGACCGGCGT
This sequence comes from Solirubrobacteraceae bacterium, assembly GCA_039922645.1. Classification (GTDB taxonomy): domain Bacteria; phylum Actinomycetota; class Thermoleophilia; order Solirubrobacterales; family Solirubrobacteraceae; genus Palsa-465. The sequence goes on along the minus strand of JBDTEE010000229.1, from coordinate 8,986 downwards.
TCTCACTGCCCAGGCCGGGGCCACGCTGGCCCAGCTGCTGGCCGCCGCGCAACCGGCCGGCTGGGTGCTGCCCGTGGTACCGGGGACCCAGCACGTCACCGTGGGTGGGGCGATCGCCAGTGACATCCATGGCAAGAACCATGGGACCGCCGGCACTTTCGGTAGTCACGTCCTCGCCCTCGGCCTGCTCACCGCTGGGGGTGAGGTCCTCGAGCTGACCCCGGAACAGGGTGGCGAGCTGATGTCCGCCACGATCGGCGGGATGGGCCTGACCGGAGTCATTCTCTGGGCCACGATCAAGCTGCGCCGAATGCAGAGCGCCGCTGTGGCCGTCGATACCGATCGGGCGGAAAGCCTCGAGGACATCTTCACCTTGCTCGACGGCCCGGGTGGTCCGCACCGGGTGGCTTGGCTTGACCTGCTGGGCCCGAGGCTGGTGCGCGGCGTGGTCACCCGAGCCGAGCACCTGATCACGGATCCGCCCAACCGGCGGGCGCCCAAGACGACGGTCGCCGCCCGCCTGACCATCCCCGACGCCTGGCCGGGCGGTCTGCTGCGCACCCCGGTTCTGCGGGCGTTCAACGAGCTTCGCTTCCGGTGCAGCCCGCGCCGCGAGCTCGGACATGTCGAGGACTTCGGCGCGCACATGTTCCCCCTCGACGGACTCGACGCCTGGCCCCGCCTGTACGGCCCCTCGGGCTTTATCCAGTACCAGTTCGTGGTCCCGCGCGGGCAGGAGCGAGCCGTGCACGAGGTGATCGTCCGCCTGCGAGAGTCGCCGATCCCGTGTTACCTGGCCGTTCTGAAGGATTTCGGAGCCGAGAATCATGCCCCTCTCTCCTTCCCCATGGCCGGGTGGACCCTGGCCATGGACCTGCCCCGCGCCGCCCCCACGTTGGAGCGTCTGCTGCGCGAGTTCGACGAACTCGTGGCCGGCGCCGGCGGCCGGGTCTACCTGGCCAAGGACTGGCGCCTGCGACCCGACGCGATGAAGGCCATGTACCCGCGCCTGGCGCAGTGGCGCTCGATCCGCGACCAGGCGGACCCCGAGCGGCGCTGGCGCTCTGACCTCGGGCTGCGCACCGGGCTGGTGGCAGCTTGAGCCCGACGCTTCCCACGCGAGTGCTGCTGCTGGGCGGCAGCTCGGAGATCGGCCTGGCCATCGTCAGGCGCCTGGCGGCCGACGGGCCGCTCAGCGCCGTGCTGCTCGGCCGCGACGGCGAACGCATGCGGGCCGCCGCCGCAGAGCTTCAGGCCGCCGGGGTGGACCCGGTCGATATCGACGTAGTCGACGCCGATGACCTCGATAGCCACGAGGGTGCCGTCAACGCCGCCTTCGCCCATGACTCGGGTGTGGACATCGTTATCGCCGCCGTGGGCAAGCTGGGCGGCCAGGAGGGGCTGGATACCGATCGTGACGAGGCGCTTGAGATCCTGCGGGTGAACTTCGTCGGCTTGGGCAGCCTCATGCTGAGCTCTCTGCAGCGCCTGCGCGACCAGGGCCGCGGAACGCTGGTCGTCCTCTCCAGTGTGGCCGCCGAGCGCCCCCGGGCCAGCAACGCCATCTACGGCGCGGCCAAGGCCGGACTCGATTCGCTGGCCCAGGGACTGGGGGACAGCGTGGCCGCGAGCGGCGTCCGCGTGCTCGTCGTGCGTCCCGGCTTCGTCACCACGAAAATGACCGCTGGGCTGAAGCCCGCCCCGATGTCGACCACCCCCGAGGCGGTGGCCGAGGCCACGGCGGCCGGGCTTGCCTCCGGCGCCCACACCGTCTGGGTCCCCGGGCGCCTGCGCTGGGTGTTTGCCGTGCTCCGTCATCTGCCCCGCGCCGTGTTCAGGAGGTTGCCGCTGTGACGCCCCGCAAATCAGCGCGGCACGCCCTGACGCGCATTCCCTTGTTCATCGACGCTGCCGTGGCCGTGGTGATCGTGGTCCTGATCCTGATCATCCAGCCCGGTGTGGCGATCGGCGCCATCCTCGCCCTGATCCTGCTGGTCGTGTGCGGGGTCAGCTACCTGGTTGGCCGCCGGCGCCAGCACGCGTCTGGCCGGGGGCGCGCGACTCGCTCAGCGCCGCCGCGCCGCAGCCGTCGTCGTTGAGTTCCCGCGGCCAGCGGTGACCGGCAGTGCCCAACACGCTCGTCAGCACCCACGTCGCGCGGTACTCGGCCGTGGGTGCCGGCGACCCCCGAAACCGACGTCGTGAGCACCCACGCCGTCAACGTGGCGGACGTGGGTGCAGAGGTGCATGCGGCGGCTTCAGCTCTTGGGGGTGCTCCACGGCGCCCGCAGGCGTCGCTCGAGCTCTGCGGCCAACTCGGCGATGGCGATCCGGTCCTGGGTCAGGCTGTCGCGGTCGCGCAGGGTGACCGTCCGGTCCTCCAGTGTCTGGTGATCGACGGTCACCGCCCAGGGAGTACCGATCTCATCCTGGCGTCGATAGCGGCGGCCGATGGCCCCGCCCTCGTCGTATTCGGTCTGCATCGTCTCGCGTAGCTCGCGATGGATTTCCCGGGCCACTTCGGGCTGGCCGTCCTTGCGGACCAGCGGCAGCACCGCCACCTTGACCGGGGCCAGCAGCGGATGCAGGCGCAGGACGGTGCGCGTCTCACCCTCGACCTGATCCTCGTCGTAGGCGTCGACCAGGAAGGCCAGCATCGCCCGGTCGGCGCCGGCGGCCGGCTCGATCACGTGCGGGACGTAGCGCTCGCCACTGGCGCTGTCCACGTACTCGAGCTTCTGGCCGGAGTACTCGGTGTGCTGGCGAAGGTCGAAGTCGCCCCGGTTAGCGATCCCCTCGAGCTCCTGCCAGCCGATGGGATACAGGTACTCGACATCGCTCGTCGCGCTGGAGTAGTGCGAGAGCTCGTCGGCGTCATGGGCGCGGAGACGCAGGTGGTCCTCACGGATGCCCAGGCGCGTGTACCAGTCCCGGCGCTCGCCCAGCCAGTGCTCGTACCAGTGCTCGGCCTCGGTCGGGGGGACGAAGAACTCCATCTCCATCTGCTCGAATTCGCGCGTGCGGAAGATGAAGTTGCCCGGGGTGATCTCGTTGCGGAAGCTCTTACCGATCTGGGCGATCCCGAACGGCGGGCGCTTGCGCGAGAACTGGAGGTAGTTCTTGAAATTGAGAAAGATGCCCTGCGCGGTCTCCGGGCGCAGGTAGACGGTCGAGCCCTCCTCGCGGATTGGGCCGACGGTGGTCTCGAACATCAGGTTGAAGTCCCGCGCCTCGGTCAGGTCGCAGTCCGGCGTCTCGCCCGGGTGCTTGGAGGGCTTGCGCCCGCAGGCCGAGACGTCGAGGTGATCGGCCCGGAAGCGCAGCTTGCAGGTGCGGCAGTCAATCAGTGGATCGGTGAACCCGGCCAGATGTCCGCTGGCCTCCCAGGTCCGGGGATGCTGGATGATCGCTGAGTCCAGTGCCACCACGTCATCGCGCTCCTGGAGCATCGAACGCCACCACTGGTTCTTGAGGTTGTTCTTGAGCAGAACTCCGTAGTGCCCGTAGTCGTAACTCGAGCTGATCCCCCCATAGATCTCGCTGCTCTGGAACACGAACCCGCGCCGCTTGCAGAGCGAGACGATCTTGTCCATGGTGACGGTGTCGGTGGCCATCGCGCGGCCGATGGTAGCCGCCCCCGATTGGAGACCGGGTGCGCCGCTGCTCAGGCGGCGACAGGCTCGGCGCCGGCCAGGGCCAGCACCGCATCGGCGCCGACTGCGACCGTCGAGGCCACGCGCCGGTCCTCGCCGATCAGGACCGCCGAGGGGGTGCCCATGGCGCCAAACGCGCTTCCGGCCGCCAACCCGTCGTCCAGCAGGATCGGGGCACGCAGGCCCATGGCCCGGTTGGCCGCTGGCGAACCGGTCGAGATGACGACGAGGCCGGGGACATGGGCGTCGAGCTCGCGCAGGGAATCGAGCATCCGCTCGCAGAAGCCGCAGTCCGGGTCCCAGAAGACGAGCAGCGCTTCGCCGTCGGGTAGCTTCTGGACCAGACGGACGATTTTTCCGTCCAGGGTGCGAAGCGCGGGATCGGGCGCGGGCCGGCCGGGAGCCGGGTCGAGCTGGGCCGGGTCGAGCTGGGCCGGGGTTTGGGAACGGTGAATGGGGAGCACGACGTCCTGGGCGCGTGCGGAGACCAGGGCGCGGATCTCGTCCTCACCACTGTGCACCGCGCTGGCCACCGTGCCGTCAGCCGCCAGCACCATGGCGCTGGGCGTAGCCGAGACGGCGAAGCCCTCACTCACCTCGCGGTCGGTCTGGACGAGCACATCGCTCAGCCCGTGCTCCACCGCGTGGGCCAGGTTGGCCTCCTGGCCACCACGGGTGATCAGCACGGTCCGCAGCCCGGACGGGCGCTCGCGCTGCCACTGGGCGATCTGCGGCATGAGGGCCGAGCAGGGGCCACAGGCCGGGTCCGAGAAGACCAGCAGCAGCCCGTCCTCGGTCTCGCCGACGAGGTCGGCCAGACTGACGCGCGTTCCGCTGGTCGAGGGCAGGGCGAAGTCAGGGGCCGGGGTGCCGATGGGCAGACCGGCCGTGGGAGCAGGCGTCTCGGCGACGGGGACGACCAGACCGCTGGAGCTGAGGAAATCTTCCAGTTCATCGACGCGGAGCAGCAGCTCGCCGTTGCGCCGGAGCAGGCGCAGAATGACGGCGCCGCCGCCCAGGAGCGCGGCGGTGAGGGCGACACCCAGACCCAGCACGGTCAGACCGCTGCCGTCCAGGTGACCGATCCAGCCGGTCGGGCTGGTGCCCGGCCCGCCCAGAGCGACCGCGGTGGCTGCCCCAGCGAGGATCAGGTTGCGGGCCACGGTCTTGGCCCCGGCCGGCTCGGAGTGCAGGGCGCCGAAGCAGTGGCACTCGGGGGCTTCGCCCCGAAGCAGGCTGCGGGTAATTGCCGTGCAGAAGGTCAGCATCAGGGCCGCGGCCAGACCGGCGCCGATGGCTGCGGTGGCCGCGGTGAGGAGGAGGGCGGCGGCAACGAGCTCCACGATCGGCAGCAGCGCGGCCACCACGCCGGCCAGTGCCGCGGGCACGCCGAAGCCGATGACGGCCGCGCGGGCGCCGTTGCGGTCGGCGAGTTTGGCCACGCCGGCCACGGCCAGCACGGCAACCAGAATCAGGCGCAGAACGAGCAGGAGTGCCGCCATGAGGGAAACCTCAGTTCCAGGTCAGGCTGCTGGTGTTGGGACATACGGGCCCGCCGCGTTCCAGGCTCACGAAGCCGGCGATCGTGCCCGAGTAGCCCCAGCCGGCGTAGCCGCCGCCGCTCGACGCGGCGTACAGCACGTCGCCGCCGGGGCAGAACCGGGTGCTGGTTTGGCTACCGGGAGCGAAGGCCGCTGCGGCCTCCCTGGCCAGCTGAAGGCTGTAAGTGGAGGCGACGCCGGGGGAGGCAAGCGCCGTGCAGTCGTAGTAGTACTCGCCAATGCCGTTGTTGTGCTGGGTCTGGCATCCGGTGCCGCAGCAGCCGTTCCCACGGCAGCAGCTGCCGCTGCAGGTGGCAGTGCCGTTGGGGCAACCTCCGGAGACGCAGGTACCGCCTGAGCAAACTGTGCCGCTGGGACAGCTCTTGCCGCAGGTGCCGCAGTTGCCGGCATCGGAGTTGGTGTTGACGCAGTTGCGTCCGCACTTCGTCTGACCGGACGGGCAGGTCGAGGAGCAGGTGTAGCTCACGCAGGCCTGGGTGCCTGGGCACACTTGGCCGCAGGCCCCACAGTGGTTGGGGTCAGAGCCGATGTTCACGCAACTGCCGTTGCAGTTGACGGTCCCCGAGGGGCAGCCGCCGCTCGAGCAGGTCCCGTGGCTGCACACCGTTCCCCTGGCGCACACCGCCCCACAGGCGCCGCAGTTGGCCGCGTCGGAGGAGAGGTTGACGCAGCCGCCATTGCACTCCGTGTAGCCCGACGGGCACACTCTGAGGCACGCCGCCTTGTGACACACCCCGCCTGGGCCGCACTTCTGCCCACAGCCGCCGCAGTTCTTGGGGTCCGTTTGGACGTTGATGCACGCGCCGCCGCAGAACATCTGGCCGGCCGGGCAGGCGGTGACGCACCGTCCGCGCAGGCATTGCTGCTTGTGGCCGCACTTGTGGCCGCAGCGGCCGCAGTTGTGGGCGTCGGTCTTCAGATGGACGCACTTGCCCTTGCAGCGCACCGTTCCGGGAGCGCAGCCGCAGTGGGGCTTGGGCTTGCGGCGCTGGTGCTTCTTGCGCTTGGGGTGCAGGCAGACCTCGCCGGGGGGACAGCACTTGCCGTTGCACTTGACCCGGTGGTGCGGACAGCGCTTGGTCACTCGGGCCAGGGCGCTGCTGGGGCTCAGGACGAAGGTGGCGGCCAGGGCCGCGCCTCCCGTGCGCAATGCGTCACGGCGCGACATCCCGCCGGCCAGACCGCGGGCGATGGTGTCGAGGGCTCCCTCGTTCGGCATGGCTACTGGCGATTCCCCACTATGTCCCCGTTATCGGCAGTGCCTGCGGGAAACCTGAGGGCGTTCGCGGAGCGCGTTGTTTGGCACTCTAGGCCGGGGAGTGCCAACCCCCTGGGCTATAGTCTCTGCTGCGATGCCGATCTACGAATACCGGTGCAAAAAGGGCCATAACTTCGAGGTCCGGCAGAGTTTCGCCGACGATCCGGTCACCAAGTGCGAGGTGTGTGGTCTCCCCGTCCAGCGGGTCTTTCACCCGGTGGCCGTCCACTTCAAGGGCTCGGGTTTCTACAACACCGATTACGGCACGCGCAACCGTTCGCGCGAGATGAAGGAAGCCGCCAAGAGCGAAAGCAACAGCAACAGCAACGGCGGCGGCAGCAAGGAAAAGAGCACGGACTCCTCCAGCGACTCGAAGTCCAACTCCTCGAACTCCAAGTCGGAGTCGGGCGCGTCCAGCGCCCCCAAGAAGTCCGAGAGCAAAGCCTCCTAGAGCGCTTCACTGGGCGGCCTGGCAGCGGGCGGTTGCCGGCCCGGGCGCCGAACGGGTTTCAGCCGTTGGTCAGCTTGTTCACGGCCCGGCGGATCGCCGCTTGGCCCGCCGCCGACTGAGGATCGGCCAGCGGCAGGTTGTTCTGACCCAGGATGCGCGTCGGGGAGGAGCCGCCGATCTCGGCGGCCGCGAACAGGCTCAGCAAGGTGAGTGGACCCATGTCCGTGCGCAGGGTCTTGGGGGCGGCCCACGAGGCCCAGGGCAGATGGAAGAACGTGGTCGGCGACAGCAGCTTGGACTTGATCGCGTTGAGGATCTTCTGCTGGTAGCCCTCGCGCGTCAGGTCGTTGCTGGCAGTGTTGCAGGCGTTCTCGCGCGTACGGGCCAGCGTCAGAGCGTCACGGCCGTCCAGGTGATGGGTACCGGGTCGTAGGTTCAGCGTGAAGCCGCCGTTCTTGACCCCGCCGCTGATGTTCGAGCAGATCCGGCCCGTAGTCACGTCCACACCGCCGATGGCGTCGATGAATTGGGGGAAGGCTGCGAGGTTGACCACGATCAGGTGGTTGATCTTCACCCCGGTGAAGTTCTCGATCGTCTTGATCGCCAGGGCCGGGCCACCATAGGCATAGGCGGCGTTGATCTTGGTCTGGCCGAAGCCGGGGATCGAGGCGATGGTGTCGCGCGGAATCGAGAGGCGCCGCGAGGTGCCGCCGCCGATGCGCCAGAGCATGATGGTGTCGGACCGGCTGCCCTTGTCACTGGTGTTTGCGCCTGGCTCCTTGGACCCCTTTGGGCGCTGATCGGTGCCCAGCACGAGCACGTTGTCGGCCGAGAGAAGCATGTTTCCGCCCGGTGTGAGGGCGTTCTGCGCTGAGGCGGGCAGGCTGCCGCTCTGCTGCTCATCGCTGATGAAGAAGAGGACCACGGACAGGAGGACCCAGGCCAGGATGGCCAGCGCGACCCACTTCAGGACTCGCCGCGGGGTTATCCGCTGCGGGCCGGATCCAGTGCGCCGCGCGCGGCGCCCGCCGCCGGAATCTCGGCCGCCGCCGTCGCCGCCGCCGGGCAGCGCCAGGTCGTCCTCGCCACGCAGGCGCGAGCGCAGACCCCGGGGCCCGGAGCGGTAGACCTTGTAGGGGGGCGCGTCGCCGCCCCGGGAAGAGGAGCTGCCGCGAGAGCCCGAATCACCGCGGTAGACGCGGTACGGGGGATCCTGACTCGAAGCGGGGTTACGGGGTTCGTTAGCCATGTCGTGGGGTTCGCACTGCCTATAGTGACCGCATGCCGGAGCGGCGCACCATCGGCGTCGACCTGGGGGGGACGAAGTTACTGGCCGGCGCCGTTGACCCGGATCTTGGCGTGCATCACCGGGCTCAGAGGACTGTTTCGGGCCTGGACCAGCGTACCCTGCTCGACGTTGTCGTGGGCGCAGTGCAGGAGGTCCGCGATGTTGCGGGCCCTCCGATAGAGGCCGTCGGCTTCGGGATTCCCAGCCTGATTGACCAGCGGACCGGCATTGCCGTGGTGGCGGTCAACCTGCCCCTGTTCGACGTCGCCTTCGCCGATCTGATGGCCGAACGCCTGGATCTTCCGGTGTTCGTTGATAATGATGGCAACACCGCGGCTCTGGCCGAGCACCGCGCCGGGGCGGCGCGCGGCTTCAGCGAGGCGGTGGTCATGACCATCGGCACCGGAATCGGCGGGGGGCTGATCCTGCGCGGGGAGCCGTATCGCGGGGCGATCGGCGCCGGCGCCGAGCTCGGCCACCTGGTGATTGACTTTCATGGCCCCCACTGCCAGGGCAATTGTCCCGGCAGGGGGTGCGTGGAGGCCTTCGCCTCGGGAACCGCCCTGGCCCGTGAGGCCGGTCGAATCGCCGCCGAGCGGCCGGACTCGGGCCTGGCCCGGGCGCTGGCCGCGGGGCGCCCGCTGGTCGGACCGCTGATCACCGAGCTGGCCCACGACGGCGACGCCGCGGCGGTCGAGGCCGTCGAGTTGATCGGCTCTCGGCTGGGCGTGGCCATCACCAGCCTGGTGAACATCTTCAACCCCGAGGTGGTGG
>JBDTEE010000228.1:0-16770 GCA_039922645.1 Solirubrobacteraceae bacterium | reverse complement strand
AGGGCCGCCCCGCGGTCACCAACCGGCATGCCCTGGACGACCTCGCCCAGGCCGGCGCCGACGTTCGTGCGCAGGCCCGCGTGATCGACGATGGCCGCGTCCTCACCTCTGGTGGCCCCGCGGCCGGGATCGATTTCGCGGTCCATCTCGTAGCGCGATTCGCCGGGACGCGGGCTGGGGAGCAGGCGGCTGAACGGCTCGAGCACGTTCCGGTAGGCCCGGTCCTGGTCACCGCCGACCCGGCCTAGACTCATCAACTCATGCCTTCTGATTTCGTCACGCGGTCACTGGGCCACGCCACCGAGCACGTTCCCGGTTTGCGCCGGATCCCTGTGGTCAGGCTCCTGGCCATCGCCGAGATGGGTCTGATTGCCCGGGACCACGTCCTGCGCCTCTCGCCGGAGGAGCGCAGGCGCCTGTTCAGGCTGATCCGCTCGGCCCGGGGGCGGCCCAGCCATCTGAGCCGACGGGAACGCGTCGAGCTGGTCGGGCTGGTGGCCAAGCTCGAACCCCGGTGGCTGGCCGGCGAGGCCGTCGAGCGCCTGTCCCCCATTCCCCTCCCCCGACGCCTGGTCCGGGGGCGGCGGAAGCGCTAACGCTGCACGCGGTAGCAGTAGCGGGGAGTGCACGAATACCGTGGCCGCGTGCGGTCGATATCGCGCCCCGGCACGCACCGGTGGCCGAATCAGTCACTCCTGACCATGCGCCGCAGTCGATGCGTAGCGCTCGAGCGCCTGCGCCCGGGCCTGCTTGTGGTCGACGATCGGCTCAGGGTAATCGCGACCGATGCGACAACCAGCCTGGATCTGAACCTCTTCGGGCATGGTCCACGGTTCGGCCAGATACCGGCCCGGGACCTTGGCCAGCTCGGGCACGTAGCGGCGAACGTACTTGCCATCGGGATCAAAGCGCTCCTGCTGGCGAGCGGGGTTGAAGATCCGCCGGAAGGCGGGCTGGGGGTCGACGCCGACCGAGGCGATCCACTGCCAGTTCCCGTTGTTGCTGGCCTGGTCGCCGTCGAGCAGCAGGCGCATGAACCAGCGCTCTCCCCAGCGCCAATCGATGCCCAGGTCCTTGGTCAGAAACGAGCCTACGAGCAGGCGGGCACGGTTATGCATCCAACCCTCTCGGCGCAGCTGGCGCATCCCGGCGTCTACAGACGGATAGCCGGTCTGGCCCTCACACCAGGCCGCGAAGGGCTTCTTGGCGTGGCTCCACCGGATCCGGCCGCGATAGCGCTCCTGGTATTCCGTTCGTGCATTGGCGGGGAAGTGGCCCAGGACGTGGGCGTAGAAGTCACGCCAGCAGAGTTGGCGGCGGAAGGCCACCGCCCCGGGCCCGGAGCCGAGACATCCCTCGACCTCCCGGGGCGAGAGGCAACCAAAATGCAGGTACGGAGACAGCCGAGAGACGTGCTGGCCGGTGAGGATGTCGCGGCCGTCGTCATAGGCGTCCACCGGACCGCCCAGGAACCGGCCGAGAGCCTGGCGGGCGGCGGACTCTCCACCGGGCATGGGATCATCGAGCTCCTGCTCCAAACCGAGGTCCTCGAGTTTGGGCAGTCGCCAAGCGGAGGCGTTCGTGCCCGGATCACCAAGCTTGCCTGGTGCGCTGAGAACCTCGCGCCGCGGCTGGCGGTCCCAGTTGCAGTAAAAGGGCGTGAACACGGTGTAGGGGCCGCCCGACCCGGTCACGACGTCACGCAGCCGATCAACCGCGAATAGCCCCGGATGCGCCTCGGCCCGAATTCCTGCCTCCGTCAACGCCCGGCTCACCGCCGTCTGACGGGCTCGGGCAAACGGGGAAACGTCGGCGCTGAAATGAACCGACCCCGCGTCCAGTTCGTGAGCCAGCGCGGGCAATTCCTTCTGCGGTGGCCCGTGGCGAATGAACAGCCGACTACCCCGAGCTCGCAGGGAGCCGTCGAGATCGGCCAGGCATTCGAGCAGGAACTGAGTCCGCGGTCCGGAGGCATGCCGACCCTTGAGCAGCCCGTCGTCAAAGCAGAACACCGGCACGACAGACTCGCCGGTATGGAGCGCCGCCCACAGCGCGGGATGGTCATGGAGGCGCAGATCGCGGCGCAGCCAGAGCAGCGAGCTCACAATGCTCCTCGCCGAGGGCCTGCGATCCCCTCCTCGGCCGGTCCGGTGCCGAGGGCATCGAGCACCGCCTGCCGCCGGTAGTCGAAGATCCGCTCGAGGTCCCGGCGGACGAGAGCCTGATGGGCCAGCTCACCCAGCGGACCGAGTGCCAGCCCGTAGTCCACAGCGTCACGGACGACCGTGGTGACGCCGTCGGCGGCAAAGGAATGACGGTGGTACCAGAGGCCGTAGGGACCGCGCAGCTGGCGATCGATGAAGCCCCGGCCCGGTTCCCACTCCTCGATCCTTGAGGTCCAGCGCAGCGGGATGCCGTGAACGCGCAGGCGGTAGTCGATCAGAGTGCCGGCCCGCATCTCGATCGGCTCGGGCGTCAGCACCTCGAAGCGCAGCCACGGTGGCGTCAGGCGCTCGAGGTTCCGCGCGGCGGCGAAGAACCCGAACACCTCGTCCAGGGGGTGCTCGAGGCGCTGCTCACGCTCGAGCCGATGGATCTTCACGAGGCGGAGAGGACGTCTCGGAGCGCGGGCTCCACCTCGGGATGGCGGAACTCGTAGCCCAGCGCGCGCAGCCGGGCCGGGACCACGCGCTGTCCGGTGGTGACCATCTCGGCCATCTCCCCGTAGAGCAGCTTGACGGCGAAGCCCGGCACCGGCAGCACGGCGGGCCGGCCGAGGGCGTGACCGAGAGCGCGGGAGAGCTCGGCGTTGGTCACTGCATTGGGAGCCGTCACGTTGACCGGGCCGCTGGCCTCGGCTTGATCTGCGCAGCAGAGCAGCGCACCGACTACGTCGTCGAGATGGATCCACGACACGTACTGGCGACCGCCGGCGACGGGACCGCCGACCCCGAGCTTGAAAGCCGGGAGCATCTTGGCCAAGGCCCCGGCGCTGGGCGACAGGACCACGCCGGTCCGAGTCGTGGCCACGCGCATCAGCGAGGCGGCCGCCGAGGCCTCCTGTTCCCAGGCCACGACAACCTCGGCCAGGAAGTCTTGGCCAGCGGCGGCGTCTTCGTCCAGCGGGGCATCGCCTCGTGGGCCGTAGTAGCCGGTGGCCGATTGCGAGACGAGCACCTTGGGGCGCTCGGAATCCGAGAGCTGGCTGAGCGCACCGACCAGCTGGCGCGTGGGCAGCACGCGCGAGTCCCGGATCTTGCCCTTGGCCTCCTCGCTCCAACGCTGGGCAACGGGCTCGCCAAGAAGGTGAATCACCGCGTCGGCGCCGGCCAGCGCCTCGGACGGCGGCGGAGCGGACGTGGGCTCGGCCCAGCCGTGCACCTCGACGCCCTCGCCGAGGACGCGCTGGCCCCGATCAGGGTCCCTGGAGAGCGCCACCACTTGATCACCGCGCGCCCGTAGCGCGTCCGCGGTAGCCAGGCCGATCGTGCCGGTCGCCCCGGTGATGAGCACGCGCATCAGATGCACCCTCCCTGCTGATTTGCCTCGTCCGGTCTCATGAAGCCACCCTATCGTGTTTGTTGGACAAAACGCTACAAGGTGTATCGTTCCCGTTCATCGACGTGGCAAACGGAGACTTGACTACGGCCCAGCTGGCCGAGCGCACGGGAGTTCCGGCCGGAACGCTGCGCATGTGGGAGAGCCGCCACGGCTTCCCAGCGCCCGCTCGCCTGCCCGGAGGTCACCGGCGCTACCGCGAGCGCGACGTCGAACACGTCCGCGAGGTGGCCCGTCTCCGCGAGCAGGGACTATCGATGCCGGCGGCCATCGCCCAGGTTCTGCGCTCCACCGAGCCCATGTCCGCGTCGGTATTCGCCGGTCTGCATCAGCGCCACGCGGAGGTGAGCCCGGCCACGCTGTCCAAGCGAGCGGTGCTCCGTCTCACCCATGCCATCGAGGACGAATACTGCGCCCGGGCGACGAGGGGCCTGCTGATCGCCTGCTTCCAACGCGAGCGGTTCTACCGGCGGGCCGAGCGGCGCTGGCGCGAACTGGCTCGAACCACCGAGCTTGCCGTGGCCCTGGCTGATTTCCCCACCCTGCGCGAGCCGACGCGAGCCCCGATCGAGGTACCGATCGAACCCGACCAGCCGGTGGCGCGCGAGTGGACGCTGATCATCGACGCTCCCGGGTCTCAGGCCTGCCTGGCCGCCTGGGAGCAGCCCAGCCAGGTCGAGCTGCCCGATGCCGAGCGCCGCTTCGAGGTTCTCTGGTCCTTCGAGCCGGCCGTGGTCCGCTCGGCCAGTGAGGTGGCCACCGAGGTGCTAACCGGCCTGGCGCCGACCGTGGCCGAGCGCGCCGCCGCCGCCCTCGGTCATCCGGTCACGCCGCCAACCCCGGAACTCCGCTTCGCCTCGGCGCTCGCCCACCGCATGGTCGGCTACCTGGCCAGCACGCTTGATGGCGGACGCGCCAGCGGAGGCGGCGCCCTCTAGCGGCGCGTCAATCCGGTTCGGCCAGGGATTCGGCCGCGCACAGGCCGCCGACGATGGCCGCGATGATCGCAGCGACGCTCCAGGCGGGTCGGCGGAAACCTGGTCTGTGGCCATGTCCGTGTTCACCATCAACCCGGGTGAAGTATCGCGGCGTCGGAGGCGCCCGCCTGATTGGATACCCGTCCGAAAGCGAGCAAGGAGACGAGATGGCAGACAGAGCAGCGATCGTAACCGGCGGTTCCAGCGGGATCGGGCTGGCCATCGCCCGCATGCTGCTTGACGAGGGCTACGGGGTGACCCTGGCCGCTCGTCGGCCCGACAAGCTCGAAGCCGCCGCCGCCGAACTGAGCGGCGAGGGCCGCGAGGTGGCTCACGTGGCCGGCAACATGGCCTCCGAGGACACCGTGCGCGAGGTGGTAGGCGCCCACCGGGACCGCTTTCGCCGCCTCGACATGCTGGTCAACAATGCGGGCGTGGGCATCGGCGCACCGGTGGCCGAAATCAACACCAAGCGCCTGGACATGCAGATCGACGTGAACCTCCGCTCGATCATCCTCTTCTACCGCGAGTCCGTAGCGATGCTGAGGGAGGCCGCCGGCGAGCACCACAACGCCATCGTGGTCAACACGGCCTCGATCTCGGGCAAGGCGGGTGAGGCGTGGCTGTCGGTCTACTCGGCCACCAAGGCCGGAGTTATCGGCTTCACCGAGGCCATGAACAAGGAGCTCGGAGCCGAGGGCATCAAGTCCTCCGCCCTCTGCCCGGCGTTCGTGGACACGCCGATGACCGATTTCATCAAACAGAGCATGTCCGCTGAGGACATGATCCGCTCCGAGGACATCGCCGAAGCGGTCCGGATGGTGATGCGCGTCTCCCCAGCCTGCGTGATCCCGGAGATCATCTTCCACGGCCCGGGTGGCATGCCGGGCGGGTTGACCGTCAGCGTGTGAGAGCGCTGTCGCGTTCAGGCTCGCGGGGGTTGGTCCCGGACTCCGCCTCGCGGCGCTCGTCCTGGAGCCGCGGGAGCGCGAGCTCGTAGTCGTCGTAGCGGCGGAACAGGCGGGTCCATGACCAGCCGGACCGGCCACCGAGCTCCTGGCTGCGATCCGGGTCGCCGGGACGCGGCCGTGACGGGCGATGGCGCGCCAGCCGCTCGGCCTCGCTCTGCGCCCGCCGGGTTGCGCTGGCCTGCTGGGCCTCGGCCGTCCGGCGCCGGCGCTGCAGCTCCAGGTGATCGTGGCGCACAGCAGCCAGGCCAGTGTGCGAAGCGGCCGGAGCATCGTCTTCAAGCAGGCTGGTCTCGAGATGGGCTTTGAGGACCCCGAGCTCGCGCTCAGTAGCTCTTCGGGCCCGGCCCTTCCGCGCGTCGCGGAAGGCAAAGCGATCCCACGTGCGGGCGAAGGCGATCAGGCTGGTCCGTCCGCCGGCGCGATGGGCGGCCAGCATCGGACAGACGCCGTCCTGGTTGGCATAGGCCCCGGCGATGATCGGGTTGGCGGCGATCCCCTCGAGCATGGCGACCCGGGTCCGACGGGGGAGGCACTCGACCGCACGGCGCAGGTCGGTGCTGGTTGCTCTTGGCCGCGTTCGCATAGGGTTCGGCGGCGCTGGGCCGCGGCCCGGGCCACCATAGCCGCGTACGTCGGCGCCCACAAGCGATCTCCTCGACGCGAAAGGAACCTTGCATGAAACTGGCGGTGAATCTCGGCTACTGGGGACTGGGCCAGGGTCCCCAGGACCAGCTTCAGACCGTCCAGGAGGCCGAGCGACTCGGCTTTGACTCGGTCTGGGCCGCCGAGGCATACGGCTCGGATGCGGCCACCGTTCTGGCCTGGCTGGCTGCCGGCACCAGCCGGATCAAGCTCGGCTCGGCCATCTTCCAGATGCCCGGGCGCTCGGCGGCGATGACCGCGATGACCGCCGCGACCATCGATGAGCTCTCGGGCGGGCGCATGCTCCTGGGCATTGGCTCCTCCGGGCCCCAGGTGGCCGAGGGCTGGCATGGCCAGCGCTTCGGGCGCCAGCTGCAGCGCACCCGCGAGTATGTGGCCGTGGTGCGCAAGGCGCTGGCCCGTGAGCGACTCGAGTTCAAGGGCGAGACGCTCGAGCTCCCGTTGCCCGATGGTCCGGGCAAGGCGTTGAAGCTCATGATCAGCCCGGTTCAGGAGCGGATCCCCATCTACCTGGCCGCCATCGGACCCAAGAACACCGCCCTGGCCGGCGAGATCGCCGATGGCTGGATTCCGACCTTCTTCTCCCCTGAGCACGTCGCCGAATTCCGCGCGTTGCTCCAGGAGGGCGCCGACCGTGCTGGCCGCACGCTGGACGAGTTCGACATCGCCCCCACCGTCCAGGCCTACATCTCCGATGACCGGGAGATGGCCCGCAACCTGATGCGGCCCATCCTGGCGCTGTACATCGGTGGCATGGGCTCGCGCAAGCAGAACTTCTACAACCAGCTCGTGCAGCGCTATGGATTCGAGACGGCGGCCAGCGAGATCCAGGACTTGTACCTGGAGGGCAAGAAGGCGGAGGCGGGCCAGGCCATCCCGGATGCGCTGATCGACTCCACCTGTCTCTGCGGCCCGCGCGACTTCGTGCGCGAGCGGCTGGCCGCCTTCCGGGAGGCCGGGGTCGGCACCCTGATGCTGAGCCCGATGGCCTTCACCGCCGAGGATCGGGTGGACCAGCTGCGCACGCTCGCCGAGCTGGCGGTTTGACCGGTCCGCTGCGGTTCTTCCTGGGCGCGTTTGGGCAGCCCGGGCACGCCTTCCCGATGCTGGCCCTGGGCGCGGAACTGTCCGCCCGTGGTCACGCGGTCACCTACGAGACGTGGTCACGCTGGCGCGAACTCGTGGAGGCTCACGGGATGGAGTTCCTGCCCGCGCCGGAGTATCCGGCCTTCCCCACCCGGAAGCACCCCGTCCAGCCCTACGCGGCCATGGTCCGCGCCGCACGGGAGACCCGGCCGCGGATCGCCGCGGCGGCGCCCGATGTGGTCGTGCACGACATCCTCACCCTTGCCCCGGCGCTGGGTGCCGAGCACGAGGGGATACCAGCCGCCACCCTGATCCCCCACGTCTATCCCGTCGGCGCCCCCGGGTTTCCGCCCTACGCCGCCGGCGCCCGGCTACCCCGCACGGCCGCCGGGCGGTTGCTGTGGCGCAGCTTCGATCGTCCGGTCGCCGCGGGGCTGAGGCGCGGGCGTGAGGAGCTCAATGGGTCCCGAGCCCGGCTGGGGCTGGCGCCGGAGGAGCGCTTCCACGGTGGCCTCAGCACCGAGCTGGTTATGGTCGGCACCCTGCCGGAGCTCGAGTACCCGCGGCTCTGGCCGGAGCACGTGCACGTGGTGGGGCCGCTGATCTGGGAGCCGCCATCCGCGCCTGTGGAGCCCCCGGAGGGTGATGCGCCGCTGGTCCTGGTGGCGCCCTCCACGGCCCAGGATCCCGATCACCGACTGCTGCGCGCGGCGCTGTCCGGACTGGACGGGGAGCCGATCCGGGTGCTCGCGACCTGGAACCGCCGGCCGCTGCCGGGGCCAGCCCGGGTCCCGGCGAACACGCGACTGGTCGAGTGGATCTCCTACGCCCAGACCATGCCCCGCTGCGCCCTAGTCATCTGCCACGCCGGACACGGCACGCTGGCCCGGGCGCTGGTCTCCGGGGCGACGGTGCTGGCTGTCCCCCACGCCGGGGACATGGCCGAGAACGCGGCCCGCGCGGACTGGGCCGGATTCGGGGTGCGGCTGCCGTGGGGGCTGCTCGGCCCGACGACGCTGCGTCTGGCCGTACGCCGGGCGCTTGGATCACCGTCTCTGGGGCTGGCCGTTCGCCGGTTGGCCGCGGGGACGAGCGCGGGCGCCGGAGCGGTGCGCGCCGCCGACCTGGTAGAGGCCATGGCGCTGCGGGTCCGATCGGGTTAGCCCGGTCGGGTCGGCTGAGCGCGCGGGGATCGGCGCTCAGGCCGGCTCAGCCGGCTGATCGCGCAGGAAGGCGATGACGGTGGGATCCCCACTTTCGAGCCGATCCACCGGCTCGCCGTAACACGTACAGAGCTCGACCTCTACCCGGCTGTCGGTCAGCTCCAGTAGCCGCCAACCGGCGCCGTTCTCGCGCCAGTGCTCGAGCTCAGCGACGGTGACGGCATGACGCATGCTGAGTCCTTAGGTGGCGTCGGGCCCGGCGGTAGGGGCCCGCGCGTCCCCGGCGGCGGAAGACTCCGGGACGGGGGCAGCTGGATTGGTCTGCGCCCAGGCGATGATCTTCGTCGAGCCCTGGATCACCGTTCCGTCGTCGAGCACCAGCACCGGTACCCAGTAGCTGCCGGTCATCTCCTTGACCTCGCGCCGCCCGCGAGTCAGCCCGTTGATCACGCCCGGCAGCAGGCCGAGGCCGTAGGAGAGGATCACTTCCGGCTGATGCCCGGCCCGGTCCAGCGCGGCTTTGGCCTCGCCGCACGGGTGGGCGTGCAACGGCTTGCCGGCAGTCCAGGTTCCGTAGCAGACGTAGAGTTTCATCTCGTTGAGCTGCGGGGGTGGGACTCGAACCCACAACCTAACGGTTAACAGCCGTTCGCTCTGCCATTGAGCTACCCCGCAGTTGGGCTATCCCGGACTGCCGAGGGCAGGTCAGCGGGATCTGGGTCAACTCTACCCGGAAGGACGCTGGCACCGCCCTCCAGCTCAGCGTGGCAGTTCGAGCACACGAGGACGCATTTCTGCGCCTCGGCGCGAGCCGTGGCGAGCGACAGACCGACGCCGCGGGCGCCGATCGCCAGTCGCTTCTCGAGCGGGTCCAGATGATGAAACTCAAGGGCACCCATGTGCCGGTCGTAGCCACACAGACAGCACGCCCCACCCGCTTCGGCGACGAGGATCGCTTTGATGCGTCGCCGTCGCGCCGCGACCCGTTCCTGGCGACAAAGCTTGCATCGGTAGTAGCCCCGCCCTTCTAGAACGAACTCCGATTCGCCATGCTCGGCGCAGGTCAGGGCCAGGGTTAGCCTGCCCTCGCGACGGCTCGCGCGCACATCAGACGCACGCTCCGCGACCTTTGTCCGCAATCCATACCGTGCCAACCAGTGACGGACCGTTGCCTTACTACAGGCGAACGTCTCAACGAGGCTGGCGATCGTTAGGCCTGCGTCAACGCCGGCCGCCAACTCCGCACGGTCGATCCCACCCCGAGCCGCATGCTTCTCGCGGTTGGGGGCCTCGAGGCCGTGCTTCTTCATCCAGTAGGAGACGGGCGAGAGGATCGCCCAAAACGCTGGGCGATCCTCTCGACGCTCATTCCCTGAGCCAGCAGTAGCCGCAACGACTGTTGATCCATCTCCGTCCTCCCTGGTGTACGAACACATGTTCGCACCCGTTTCGGATGGACACCGGCTCCCTCTGTGCCAGCCGTCGCACCGACCTCGGGTTCCGGTGGCGATCAACCCTATGGTCCGCGGAATGCGACGCTGGCCGCTGTTGCACAACCGCGACTACATGCTGCTCTGGAGCGGCGAGATCCTCTCTGAACTGGGATCTCAGACCTCGGCAGTCGCCTATCCACTGTTGATCCTCTCCCTCACCGGCTCGCCGGCCAAAGCCAGAGTCGTCGGCCTGGCCAAGTGGTTGCCTCTGGCCGTGTGCGCGATTCCGGCCGGCGCGCTGGCCGACCGCGTGGACCGCAAGCGGTTGATGATCGCTTGCAGTGCGATCCGCATGGTTGGCGCCGCCAGCATCGTGGCCATGCTGGTGATCTCACAACCGAGCTATCTGCAGATCATCGGCGTCGCGTTCCTGGATGGGGCGCTGTTCACCACCTCCTACATCTGCGAGCGCGGAGCGCTGTCTCACGTCGTGCCGGCCCCACAGCTGCCGGACGCGGTCGCGCAAAACGAGGCGCGCAGCTATGCGGCCAGCATCGTCGGTCCGCCGCTGGGCGGCGCGTCGGCGGCGGCTTCACGTGGCTCTGGCAGCACCCCTTCTTTCGCGCCACATCGGTGCTGTTCGCCCTGGGAAACCCGGTCTTCACCGGCCTGTACCTGCTCGCGATCCTCCTGGCCAGGCAACACGGCGCCTCCCCGGCGACAATCGGACTGATGCTCGCCATCGTCGGAGTGGGCGGCATGTTCGGCGCGCTGGCCGCCGCGGCGATTCGACGAGCGATCACTCCCCGCTGGATCATTGTCGCAGAGGAGTGGCTCCTCCTCGTGCTGGTCCTCGCCCTGCTGCTCGTGCGCAACCCGCTGCTGATCGGCCTGCTCATCGCCGCCGCCGAATTCGTCACTCCGGCGGTCAACTCTCTCGTCGCCGGCGCTCGAGTGGCCGCCACGCCAGATCACCTCCAAGGCCGCGTCCAAGCCGCGGCGACCATGTCCACCGCGTCGCTCGCCTGGCCGGGGCCACTGGCGGTCAGCCTCTGCTTCCAGACGGGGCCACGACCACCATCCTGATCCTCGCCGGATGGACACTGATACCAGAGACCATCGCGACACTGGCGCCTGCATTCCGCGCCAACCCGCCCGGCCCGCTCTCAGCGACCGAGGCTTAGCCGCCAGCGCAGGGCTCCAGCACGAGCCATCGGCTCGCCAGTCCGATTACTGCCTCTGTGCCGGACGCAGGGCCGCCTCAGAAGGCGGTTTCCAGCCTGCCCCCCACCGCCCGGATGGCATCACGGACGGTCTCGCGCTCACGGGCCAGCTCGGCCGTGCCCGCCCCCTGTCCGCGTACGCGGATGATCGCCCGGTCCAGGCGGTCGCGGTCCAGGACCAGGCGGGCGTGCTCGAGCCGGTCCGGCGTGGGGTCGGGCACCCGGCCGGCCAGCGCGACCAGCCCAGCCATCAGCCGGGCGAAGTCCTCGTCGTCGGCGGGTAGGTCGCTGAGCGGCGCGCTTACTCGGCCCTTCAGGTGATCTGCGGCCTGGCGGAGCGGGGTGCTGGTCAGCAACTCGTCTACGTCGGTCGCGGCCAGGGCGGCCGCGCCTCGGTCCGGGAGGGCGATGCACAGAGCCAGGAAGAGCCGCTCGGGGCGCGGGCCGGGATCCGGCCGGGGGGCCGACCCCTCCCGACCACCATCGGTCGCGCCCTCTCGGCCAGAGCCAACCCTCGGACGAGGGTGCTCACCGCGCTCGGCCCGGCCGGCCGCCGCGGAGAGCAGGGTGGCCAGCCGGCCCCCGGTCACCTCGAGGCGTCCGGCGATTCGCCGCATGAGCTCGTCGCGCAGCACGCTGGCCGGGATCTCAGCCATGACCGGGGCCAACTCGTGCAGGGCGCGGTCGCGGCCCTCGGCGCTGCGCAGATCGGCCCGCTCGAGGATCCGCTCGACGTGGAAGACCACGAAGGGCTGCGAGTTCCGCACCCGCTCGGCCAGTGCCTCGGCGCCGTCACGCTGGATCAGGTCGGCCGGATCAGTGCCGTCGGGCAGTCCGACCACGCGCAGTTCGAGCTGGCGGGCGCCGGCCAGCCGGGCGGCGCGCATCATGGCGTCCTGGCCGGCCCGGTCTGAGTCCAGGCAAAGCTCGAGCACGTGGGCGATCCGCTCGAGCTCGCTCACCTGCTCCTCGGTCAACGAGGTGCCCATGATCCCGACCGCGTTGCGCATGCCCGCCTGGTGCAGGGCGAGCACATCGGTGTAGCCCTCGGCGAGGATCATCCGGTCGGCCTTGGCGCCGGCGGCGCGGGCCAGATCGATGCCGAACAGCACCTCACGCTTGTGGTAGAGCTCGCCGTCGGAGGTGTTGAGGTACTTCGGCTGCTGGTTATCGCGCATGGCTCGCGCGCCAAAGCCGTGCACGCGACCCCGGGAATCGATGGCCGGGAACATGATCCGCTCGCGGAAGCGGTCATAGATCTGGCCGGGCCGGTTGCGGGAGCGCTGGGCCAGCCCGGTGGCCAAGAGTTCCTCCTCGCTGTAACCCGAGCTGCGCGAGGCGCCGAGCATCCGGTCCCAGGCGCTGGGGGCATAGCCCACCTTGAACTCGCGCAGGGTGTTCTCGTTCAGGCCGCGGCCGAGCAGATAGGCACGCGCCGGTTCGGCCTCCAGCGCCTCCCACAGGTAGCGGGCGTAGTAGGTCGCGGCGCGACCCAGCAACTTGTAGAGCCGATCGTGCCGTTCGCGCCGGGCCGCGGCGCCGGGGTCCTCCTGCTCGGTCTCGAGCTTGACCCCGTAGCGCTCGGCCAGCGTCTCCATGGCGGTGCGGAAGTCCAGGCCCTCGGTCTCCATCACGAAGTTGAACGGATCGCCACTGGCCTGACAGCCAAAGCAGTGGTAGTGCTTCTCGTCGGGCCGGACGTGGAAGGAGCCGCTGCGCTCATCGTGGAACGGGCAGAGCCCGAAGTAGCTGTCCACGCCGGCCCGGCGCAGCTCGACCCGCGAGGAGACGAGCGACAGCATGTCCACCGCCGCCAGCACGCGGTCGCGCGAATCGGCGGTGTAACGGCTCACGGCGCGAAGGCGACGGGAACGGTGAGCTCCTCGTAGCGCTTGATGCAGTAACGATCGGTCATCCCCGCGATGTGATCGGTGACGCGCCGGGAGAGCTCGCCGTCCGGGATCGAGGTCGGGAGCTCCTCGGGATGCGCGCAGTAGCGGTCAAACAGAGTGGAGATCACACCTTGAATCTTGACGTGCTCCCGGGTGGCCACCGGCCCCAGGTACACGTGCTCGAACATGAAGGAGCGCAACGTGTTCATGGCCTCCCCCACGATCTCGCCCTGGACGATGTCCCCCGCCGCGTCGGATTCCTCGACCAGGTCGTGGACCAGCCGATCGATGCGACGCGGGCCCGTGGCGCCGAGAATCCCGATTGCCTCGGCGGGAAGGTCCACGGCGGCCAGGACGCCAGCGCGAACGGCATCGTCGATGTCGTGATTGATTTAGGCCACGCGATCCATCAGCCGAACGATCTTGCCCTCCTGCGTGGCCGGCTCCGGCGCGCGCCCCGAGTGGCTGACGATTCCGTCGCGAACGGCCGCGTTGAGGTTCAGCCCCTGCCCGTCGCGCTCGAGGATGTCGACCACCCGCAGGGAGTGCTCGTGGTGGCGAAAGCCGCTGCCGAAACGATCACGCAGGCAGCGGTCGAGCGCCTCTTCCCCCACGTGGCCGAAGGGTGGATGCCCGAGGTCGTGACCCAGACCGATGGCCTCGACCAGATCCTCGTTCAGGGCCAGCGCCCGGGCCACGGTGCGGGAGACCTGCGTGACCTCCAGCGTGTGGGTGAGCCGGGTGCGGTAGTGATCGCCGCTGGGGGCGACGAAGACCTGCGTCTTGTGCTTGAGCCGGCGGAAGGCTTTGGTGTGCACGATCCGGTCGCGGTCGCGCTGAAACGGCGTGCGCAAACCGCAGTCCGGCTCCGGTCGTTGCCGGTCCCCCGGATAGGAGCGCACGGCCAGGGGCGAGAGCTCCGCCTCCTCACGCGCCATGACCCGGGCGGCGAACCGCTCCACCACCGGTCCTCCCGGGTGCTGGTATCCCGCGCTCAGTGCCGACTCACTCATCCCTCGATTCTGACACCGCCGGCGGGCACCGTCCGGACGCGGTCACAGACCCGGCACACTGCGGCCGCGAATCCGCCTCAGGCGGCCAGCAGCGGGCGCAGCCGGACATGAGCGTGATGCTCGGCCGTCTCGCCGATCGCTCGTTCGGCCTGGCGCAGCGCCCGCGAAGAGGCGTCTGGGGCCTGGGACAGCGGCGCGCCCAGGGCATCGACCAGGAAGTGGTAGGCGTCCTCGCCCAACGGGAAGGCCGCCCCTTCGCACGAGCTGCAGACCACACCACCCGCGGCGCCGGAGAAGCCGCTGAGATGGTCCGGCTCCCCACACACCGCGCAGGCCCCCAGCTGGGGCACGATGCCGGCCGCCAGCAGAAGCTTGAGGCGGAAGGCCAGGCCATTGCCCGTCCGGGCCTGGGCGGGGTCAGCACTGAGCAGGGCGAGCTGGTTGGCCAGCAGCCGGAAGACCTCGGGGTGCGGGTCGGTCGTCTCGAACAGCCGCGCCACCGCATCGCAGGACCGCGCGGCCGCGTCCAGGGTGGCGGCATGGTCGCGCAGGCCGGCGTTAACCGCCACGGTGTCGACGCCGGTCACGGTGAGCAGGTCACTGCGGCCCTCGTGCAGGATCGCGCGCACGTGGAGGAATGGCTCAAGGCGCGCTCCGAACCGGCTCCGCGAGCGCCGGGCGCCCTTGGCGATGGCGCTGAGGCGACCATGGGCGACGGTGTAGAGGTGCAGGATTCGATCGGCCTCGCCGTAGCGGATCGACCGCAGCACGATGGCCTCGGTTTTCAGTGGGCCAGGCACCGATCACCCTGCGCTATCTTTTGTGAAGTTATGAAATCAGTCACCGTCTACACCACCGACAACTGCTCCATGTGTGCCGGGGCAAAGGTCCTCCTCGGACGGCGCGACATCGCCTACGAGGAGATAAATCTGTCACGGGACCCGGACAGCCGGGCTCAGCTGACCGAGCGGACCGGCATGGCCACCTTCCCCCAGATCCTCATCGACGGTGCGCCGTTGGGCGGCTTTGACCAGCTGCTGGCCGCTGACCGTGCCGGTCGGCTCGCCGAACTGCTCGCCGCCTAATCCGGGCCGCTGCCCGACCACCCCGTCCGGTTAGCAGAGGTGTGTCGCGGATTCCGCGGGTAGCCAGGAATCGCGAGACCACCTCCCGATTCGGATCGAGGTGGTTGCAGTCGGTTATGCCCTCACCGGCCGCCGCGGACGCGGACGCGGCTGGCAGTGCTCGCACACGTAGGTTCCCCTTCCCCCCACGACCAGCTTGCGGATCGGCCGGCCACAGTTCGGGCAGGGCAGTCCCTCGCGACGATGGACCAGGAACCGGTCCTGGAAGGAGCCCTTGGCGCCGTCCACGTGACGGAAGTCGTCGATCGTCGCCCCCTTGGCCTCGATCCCGGCCAGGAGCGCTTCTTCGATCGCGTCGCGCAGCGCGGACAGCTGCGGCCGGGTCAGCGCACCGGCGGGTCGCAGCGGGTGAATCCGGGCCCTGAACAGAGCCTCATCGGCATAGATGTTCCCCACCCCGGCGATGCGCCGCTGGTCGAGCACGAAGGATTTCACCGGCGCCCGCCGGCCCCGAGCCAGCTCGCGCAGATGGGGGAGCGTGAAACCCGGGGTGAGCGGCTCGATCCCGATTCGCTCCCCCAGGTAGGCGTCCCGGGCGGCCGCCCCCGGCAGTAGGTGCGCGGTCCCAAAGCGCCGGGGATCGACATAGATCAGCCGTTGCTGGCCGTCGAGCTCGAAGCGCGCGCGGGTGTGCAGCGGCTCGCTGATCGGGTTCAGCAGCAGGGTCCCGGTCATGCGCAGGTGCACCAGCAGGTGAAGGTCGCCGGAGAGCTCCCAGACGAGGTACTTGCCGGCGCGGCCCAGGTGCTCGATCCGGCGCCCGATCAGGCTCTGCTGGACAAGCTCGGCCGGCTCGGGCCGTGTCCAGCGGGGATCGAGGATCTCGGCGGCGGTGATCGTCCGCCCCTCGAGCTCAGGCGCCAGCTGGCGGCGAATCGTCTCGACCTCGGGGAGCTCTGGCATTCCTGCCTTTTACACGAACGAGCGGCCGGGCAGTTCTGGGGCCTCGCCGCCGCCGAGCCAGGCCAGGGCGCTGGCCCCCACATCGCCCAGCGGCCCGTCGTGGCGGCGGGACGCGTGGCCGGAGAAGGCGGCCAGGAGTGGCGCATGCTCGCGCGTGTGGTCGGTATGCGCGGCCGTCAGGTCACACCCGTGGTCGGCGGTCAGCACGAGGAGGTCCTCGGCGCGTAACCGCTTGAGCCAGCCGGCCACGGCGGCATCGATCCGTTCCAGTGCCCCGGCGAAGCCCTCGAAGTCGTGACGGTGTCCGTAGACCTGATCGGTCTCGATCAGATTGGTGAACACGAAGCCGGACTCCAGCGTGTCGATCAGGGCGCCGGTCTCTTGCAGCGCGCGGATGTTGGTCGCCCCGGGGTGCTGCACGTCGATACCCACTCCAGCGAACAGCTGACCCACCTTGCCCACCGTGTGGACCTCGACCCCGGCGGCCTGGAGCGCGTCGAGGTAACTCGGGGCAGGAGGGGTCTGGGCGAAGTCCCGCCGGGCATCGGTGCGCGTGAAGTCACCCTCGCGCCCGGTGAAGGGACGCGCGATGATGCGGCCGACGGCGTGCTCGGGGGGCAGCCGGCGGCGGACCTCGGCGCAGATCTCATACAGCGCGTCGGGGGCCAGGACCTCAACGTGGGCGGCAATCTGGAGCACCGAGTCCTGACTGGTGTAGACGATCAGCTCGCCACCGGACAGCG
>JBDTEE010000227.1:0-6319 GCA_039922645.1 Solirubrobacteraceae bacterium | reverse complement strand
GTCGGCCGATCCGGATGAGACGCTGCGTCACCTCGCCAACCGCTTTGCCACCTCTGGCGCTGGGACTGCGCTGGTGATCGATCCCCGGAACGGACGCGAGCCGATCGGCGCGATCACCCTGGCCGATCTGCTGGAAGCCCGGTTGCGCGATCATCATGAGGAGCATGTCCGCGAGCATGTCCGCGAGCGTGTACTCGCGGCTGGACTGCGCCGGCGAGCCCGGAGGCGGGGTCCGCGTCGAGAGGCGGTCTCCGGCGTCGAACGATAGAACGCAAGCCTAGGGATCCTGCGCGGTCACCGATCTCATGGCGCAGCGAGTCCCGGGAGGGCGAGCTTCGCGCGTTTCGAGGCGCGTTCCGCGGCCCGCTCTGCGGCGCGCTCACGGCGGCCGGGGAGCCAGGCCAGCAGGCCGCCCAGACCCGGGACCCAGATTGCAATCGCGTGGTAGACGAGCACCCCACCTACTGCAGCCGTGGGCGGGAGCCCGTAGAGGACCAGCGCTGCTGCCAGCCCGGAGTCAAGGACGCCGAGCCCGGCCGGCATCGGCAGGGAGGTTGCCAGGTAGCCGATGCAGTAGGCGATGACCAGGGCGAGGGGGCCGAGGGGGTGTCCGGTGGCGGCGCAGGCGGCCCAGAGGGCGGCCATGTCAAGGCCGATGAATCCCGCGGTCCCGATGAGCCGCCAGTGGGGCGCGCACACCGACCTCCACGCGTCTTCCAGGCCGGTGGCAAAGCCTCGGAGGACTCGCGGGGCCTTCTGGCCGAAGTGGCGCGCGCCTCCCATCACCAGCGCGGCGAGTGACAGGACCCCTACCGACACGAGGATGGGGATTCCGGTGTGGGCCAGATCGTGCGGTCCGCCGGCCACGCCGGCGAGCAGCAGGACCCCCGCTAATCCGTTGACGAGAAAGCCGAACGCGGTGAGCAGGCACAGCAACCCCGCGCAACGCTCCACCAAGCGGCGGGTGCTGATCCCCTGTCTACGCAGCATCCAGCCCGTCGCCGCGGCGGAGGAGATGTTGCCGCCCGGCAGCACCGCCCCCGCGCCCATCGCGATCCACGCCACGCGCCGACTGACGGGACGCGATGGCTCGGGAAAGAAGTGCCGGAAGACGATCACATAGCTGAGACACGAGCCGAGCTCCAGCGAGACCGCTATCAGCACCCAGCTCAGCTTCATTTGACCGATCTGATCGATGACACCCTCCGGTGGTGCAACCACGAGCAGCAGGACGACCGAGATCGCACCCAGAATCGCCGTGATGAGCAGGCGTCGCCGCGGCCGCGGGCGCCACCACTCGCGTGCCGTCACCGGTCCCCCGGCGGAAGGATTGGCGATCCCCATCGGTCCATCCTCCTCCTTCCTGGACGGTGCGACGCGAGGCCTGCGCGCGTCCGGGTCAACAGTCATGTCGCCGAGGCTCCGGCGTCTTTCTCAAGCGGCTGCGAGTCCGCACGATGGGCACAAATGACACGGTGTCATCAGAACTTCCTTGCCACCTTGATTCACGCAGGTGTACAATCAGCTCAGCTTCGCCCCAAACTTCGGCGGGCATGTCTTTTCCGGCTCCAGCAACTGGTCGGCGTGTGCGAGGCCTATTGGTCATCGCGACAGAGAACGCGTCAGGAGCCGAGTTGGTGTCTCTCTCAGACTTTGGAACTCGATCTTTGCCGGGGTCTGTGCCACGGGAGATGAATCGAACTTCGGCAAGCCAGCGCGGAGCCCGGGCGTCTGGAATGCGCCTTGAAGCGTCACACCTTGAAGCGTCACACCTTGAAGCGTCACACGGTCACTTGCCCCCCCTGACCGTCGACGAGCGAGCGGCATCTCTCCCGCTCGCGGCAGCGCCCCGCGAGTCTGCCCGTCCAGCCACCCCGGCTGGACGGGCAGGCAGCTGCTAACTCCGCTTCTGTTCACTGAACGCTCGCGCACGTATCCACCATGAGCCACGACCGTGCGGCCGGGGCCAGCCGTGGCGATCAGCCCGTAGCGGTCGGCGTCGTTCACGTCGACCGACCAGTCCGCCGCCCAGTCGAGGTCCACGGCGCCAAAGAAGCGACAGCCCACTGACTCACTGGAAAGTGCACCCAGGAAGGCACGAACCGCAATCCGGTCCTCTGCGAGTACCGGACGGATGTGCACAGTGGACCCATCGCGCAGCTCAACATCATCCGCAACGGTGATGTCCATCGACGAGAGCTCTCGAGTGGTAGTTATGAACTCGGCTCCTGACGCTTTGGTCGCCGCGATGACCGAATTGGTCTCGCTCACGCCGGCCGAGTGTCGGAGCCGGAAAAGACATGCCCGCCGAGGGTTGAGGCGAAGCAGATACTGACTTTACACCTCAGCCCAGAACGACCATCAAGGCCGGTCACACGTGCAGGCGACGCTCAACGGCGAGAGGACGCGGCCTCGACACTCGCGGCTCCCGCGACGGCGGCGGCCACCCAGCGGACTGTCGGCTCGACGAGCGCGAGCAGGTCCGAATGATCCTCCGGCTCGGCCGAACCCCACGCAACAAGCTGACCACCTACACCCTCTGATGACGCACGAGAACATGTCGAGTCGGGCGGGCTGGCGCGCACCCGTCACGACCGCCGTCGCCGCAGTGGCTGTGGCCGCGAGCTTGGCGGTGCTGGCGGGAATCGGTGTCTCAGCGGCATCGGCGGCGGTTACGCAGCGGCCTCAGCCGAGGACCGGGCCCGGCGGCAGCCAGACTCCGTTCGGGAGCGTGAGCGTGACGGCGGGCGGCAGCGGGAATGACGCGTGGTACATCTTTGAGCCGGTCGATCCGGCGCCACGGTCGGCGCCGCTGGTGATTGTCAACCACGGCTACTTCGAGTACTCCGGCTACAGCACGATCGCTGCTCTGATCCGCCACACGGCCCTGAAGGGCAACGTCGTGATCTATACGCGCTGGCAGACGAGCGTCGCAAATCCCTGTCCGGGCCCGATCGACATTCAGCCGTGCGTCGACTCGTCCGCGAACGGCATCCGCTGCGCGATCGCCTATCTGCGAGCCCACCCCCGCATGGTGCAGCCACGGCTCGACGAGACCAGCTACTTCGGCTTCTCCTCTGGCGGCATGATCACCGCGAACGAGCTCAACCAGTACAAGGCGCTCGGTCTGCCGAAGCCGAGGGCGGTGTTCCTCGACGATCCGGAGGACGGCGGCGCGGCTGGGCCTGGCGAGCCGGCGCTGGACCACTCGCTCTCAGGCATCCCGTCGACGACCCGGTTCGTGTGCCACTCCGGTGCCTCGGGCGCGCTGGTTCTCAACAAGGGTGGCGTCGCACACTCCAGCTGCAACGTGGTCTTCGTAAGGCTGGGGCAGATCCCGAAGCGCAACAAGAGCCTCGTCCTGACCAGCAACGACTCGCACGGGTCGCCGGCGCTTAAGGCGGTACATGGCGTCTGCGCCGCTGGCCCAGGGTTCGGTGCGCCGAACACGTACGACTGGGGGTTCTGCTGGAAGACCTTCGACTCCCTGCGCGCGTGCGCCTTGTACAAGAGGGACTGCCAGTACGCGCTGGGTAACAACCCCGAGCATCGCTACATCGGCACCTGGAGCGACGGCGTACCGGTCATCGGACTGAAGATCCAGGACGCGGCGCCCATCCGGCCGACGCCGACCCCCCCGCGACAGGCCGCTCCACGGCCGCTGCCGAACCACCCGCCGGTCGCCAGGCTAGCCAAAATGCGCGCGGCCTACGCGAATAGGAAGGCCCCGAACGTGATCCGGGGAACGGCCTCGGGGGACAACGGGGCCCAGTTCGTCGAGGTAGCTATCGTTCGCCAAACCGGCGCTCGGTGTACGCAGATGACGACTAGCGGGAGGTTCGTGCGGCTCGCGAAGTGCGGCCGTCCGCGGTCATTCCTGTGGGCGAGCGGAGACAGTCCGTGGTCACTCCGGTTGCCGCCCACCTCCGGAAGGGCACCTACCGCGTCTACGCGCGCGCCATCGACAGCTTCGGCCAGACCCAGACCGCATACCCCCGGGTTAGCCTGAAGGCCTTCATAGTCACGTGACCGGCGCCGCCCACCGACTCGGTCTCCTCGGGCCGGGCCATGGTTATAGTGCCCGCGGACCATGAGCAGCCTCCTCGATTCATTCTCTCTCGCGGGAAAGGTCGCGATCGTCACCGGCGCCTCGTCCGGCCTGGGCGTCGCGTTCGCCACAGGGTTGGCCGAAGCCGGTGCGGACATCGCGATCTGTGCCCGCCGCGTCGAGAAACTCGAACAGACCAGGACAGAGGTCGAGGCGCTCGGCCAAGGCTGCCTTGCCGTCAGGGCAGACGTCGCGAACCCCGACGACTGCGACCAGGTCGTTAAGGAGACCGTGAAACGGTTCGGCCGGGTCGACGTGCTGATCAACAACGCCGGCATCGGCACCGCGGTGCCGGCCACGCGTGAGGCGCCGGATGATTTCCGCCGAGTGATCGACATCAATCTGAACGGCTCGTTCTTCATGACGCAAGCGTGCGCTCGGGCGATGCGCGACGGTGGTGGGAGCATCGTCAACATCGGCAGCGTGCTCGGGTCGACCTCGGCGTTCCTGCCCCAGGCCGCCTACGCCTCTTCCAAGGCCGCAATCATCGGTTTGACCCGCGACCTCGCTCAGCAATGGACAGGCCGGAAAGGAATTCGCGTCAACGCGCTAGCCCCCGGTTTCTTTGAGTCCGAGATGACAGATCAGTACCCGGACGGATACCTCGAGCAGATGATGTTCCGTGTGCCGGCCGGACGCAAAGGCGAGGCGCGGGAGCTGGTCGCTGCTGCTGTCTTCCTGGCCAGCGATGCCTCGTCCTACATCACAGGCGCTTTGCTCCCCGTCGATGGCGGATTGCTGACGACGTAGCCGAAAAGCCGGTGATCCTGGGTCGCGCAGGTTGTCACTTGCCGCACGAGCAAGTAACCGGGAGCTTTGGTGAAGAAACAGAAAGTCCTGCAAGTGCGCCTCTCTTAGCGTGTTGCCGCCGGTGCGACGGTTGCCTGGCCTCTTCGCTCTCTCGCAGTTCGGTTGACAAGGGCGGGCCTGCGACTTCGGCGCGCACGCAGGACAACCGATTGAGGTAGTTCAATGGAGGACCCCGTGTCTGGCCCGGGCTGCAGCCTCGATGAGGCCGTGCTGCTGAGCGTGCTGTCGGACGTCGAGAACGGCGACTTCAGCGTCCGGATGCCGACTGACTTGATGGCAGCGACCGCGGTGGCCCGGAAGATCCAGCGCGCGTGCGCGATCGGATTCAAGCTCGATCATGAGACCGTCACGGTGTCGGCGAGCATCGGCATCGCCATCTATCCTCAGCACGGCAGTACCACGCCCGAGCTGCTTCGTCGTGCCGACGTGGCGATGTACGTGGCTAAGCGATCCGGGAGCGGGCACGCCAGTGTCGACGTCGCGCGGGAGGCGCAGACCGCCGATCAAGTCGCGCTCTTGGTCGACCTTCGCGACTGCGTTGCGAGGAACCAGCTGGTCCTTCACTATCAACCCAAGATCGACCTTGGGACCCGGGGAATCTCCGGCGTTGAGGCTCTGATCCGCTGGCGTCACCCGGTGCGAGGGCTGCTACCGCCGGGCAGCTTCATCCCCGAGGTCGAGCGAACCTCCCTGATGGAGCCGGTGACGAGATGGGTGCTCAACGAGGCCTTACGCCAGCAGCAGATCTGGCGCGAGCAGGGCATCGACCTGACCATGGCCGTCAACGTTTCCGCCCGCAGCCTGGGTGCCAACAGTACGCTGGCCGAGACTGTGAAGGAGCTCACGACGGCTTGGAAAACCAGGCCTGGTGAGCTGATCCTCGAGCTCACCGAAGGCGCACTGATCGAAGCCGCCGCGAACGACGTCCTCGCTCGGCTGCACGAAATGGGAGAGCGCCTGTCGATCGACGATTTTGGCACCGGGTACTCATCGCTGGCCTACCTGCAGCGTCTGCCGATGGACGAGATCAAGATCGACAGGTCGTTCGTCAACGGTCTCAGCTCCGGTAGCGACAACGCAGTGATCGTGCGCTCGACGATCGACCTGGCCCACAACCTCGGTCTGGCCGTCGTCGCCGAGGGAGTCGAGGACCACGCCTGCATGAACATGCTCATCAGGTACGGCTGCGATTGTGCCCAGGGATTCTTCTTCGGACGCCCGTGCCCAGCCGAAGAGCTGACGGCATGGCTGGCCGAATCACCCTTCGGCATTGGCGCGTAATTACCGCGAGAATCCAGGGCTCAGCCGAGCAGCCGCCTGAGGTTCGCGCATGTCTCGCGCACGGCCTCGGCCGCAGCGGGGCTGAGCGCGGTGAGATCGAAGAAGCCGTGGATGAGCCAG
>JBDTEE010000226.1:0-33859 GCA_039922645.1 Solirubrobacteraceae bacterium | reverse complement strand
ATCACTGTCTTGACCGGCTGGCCGTCCTTGAAGAGGATCATGGTCGGAATCGAGAGGACCTGGTACTTGGCCGAGGTCTCGGGGTTCTCGTCCGTGTTCAGCTTGACGATTTTGAGGTCCTGGCGCTCGGACTGGATCTCCTCGAGCACCGGCGCGACGACGCGACAGGGACCGCACCAGGGGGCCCAGAAGTCGACCAGCACGGGGACGTCGGACTCTATTACCTCGGCCTGGAAGTTGTTGTCGGTTACGTCGCTGACCGCGCCTGCCATCTCGTTCTCCTTCTCGTTTACTTCATAAAGTATAGCGTCGTGCCGAAAGGCTTTCGCAGCCTACCCGTAGTCGTAGCCGTGAAGACTAAGCTGAGAGCGGTGGCGGACCCCACGAACACCGAGATCGCGCAAGCCCTGGATGAGCTGGGGGACCTGTACGAGCTCGACGGGGCGATCATCCACCGCATCGTCGCCTATCGCAATGCGGCCAAGGCGGTGCGCGAAGCGCCGGTCTCGGTCAGTGGCCTGGCCCGTCAGAACCGGGCGACGGAGCTGCCCGGGATCGGAGCGACCATTCAGGAGAAGGTGATCGCGCTGGCCGACGACGGTGTGATCCCGGCGGCGGCGAAGCTGCGAGCCAAATTCCCCTCGGGCCTGCTGGAGATCACCCGACTGCCCGGGCTCGGCCCGAAGCGGGCCCGCCGCCTGTTCGAGGAGCTGAACGTCGATTCGCTCCAAGCGCTGACGACGGCCGCCCAGGCCCGCCAGATCCGCACCCTGAAGGGCTTCGGACCCAAGGCCGAGGAGAGCCTTCTGGCCGCGGCGCTGGCCGCCGAGACGGCGAGCGAGAACGAGACCGTCAATGGCCGCGGACAACGCACCGTGCTGGACCGCGCCCTGACCATCGGGGAGCAGCTGATCACCCTCCTGCGGGAGCACCCGGCGTCGGACCGCGTGGAACTGGCCGGCTCGGCCCGGCGCATGACCGACAGCGTCAAGGATCTCGACATCATCGCCACCGCGCACGATCCGCTCGCCCTGGCCACAGCGGCCAGCGGGCTCGAGCTCGTCGAGGCGGCGCAGAATCCCACGGCGTCCGGCGTGCGGCTGCGCACCCACACCGGACTGAAGGTCGACGTGCGGATCGTCGCCCCGGATCAGTTCGGCAACCTCATGCAGCACTTCACCGGTTCCAAGGAGCACAACGTCGCCCTGCGCGAGGCGGCGGCGCGCAAGGGCTTGCATGTCTCCGAGTACGGGGTGCTGGACGACAACAGCGGACAGACCCACCGCTGCGAGCGTGAGGAGGAGGTCTACGGGCTGCTCGACCTGGACTACATCGAGCCCGAGCTGCGCGAGAACCGGGGGGAGCTCGAGGCGGCGGCCAACCACGCGCTGCCGCGGCTGATCACCGTCGAGGATCTGCGCGGGGACCTGCACTGTCACACCACCGCTTCCGATGGCACGGCCTCGATCGAGGAAATGGCCCAGGCGGCGCGCGAGGCCGGCTACGAATATCTGGCCATCACAGATCACTCGGCCAGCTTCGGCTTCGGCGACGAGGTCTCGCCCGAGCGCCTGCGCGAGCACATCGAGCGCGTCCGCGCCCTATCGGAGACCGAATCCGCGGCCGGGCTCAAGCTCCTAGCCGGATCCGAGGTGAACATCCTGCCTGACGGGCGCCTGGATTACGAGGACGAGGTGCTGGCCGGGCTCGACTGGGTGGTCGCCTCGGTCCACTCCTCGTTCGCCATGGACTCAGAGACGATGACCGAGCGGATCGTGCGGGCGATCGAGAATCCGCTGGTCGACGTGATCGGTCATCTGTCGGGGCGCAAGATCGAGACGCGGCCGCCTTACGTGTTCGACTTCGAGGCCATCCTGGCTGCGACGGCCACCAGTGGGACACTGCTCGAGATCAACGCCAGTCCGAGCCGCCGGGACATGAACGACGTCCACGCCCGTGCCGCGGCCGCGGCGGGAATTCCGATCGTGATCGACTGCGACGCCCACCGCACGGGTGGCTTCAGCGCGGCCCGCTACGGCGTGGCCACGGCCCGGCGAGCCTGGCTCGGGCCCGAGGCGGTGGCCAACACCAAGCCGTGGAGCGAGCTCGAGCAGCTCCGCCCGCGCCACCGGCGCTGAACGCGGCACCCGGCCCGCGGCGTAGGCCGAGGCCGAGGCCGGCTCAGGTATCCCGGCGCAGCAGCAGCACCGCGGCGATGGCCAGCGACAGCGCAGCATAGCCGGCGAACAGGGCCAGTCCCACCCACGGGTGCAGCGTGTTCGGATCCGGGTTGATCGTCCACACCGCGCCGCCGGCATTGCTGGGCAGATACGGGCTGATCGAGTCGCTCACGCTGGAGGGCAGCAGATCGAGAATCGGCGGCAGCATGAACATGATCCCGACCAGCAGCGCGATGCCACCCGCGGTGTTGCGCACGATTGCCCCGAGCCCGAGCCCGAAGAGCCCCATGACGGTTAGGAACAGCGCGGCGCCGAACAGCGAGCGCAGAACCCCGGGGTGCGAGAGGGCGATGTTGAGGTGGTGGCCGGTGAGGATCGCCTGGCCGATGAAGAAGACGGCGAACACCGCCGGGAGGCTGATGGCAAATGCACACACCCCGAAGACGATCGCCTTGCCCCACAGGACGGGCAGCCGGCGCGGGACGGCCGACAGGCTCGAGCGGATCATGCCGGTCGAATACTCGGCGGTGATGGTCAGCACGCCGAGCACACCGAAGGCCAGCTGGGCGAAGTTGACCCCCGCCAGGCTCTCCCGCAGGGGATGGAAGCGGAGCCGGTCGTGAGGGCTCAGGTGCGTCCAGCGCGATTCGAAGATGACGCAGGCCAGGATTCCGATACCGAGGATCAGGAACAGGGCCACCAGCAGCGTCCAGCGCGTGGAGCGGACCGAGCGCAGCTTCGTCCATTCCGAGCGGTTGACGCGGCGTTGCGTAACGCGGCCTAGCGAAACGGCATCGGCACTCATGACGCCACCGCCTGGCTCGGCTCGGCCTGGGCCGCCTCGCCGTGGAATTCCACCGAGTCACGGGTGAGCTCCATGAATGCCTCCTCGAGCGACGCCGTCTGGGGGCTGAGCTCGTAGAGGACGATGCCGTGCTCCGCGGCCGTGGTCCCCACCTGCTCAGAGTCCAGGCCGGTCACCTCGAGGACGGAGGGGGCCACCGCGTTCACCCCCACATCGGGCCCGGCGATCAGCTCGGCCAGCCTCTCGGCCTGCGGAGAGCGGACCCGTACCGCCTGCTTCGATGCGCGCTGGAGAAAGTCGGCAACGCTCGTGTCGGCGATCAGCTTCCCCCTGCCGATGACAATCAGGTGCTCGGCCGTGAGGGCCATCTCGCTCATCAGGTGCGAGGAGACGAACACGGTGCGCCCTTCGGAGGCTAGGTTCTTGAGCAGCCGGCGGACCCACTGGATGCCCTCGGGATCAAGTCCGTTGACGGGCTCGTCCAGCATCACTGTGCGCGGGTCGCCCAGCAGGGCGGACGCGATACCCAGGCGCTGGCCCATCCCCAGGGAGAAGTCGCCGGCCCGTTTGCCGGCCACCTCCTTCAGGCCGACCATCTCGATCAGCTCGGCCACGCGCTTACGCGGGATGCCGTGGGTCTGAGCCAGGGCGAGGAGATGATTGAGGGCCGAGCGTCCGGTGTGAACCGAGCGCGCCTCGAGCAACGCCCCCACTTCGTGCAGCGGCGCGGCGTGCTCGCGATAGGGCCGGCCGTTGACGCGAGTGTGGCCGGAGTTGGGAGCGTCGAGACCGAGGATCAGGCGCATCGTGGTCGACTTCCCCGAGCCATTGGGACCCAGGAAGCCGGTGACCACACCCGGCCGAACCTCGAAGCTGAGGTCCTCCACCGCGGTCTTCTTTCCGTACCGCTTGGTAACGCCGGAAACCTCGATCACGCAGCACCCCATCCAATCATGTCTTTCACGCATACCTAGTATCGCTAGGTTTCCTAAAGGCCAGTTATGTGGACTGTCAGCGGCTACGGGCCCGCTTGGCCCGACGCGGAGGCGGGGGCGGCGGCTTGGAGCGGGACTGCGAGGCCCCAGGCGGACGTGCCGTCTCGGCCGCCGGCCAGGACTCACCCTGGGGTCCACCGAGCCCCCGCCAGCCGCGTTGAATGGCCACGAACCACAGCAACCCGAGCACACATAGGACCAGGGCGACAAAGAAGTTCAGTCGCAGACCGAGAATGTGGTTGGAGTAGTCGATCCGGAGCGTCTCCTCGAAGATGCGAAAGGCTGAGTAGCCCGCCACGTACAGGGCGAAGACCCCCGGCGGGCGAACTCGGCGCGTCTGGCCCAGCCAGATCAGCACGCCGGCCAGGGCGAGGTTCCAGATGATCTCGTAGAGGAAGGTGGGCTGAAAGGTGGCGTACTGCAGATAGCCCGGCGGTCGGTGGGCCAGGGAGATCTCCAGGCCCCACGGGAGCTTGGTCGGCTTGCCGAACAGCTCCTGGTTGAAGTAGTTACCGATCCGGCCGATGGCCTGCGCGACGAGCAGGGTGGGGGCGACGACGTCCATGAAGCGACGGAGCTCGGACCGGCTCAGGCGCCTGCTGGCCACCCAAAGGCCAACCGCGGCACCGGCGGCGATACCGCCCCAGATGCCCAGACCGCCCTGCCAGATGGCAAACACACCCCACCAGTGATCGGGCACCTGGCTCGGGGTGGTGATGATGAAGTAGATGCGCCCACCGATCAGCCCGGCCGGGAAGGCCCACATCGCCACCTCGTAGACCAGCTCAGGATCTCCGCCCTGGCGCCGCCAGCCCCAGCGTGAGATGAAGATGGCCGCCGTGACGGCGAACACGTAGGCAATCCCATAGGCGTGAAAGAAGAATGGCCCGAGGCTGAATCCGTTCGAAGCTGGGCTAGGGATGAATCCGGGAATAAGCACGCTGGCCCTCATCGTGCCAGCAAACGAGGCAGGACGCGCTCGGCCACCGTCCGGTCCACCGCCGCCCGGCTGAACGGCTCAAGCAACTCAGCGGCTCGGCGCGCGTAGCCCGGAAGCGGATCGTCGAGGGCCGCGCGCAGCGCCGGGGCGAGGTCTTCGGAGACCAGCCGGGGGTCCAGTGACCGGGCCAGACGCAGCGCCGGATAGGCCCCGGGTGCTGGGGTGCTGACCAGCAGGCAACCGTCGGCCAGCGCCTCCAGGGGCGCGATCCCGTAGTCCTCCCGGCGGGGGGCGGCCACGAAGACGCGAGCCCGGCGCACGAGTGCGCGGTATGACTCCGGCGCCAGCCGGCCGGTAAACCGCACCCCGGCCGGCGAGGAGTCCCGCTCGATCCCGGCCACGACCAGCGTCTCACCCTCCCGCCGGGCCCGAGCCCAGGTCTCGAGGATGTGGTCCAGGCGGCGCTTCTCAGGGTCACCGGCGTAGGCCAGGACGTCGATGTCGCGGACCTCGGCCGGTGACCCTGAGGGGGAGACCGGCACCGGCACGGTGATCGCGCTCGGCCGAGTCTGTGCGCCGAGTCCCTGGAGCGAGTCCTCGGCCATGGTCAGCACCAGCGGCGCGGCGTGAAGGCGGCGTTGTTCGACGACGCGCTGCCAGAGTCCGTGGCGACCCGGCCGGTTCTCGGCGGCGACGGAGTCCAGCCAGATTGCCCCGGGCAACGGCCAGAGCAGCGCCGCAGTGATCGAGCAGTAGACGACGGCGTCCGGCGAGAAGCGAGCGATCCCCCGCTCGGCCACCCGCCGTGCCACCCACGCCTGGGCGAAGTCGGTGAGCATGAAGGTCCGCACCGGGCGTGCCGGTCCGGTACCGATGAGCCTTGCTCGGGCTCCCGCCCGCGCGAACGCGTCGGTCAACTCCCGGGCAGAGGAGCCCCATCCGGTAGTGGTGCCGAGCGTGACGATGAGCACCGACGGCGGGATCTCATGAGCCATGGGGGCGTGACTCGTTAGCCGCGCGGCCGAGCCGCGCGGGGGCTCGAAGCCCCATTCAGCTCCATCAGATTGGAGCGAAAGCCCGGTGTGCGCACGAGCTGGATGGCTTGCAGCGGCGAGGTGCGCTCCACGTAGAAGCGGGCGCCGTCGCGCTCCTCGATCGCCGTCACGGCGGCGGCCTGGCGCCGCCAGCCCAGGGCCCAGATGAGCGCAAAGCCGGTGGCAATGGCCGGCACCTGGGGCCGCAGGAAGCCGATCACCCCTGCCCCCAGGGTGCAGATCAATAGCGGCCAGAGACGGTTGAGCATGGTCCGCGCCGGGTCGACCTCGGGCAGCGACGTTCGCGTCTTGGCGCTGGCCAGGAGGCTGGCGATAGGCGAGCTGGTGTGGGCCCGGCGGCCGAGCCACAGGCCGATCGCGCAGCTGATCACCCACCAGCTGGCGGCCACAGGAACCAACAGCGAGTCGCTGCCAGCGACCGCCCCGACCAGGGTGATCGCCGCCAGCAGGCTGGCCGCCGCTGCGCTGAGCAGCACCGTGGTCCGCAGGAACTCCGCGAAGCGCAACGGACCGGCTCAGTCGTGGGCCAGAACAGAGAGCAGGTCCGACACGCCGTCCGTCCCGTCGACCACCACGTCAGCGTTCTCCACGATCGCCGATGGTCCCTCGTCAGAACTCACGCCAACCCTGACCGACCGGACCAGACGCCCCTCCTCCACCAGCTCGCCCAGGGCCCGGAAGGCGTCGATGTCGGTGCTGTCGTCGCCGACGTAGAGCGCCGCTTCGATCCCCTCCCCCGCCACGTCGAACAAGTTGCGGATCCCCTGCCCCTTGTCCATCTTGACCGGGGGCCGAACCTCGAGGACCTTGCGGCCCCAGTGGGTGCGCAGACCCGCGTCCTGCGCCCTTTCGGCGATCGCGTCAACCGCGGCGCGCGCGGCTTCCTCGTCCGGCGCACCGCGCCAGTGGAAGGCGACGATGGCCGCCTTGTCCTCCAGGCGGATGCGGAGCTTTCGGGCGTCGGCGGTGTCGGCCTGGCGGCCAAACTCCCGTATCCGTTGGACCCACTCCTCAACCCCGGGGTCCAGCACGGCCTCGGTCCATCCGGCACGGAGAAGCTCCACACCGTGCGATCCGAGGTATGAGATTGTGCCCACACCGACCATCGCCCGGGCCTCGGAAGCGCGGCGCCCGCTCACGCAAGCCACCAGCCCGTAGCGGTTGGCCACGGCCTTGAGGAGCTGACGCGTGCCCTGGGGCACGTGGGCGTCCGAGGCGTTCCCGACGATGGGCGCCAGTGTCCCGTCGATATCCAGCAGGATCGCGCTGCTCTTGGGGTTGGCTCGCATCGGCGCGAGCGCCTCGGATAGGAGCGCTGACGACACGGCCCTAGTATGCCTGCTCGGGACGGCTTGACCCAAGCTGAAACGTTAGCTGGCAGGTAGCATTCACGCGCCATGTCAGAGCCCGACGGGCCAGCGGTCCTGCTGCTGCACGGACAGCCCGGCGCGGCGCGGGATTGGAACCGGGTCGTGGCGGCGCTCGACGGCCGGGCCCGGGCTATCGCCGTGGACCGCCCCGGCTGGGACGGGCGCAGCCAGCCCCGCGACCTGCCCGGCAACGCCCGCGCTGCGCTCGAGGCCCTTGACGCCGAGAGGGTGGGGAAGGCGACCCTCGTCGGCCATAGTCTGGGCGCCGCGGTCGCGGTCTGGGCCGCGGCCGAGCACCCCGAGCGGGTGGGCGCCCTGGTGCTCGCTGCCCCGGCGGCCAACCGCGCCTCACTCGCCGCGCTGGACCGTTGGCTGAGCCTTCCGGTGGCCGGCTCGTTGACTAGCGCAGCATCGTTGACCGGACTTGGCCTGGCCCTGAGTGCGGCGCCGCTGCGCAGGCGGATCGCCCGGCGGGCCAAGCTCGAGGAGTCCTATCTACGGGAGAGTGCGCGTGTGCTACTGAGCTCATGGGGCCGTCATGCCTTCGTGACCGAACAACGCTCGCTCGTGCGCGACCTGCCCCGCCTGGAGGAAAAGCTGGCTGCGATTCAGGCGCCGACCTTCATCCTGACCGGCTCTGAGGACAGGATCGTTCCGGCGGCGGCGCCCCGGACCCTGGCCGGGCAGATCGCCGGGGCGCGCTTGATCGAGCTGGACGGAGCCGGACACCTGCTGCCACAACTTCACGCTCAGCAGCTGGTTGATGCGGTGATGCTCGCCTTAGCGGCAACCACCAGGGAGTAAACCTCGCTCGATGTCCTGCCCGGGCTGGGCGCCGAGATCGGCATCCCGATCCGCAGCAGCGGCCGGGGCCAGTGCGGCGCGGAGTACCACAACCTCGGACCGTCCGAGTGGGACGGCGGCGGTGCGACAGCGCTGGTCGGAGCCTTGAGGCTGGACGCAGGACATCTGCCCGGGAATCCCTACGCCCCGTTGCGCGTGTCCTGGCCGGGCAGTTCGGCTGCGCTGCAGGAAGGCTTCCTGGCCAGTCCCTGCACGGGCATCGCCACCGGTTGCACGGACGTTTTCCGGTGGCATGGAACGGTGGGCCTGCAGCCGTTCGGCGCTAAGTAACGCGACGTTCATGCGGTTGTAAACCTTTTCAACCCGGTTAGCTATCTAGACTGCGGGCCCGTGGAAGCCATTCCTGAGCGTGTCGACGCAAGCCCACAGCCCATGGACCTGACTCCCCCTCTAGAAGCGCTGGGCCCCGAGGTCCCGAGCCTCGAGGAGCCTCTAGCTGCCCGGACTCGCTCGCGAGCACGCCCGCGACTGGTCGGGCTGAGCGTCACGCGGCAGGACGTGCTGTTTCTCACGGCCATCTACGTGGCTACGCGGGGACTTCTGCTGCTCGCTGCCTACCTGCAGGCCTCATTCGGGCACCACGACTTCCTCCACGAGCTCTCGAACTGGGATGGCCTCTGGTACCGCGAGGTGGCCAATCATGGCTATCTCGACCATGTCTCCTACGCGCAGACAACGCTCGGCTTCTTCCCCCTCTTTCCCTTGGCCATCTGGCTGCTGGAGCCGGTCATCATGGTCACGACCGGCTCGGACGCGATTTGGGCCGCCTCGGTGGCCGGGGCCGCCATCTCGATGGTCGGCGGGGGCGTGGCCACCTACTTCATCTACCGCCTGGCGACCGGCTGGTGGGGTCGCGAGACGGCCCGCAAGGCCACAGCGCTGTTCATCATCTTCCCCGGTTCGGTGGTCTTCGCGATGGTCTACTCCGAGGGATTGCTGCTGCCGCTGGCCGCCGCCTGCCTGTTCGCACTGGAGCGGCGGCGCTGGGTGCTGGCCGGCGTGCTGGCCGGCTTCGCCACCGCGGTGCAGCCGACGGGGTTGGCCTTGATTCCGGTCTGCGCGATCTCGGCCCTACTCGAACTCCGGCGTCAGGGCTGGAAGTTGAGCACGCTGCGCCGGGTGATCGCGGCCCCGATCCTCTCCACTTTCGGGATCGTGGCGTTCGCCGTCTTTCTCTGGCTCTGGACGGGTACACCGCTGGCCAACTACGAGGCCCAGCACCACGGCTGGAGCGAGAAGACCGACCCGCTGGCCATCGTCCACCTGATCACCACGCTGATCAGTGAGGTCAGCTTTGATCACTTCAACAAGCCGACCATCAACCTGAATCTGATCGTCGGCCTGATCGGCGCCTTCCTCCTCATCT
Source organism: Solirubrobacteraceae bacterium (assembly GCA_039922645.1). Lineage (GTDB taxonomy): Bacteria > Actinomycetota > Thermoleophilia > Solirubrobacterales > Solirubrobacteraceae > Palsa-465. The sequence continues at coordinate 24,284 of JBDTEE010000226.1, read as the reverse complement.
GGACGCTCACCCTGCTGGTGCGAGAGCGCCACCGTGTTTCCGTCGAGGCGCTGGTCTGGACAGTGGGGATCAGCTTTCTCGCCCTCACCTCCGAGTATGTCCCCCCGAACCCGCGCCTGCTGATCACCGCCTTCCCGGCGGTCATGGTCGTGGCCCGCTACGTACACGGCCGGGCATGGTCACTTGTCCTGTGGGGCAACGGGATCCTGCTCATCGTGCTCAGCGTGTGCACCTTCTGGGGCACCACGCTCCGCCCCTGAGCCGCCCCTCAGCCGGTCCCGCGACGACGGCCGGGCAGCAATCGAACATGGATTGCGCTGGCGTAGCCGAACTGTCGAGTCTGACCGTCGCCAAAGGCCCGTTCCAGATGGGTCTGGAGAGCCAGGAAGCGAGCCCGGTTAGCCCGCGACGGCGGCGGCCCGTTGGGCTGGCCCTCGTGGCTGGAGACGAACCACAGCCGGCGACACGAGGCTCCACGGCGCCTGATCTGACCCGGCGTGAGGGTGGCGTAGTCCTCGACGTAGGTGCGCACGGTGCCGAAGCGCACGACGGGCAGGATCGGGCGGGGCAGCGGGGTGCCGGGATCGGGCCGGCGCGCAAAGTAGTACTGGAAGGCCATCCGCCCATCGGCGGGATAGAAGGCCACGCAGTCTCCGGGCTGGGCACGCTTGACGACGTAGGCGCTGGCCTCGCGCCACGGCTCCGGTGAGGTTCCATAGCTGGGCACGAGTTGCAGGGCGCGGAGAACGACCAGGATGGCGAGCGCAGTCCACGCTACGCGAGGCGAGAGGCGGGGATGACTCAGTCCGGCCCCGAGCAGGATGGCGACCGCGGGCAACGACATGAGCAGGTTGCGGGGCAGGAACAGCGGCTGGAAGATCAGCGAATAGATGAGGGTCAGCAGCACCGGCACCAGGAGCCAGCTGAGGGTCAGACCCGCACCCCAGTCCCGGCGGTCCCGGCGCGCAGGCTGGAGCACGGGCAGCAACGAGACGGCGGCGGCGATCAGCAGCACGATGGTGAGCACCAGGAGCAAGGTCGTGGTGGCGGTGGCGTGGAAGCTCGGCTCGAGCCCGGCCGAGGTCAGCGATTGGAGAACTTGGACCTCGATCTCGCGAGTGGGACGCGGGACCCAGAAGAGCTGACCGGATCCGCGCTGAGCAGCGAGCACGATCAGCGGCACGCAGGCGACCGCCATCCCCCCCAGAGACAGGACGAAACCGAGCAGCCGCCGCCGCTCTGTGCGCGAGAGCAGCATCAGCAGCTGGGCGGGAATGACCAGGACGGCGACAAAACTCGAATAGGTAGCCAGGCTCATGAGCACCGCATAGGCGATCCAGCCGGCTGGCCGCGAGCGCTCGCGCAGCGAGATGAAGACCAGGTAGACCGCGGATACGAAGGCCACCATGAGCGCGTAACCACGGGCGTTCTGAGCCCAGAAGATAAGGGGCAGGCTGACCGCGGCCAGGAGGCCGGCGCTCAGCGCCGCGCGCCGGCCGAATAGACGCAGGGCGATGGTTCCGGTGAACGCGACGGTAGCCACGGAGGCCAGGGCCGAGGGCAGCCGGAGGACGAGGGCGCCGTTCCCGAACCAGCTCATGAGCACGTGGAGCACCAGGTAGAAGCCCGACATGTTGCCCCCGTCGTGGGCGATCGCCGAACCGAGCTGGGCCCCGCTCTGCGCGGCGATGGTCACCGTGGCCGCCTCGTCGAAGCCGAGGCTGCGGGTGGTGATCTCGAAAAAGCAGAGCGCCAGGCCCAGAACGGTCGGGCCCAGCACCGCAAGGCGGTCGCGCGCCGCGTCCGAGAGTCGCGGAGACGGGGGCGCCGGACTGCTGAGGGCCGCCGATGGCTCGACCGACGGGGTCCGAGTGGCGGCGGCGCTCATCCGGCCCGCACCACCTGGGGATCCTGGCCTGCGCGAGCCAGGGTGAGCGCGGCCCGGCGCGCCGACCGGGCGCGCGGTGTCTCGAGGCCGCCGGCCGCTCCCCGGTCGCCGCTACCCCGTCCGCCTCGCCTCGAGTACCAGAACAGTCCGGCCAGCGCGAGGTAGATGGCCATCACGGCGGGTGCGCTCGGCAGAGGCAGAGCGAGGATCCCGTTGGGCTTGATCAGGAAGACGCTGATCACGGTGGCCAGAACCAGGGCCGCGGAACGCTGCGGTCCGGCACAGGCGCCCAGCAGGACGAGACCCCAACTCAGGTACCAGGGCCATGCCGCGGGACCGCCAACCGCGGCTACCAGGAGGAGTGCCCCCAGGTAGAGAGCGAGTTTGGGGATCCGTACGCGGTAGAGCAGCCACAGCCCGAGCACGCCGGCGAGACCAGTGCTCACGCCGGTCAGGAGCGCTTCGAGGGAGCGCGAGTCGACCGCCAGCCCGGCGTCGTGCAGCAACGAGGCGATCGTGAAGCCGATTCCGGTGGAAGGCGTGATGGCCAGCCGCACTCGGGCGGGCGAGGAGAAGAGACTGCCCGAGACCCAGCTCAGGCCGAGCCCGGTGACCAGGCTGACGGCCCCCAGAACCGCGGCCACGATCAGGACCGCTTTGAGCGCGAACCGGGCGGTGGCCGCGGCCGTGGGCTCCTCGCGCGCCCAGGCCACCGCGATGAACAGCGCTCCGGCCAGGGCCGGAAGCTTGACCGTCGCCGCCAGCGCGCATAGAGCGATCCCGTTGAGTGGGCGGCCCTGCACGGCAACGGTAACGCCGGCGAGCAGGAGCCCGGCCATCAGCACGTCGTTGTGCCCGGCGGCAATCAGCTCGAGGAGCAGCAGCGGACTGAGCAGGACCAGCCAGGTGGCCCGCGCGGGATCGGCGCCCAGGGCCTGGGCGAGGCGGGGCAGGTACCGCGCGATCAGCACCACCCCGACCAGCTCGAGTGCGCGGACGGCCAGGATTCCCGCCACCAGATGGGATCCGGTCACCGCCACGATCACGCTCATTAGGCCGAGGAACAGTGGACCGTAGGGAGCCGTTACATGCCGCCAGAACGGCGAGACCGCCGCCAGCACGTGGGCGTGACCCAGCGATGCGAGCACCGCCGGCGCGGTCCGGTACGGATTCTCGCCTAGGTGCAGCACCGTGCCCTGAGCCAGGTAGCTGTAGGCGTCGTGGCTGAACAGGGTCGGCCCAAGGGCGATCGGTAGCAGCCACGCACCGGCGATGAGGATCAGTCCCCGGATGCCGGCCTCGGCTGTTCGTCGTCCTAACCCGAGCCAGGCCAGGCACAGCACAGCGATCCCGGCGTAGACCAGCACGGTGGCGCCGGTGCGACCGCCGGGAACCGGGGGCATGTACCACCACGCGGTAACGGGATCGGCCACCGATCGTGGGCCGGCCAGCGCGATGAGCAGCGAACCGGCCAGCCCAAGGGCCGCCCAGCCCCAGATGCTTCGGCTTCGCGGAAGGCTTTGCATGGGAACCAGATTGATCCCGGCCGGGTCGCTCTGGAGTGCCGCCGCGAAGCGCGGCCGGGCGCCGGGAGACCAGGAATACGGGCGGCCCGTGGGGCCGATACGCCCCCGGAGCGTACCTGACCTCGGCGATCGGATGGCGCTCATGCCGGCACTCTGCCGGCCGCCCACGCCTCACGGGAGAGACTGAAAAGCACACCCACACCACCGGTGAAGGAAACCGGCGCGAACCGCATGGGCCGCTCGAACTCCTCGAAGCCGAACCCGGCGTGCAGCTGGATCGACGCCTCGTTGCGCGCATTGGCGAAGTACCAGACCCGGTCGACGTCCGGGTCGGAAAAGGCGTGCTCGAGCCGCACCCGGGTCAGAGCCCAACCGGCTCCCTGGCGCCGGCGTTCTGGAGCAACGCTCACGCCGCCCAGATAGAGGCCGGCCGGCGGTGCGCTGTGGGGCTCGGCCGGGACGAGCGCGGCCAGCCGGGCAAAGCCGATCACCGCCGAGCCGGCACAGGCCACCCACAGCCAGCGATCGGGGCGTTCGAGGCTACGGACCATGGCTGCGGCCCGATCATTCAGCGGCGGAGCATCGGCATCGGTGAGCTGCAGGCGTGCGCAGGCCTGCGCATCCTGTGCTCGGGCTCTCCGTATCTCGATTGCGGGGGCTGCGATGACGATCGGCTTTCTATACGCATTCCTACCCGCCCAAGGCACACTGCGGATGGACGACTAACGTCACGGCAATGCTTTCCTACGCGTGCCGTCACTGCGGTCGGCTCGTGTTCTTCGAGAACGCGTGCCGATACTGCTCCACCCCGCTCGGCTCGTGCCCGATGAACTGGATCTGATCGCTCTGGAGGATGAGCGTGCTGAGCGCCTGCATCGCTGCGCCAACAAGCAAGCTGGCGCTCTGCATATTTCCAGCGCCTGATCGTCACCAGTGACGAGGAATGGGACGCATGCCGGGCGCTGTTCGGCGACGAGCGCGAGGACTACCAGGCGGCGATTGACCGCCACTACGTGCAGGGCGCACGGCACGACTGTCCCCACCAGCGGCGCACGGGTTCGGTGCTGAGGATGCGGCGAAGCTCCGGCCCACCGCCGGTGGCCAACGGTCGCCGGCGTAAGGCGGCGAACGACACGGGGGCAGTCACACCGCCCATTCTCCCGCCTTCCGTAGGATCACTCCGAATGCGCTACACCGAGGGTCTGCACGAGCTCGGCGACTCCCTCTACGCCTATCTGCAGCCCGATGGCGGGTGGGGGTGGAGCAACGCTGGCCTGATCTGCGAAGGCGAGGACAGCCTGCTTGTCGACACACTGTTCGACGGCCGCCTGACCGAGCGGATGTTGCGGGCCATGCGTCAGGCCACGTCGGCGGCGAAGCGGATCGACACGCTGGTCAACACCCATGCCAACGGCGATCACTGCTACGGCAACCAGCTGGTCGGCGAGGCGCGAATCGTCGCCTCGGAGCGCACGGCGGCCGAGATGTCCGAGCTGCCCCCAGCCGCATTCGCCGCGCTGGTCGAGCAGGCGCCCAACATGGGTCCGGTCGGGGAGTTCTTCTTGGACTGCTTCGGCCAGTTCGACTTCAACGGCCTCGAGCTCGTTTTGCCGGAGGAAACCTTCGCCGGCGAACTAACGCTCCGGGTGGGCTCCCGCGAGGTGCGGCTGATCGAGGTCGGGCCTGCGCACACGCGCGGGGACACGCTGGTCCATCTGCCCGCCGAGCGGGTTCTCTTCTCAGGGGACATCCTCTTCCACGGCGCCCACCCGATTGCCTGGGCCGGGCCGGTCTCGAACTGGATCGCGGCCTGCGAGCGAATCCTGGCCATGGACCTAGAAGTGATCGTTCCCGGCCACGGCCCGCTGGCGAACTCCTCAGCCGTGGCCGAGCTGAAGGCCTACTTCGAGTACCTCTACGAGCAGGCCGGCGCGCTCCATACCCAGGGCCTCTCCCCGGTCCAGGCGGCGCGGGCGCTGGCCATGGACCGGTGGGCTGACTGGGGCGAGAGTGAACGGCTGGCGGTCAACCTGGCCTCGATCTTCCGCGAGCTGGACGGTGCGCAGGAGCAACAGGGCGCGCTCGAGGCATTCGCCCAGATGGCCGAGCTGGCCCATGATCCCCGCTGAGGTGCCGAGCGCTCTGAGCCTGGACGAGCGCGACCCGTTGCGCTCCTTCAAATCGCGCTTTGTCCCCGCTGCCGACGATGTCGCCTATCTGGACGGCAATTCTTTAGGCCGGCTGCCCGTCTCCACGCCGCCGCGCCTGGCCGAGATCGTCAAGCAATGGGGGGAGCGCCTGATCCGCGGCTGGGAGGAGGGCTGGCTGGAGCTCCCGCTGACCCTGGGCAACCGCCTGGGCGCGAGTCTGCTCGGCGCCCAGGCGGGCGAGGTGGCTCTGGCCGAGTCGACCACGGTGTGCCTCTACAAGCTGGCCTCGGCGGCGCTGGACGCGCGTCCGGAACGATCGGAAATAGTCACCGACCGTGACAACTTCCCCACGGATCGCTACGTGCTCGAGGGTCTGGCCGAAAGTCGCGGGCTGCGGATCCGCTGGATCGAGACCGGCGCTGAGCTGGGCCCTCGCCCGGCCGACGTCGCGGCCGTGGTCGGACCGGAGACCGCACTGGTCGCTCTCTCCCACGTGGCCTATCGATCCGCGTTCCTGCTCGACATGGCGGGCATCTCCACTGTGGCCCGCGAAGCCGGCGCGCTGATCCTGTGGGATCTGTCTCACAGCGTCGGGGTGATCCCCATTGCGCTCGAGTCCGACGGGGCGGACCTGGCGGTCGGCTGTACCTACAAGTACCTCAACTCTGGGCCGGGAGCACCGGCCTTCCTGTATGTGCGGGCCGAGCATCAGCGAGCTCTGCGCCAACCGATCTGGGGCTGGCTCGGGCGGCGCGACCCCTTTTCCATGGCCCAGGGCTACGAGCCCGCGGCGGGAATCGGAGCGATGCTCTCGGGCACACCGCCGATCATTGCCCTGACCGCCGTGTCCGCCGGCCTGGACCTGGTCGTCGAGGCCGGAATCGATGCCGTGCGCGCCAAGGCGATGGCCCTTGGGGACTTCGTGATCGCTCGCCACGAGGAGTGGCTCGCCCCGCTCGGGGTCAAGCTCGGGTCCCCGTACGCGGCCGCCGAGCGGGGTGGACATGTCGCCCTCGTGCACCCCGATGCCGCAGGGCTATGCCGCGCGCTGGCCATCCGCGGGGTGATCGTCGACTTTCGGCCGCCGGACATCATCCGCGTCGGGCTATCGCCGCTCAGTACGAGCTTCGCCGACGCCGAGCGCGGACTGGCCGAGCTGCGCGATCTGCTGACGAACTAGTCGCTACGGAACTCGTATTCCTCCCAGTCGGCAAAGCGCTGGAAGCCCACCTCGGCATAGATCTTGTTGGAAGTCGGGTTGGCCAGGTCGGTCAGCAGCATGCAGGCCCGCGCCCCGGCGGCCAGCGCCCGGCGGCTGACCTCGGCCACAGCCGTCCCGGCATACCCGTGGCGGCGCTGCTCCGGAGGTGTGTAGACCGGGCCGATACGCACCACGCCGTCCACCGGCGGCGACATGGCGACCAGGGAGACTGGACCACCCTGATCCCAGACGAACAACGATCCGTTGGCCAGCCGTGCCTCGACGTTGGCCGCCGCCTCGCCTCCACCGTGGCCGCCGGCCTGTTCGACGAACGCCTGCCACCAGTCGATCAGCAGCTCGCGCTCGCGCGGCCTGCCCAGCCGCAGCCGCCCGGCCGCCGGCCGAGGCGGCCGGGCGACCCTGCGCAGGGAGTGCATGGCCATCTCGCGCGCTAGCCCGGCGCGGCCGCCGGTGCGGGCGACCCAGGCCTGGGTGAGGCTGCGGGCGGTCTCCGGCGGCCCATTTACACCATTCAGATCGGGATCCAGACGCAACCAGGCGTCGAGCAGCGGCTCGATCTCGTCGGCGGCCACAGGACTGGCCAGGAGCGCGTGCGGAGGCGTACGCATCACCGCGCCGGTGACTGCTCCGCCAGCGGCGAGCTGGTAGCCGAACACCGAGCGCACGTTCCGGTAGCGACCGGCCAGTGCGTTCATCAACACCGTGGCCAGGACGTTGCACTCCATCTGGTCGGCGAGAAAGTCCCCGGCCCGGTCATTAAACTCTTGCGCGTCGAGGGTAAGGACGAAGGCCACCCGGCTCATCTTGGCAGCGGTGCCCCGCTCAGCGCCGCCAGGACTCCAAGTCCGGCCGCCGCGAGGAGGGTCACCGGGACAGGGAGGCGGCGGCCCAGCAGCGCCGCCGCGGCCAGCGCGAGCACGCCGAACTGCCAGGCCTCCGACAGAGCCACGGTGAGGGTGGCGGCGGCGCCAAGAATCGCCCCGATGGCGGCCGGCCCTGCTCCGTCCAGGAAGGCCCGTGCCTCCGGGCTCCGGCGCAGATCCTCGAAGCGCCGAGCCCCGAGCAGGACGAAGACAAACGAGGGCGCGAAGGCCACAGCGGCGGCGAACAGTCCGCCGCCCACGCCGCTCGCCGCGTACCCGACGGCGGCGACCGTGGCCACCACGGGCCCCGGAGTGACCTGGCCGAGCGCTACCGCATCCAGAAACTGGCCGCCCGACATCCAGTGGTAGACGTGCACGGCATCGCCCTGCATGAGCGGGATGATCACGAAACCGCCCCCGAAGGACAGGGCGCCCACCTTCAGCGCGGTCCAGCCCAGCGGACCCAACGCGCCCCCCGAGGAGACTGCGCTCACCAGGCTCAGGACGCCGCGCGGCGTCTGAGGCCGCGGGGTGGGCGGGCGTCCGCGCCGCTGGATGGCCAGCTCGACGGCCCCGGCCGCGATGAGGACGAGCACCAGGTAAGGACCGATTAGATATGCGGCCACCGCGCCGGCGATCAGATACGCGGCCCAGCGAGTATCGCCTCTGTCCCTGGCGCGAGCCCGGGCGCGGCTCGGGCCGGCCAGGTCGAGCCCGGCCTGGAGCGCAACCACGGCCACGGCCGCGCCCGCCCCGGCACCGGCACCCCGCAGCCACGGCGGCGCTGAGGCCGCGAGCAGAAAACGAGCGGCGATCAGGACTAGGATCACCGCAGGAGCGATGAAGCCCAGGCCCCCCACGATCGCGCCGGCCGGGCCGGCGACCCGGTAGGCGCACAGAATGGCCAGCTGCGTCGAGGCTGGTCCGGGCAGGAGGCCGCAGGCGGCAATGGCGTCCTCGAAAGCGCTCGCCTCAAGCCACCCTCGGTCTTCGACCACGAGCCGGCGAAACAACGCGATGTGCGCCGGCGGTCCACCAAAGCCGATCAGGCCGATGCGAGTCCACTCCCGCGCCACCGTGCTGAGCGGAACCCTGTCGGACACGAGGCCAGCTTGACGACTGCCTCCCTTCCGTGTCTCTGGCAGCTCGAGATCTCGCACTTCAACGAGCGCTGGGCGCTCGACTACAAGCGGATCGCTCACCGGCGCCGTTCATTACTTCCCGGCGCCCACGTACTCATCGCTCGCCGGCTGACCGGAGGTGTGGACACCACGCCGGTGTTGACCCTCGACGGCGAGTCGATCGGCGATTCGACCCGGATCATCGCCGCCCTAAAAGAGCGCTGGCCGCACCCGCCCCTCTGGCCCCGCCGATCATGCCGCCCGAATTCCCCTATCCGTCGGTCTCCGAGGTGCCCGACCGGGGTCGGGCCTTCCTCGATGAGCTGGCCGCCCGGCCCGGCGGGCGCTGGGTGACTGAGATGTACGCGCGCCACCGCCTCCCCGGCGTGGCTGACCGTTAGCCCTCGCGTACCGGCGGCGGGAAGGCCGACGTGGCTTGCTCGGGCGGCTTGCCCTCAGCCGGGAACCGCGCGGACGCCGCTTCGGACAGTGCGATCAGAGCACTGCCGACGTTGCGGGCATCCTCGAGCAGGCGCGTTCGCTCTCGCCACACGGTGTCGGTCTCCTCGTCGATCTCGTGCAGGTCGCGCTTGGCCTTCTCGGTGATGGCCACCGCGTTGGTGGCAGCATCGGCGATACAGCGGTCCGCCTGCTCCTGAGCCAGCCGGGTTGTCTCGTGAGCCTGGTCATGAGCGACGACCAGGATCGAGGCGGTCTGCTCACCCAGCCGCTCGATCTCCTCGGTGATGGAGGGTTGCGGGGGAATCGCGCGCAGCTCCTCGAGCTCGGCCTCGAGCTCGGCGATGCGGGCATCGACGGCGGCGCGGTTGTAGCCCAGCCGCCCGACGGGGAACGGAGCTGGCTCGTCGAGCTCGGAGTCGGGCTCAGGCTCGGCGTCGGATTGGGCCTCGGGGTCGAACTGAGGACGCATGCCCATGTCCTCCTCGGCGCCACTCACCTCGTCAAGCACATCGTGTTCCTCATCCAGGTGAGCGCCGGAGTCAAGGCTGAACTGATCGATACGGCCGCGATCCAGGCCGGCCAGGGCACCCGCGAGGCGCTCGCGGAAGCCGGATAGCCGCGCACCGACCGGACGGCTCTGTTCCTGCTCCTCCATGTGCGCCTCATCCTGCATCGTCTCGACCGGCCCGTCTTCGTAGTAGCCCATGGCCCTCTCCTGCTTTCACGGTTGCGGACAGGGCGCCTTTCGCCGCTGCCGGGAGGGTTCCTGTCGGCTGCAAGACCGCCTTCACGGCGGGGCCGGTGGCGCCGGCCGAGCCGGGGGGCCGGCGGAGCCGGGTGGGGGACGCGACTCAGCTGGCCGTCACCGCCAGTCGCGCCGCGGCGGCCCGAGCCAGGGCCGCGCGGTGCTGGCCGGCGCCACCCAATAGGGCGCTATCGAGCTGGGCTCGCTTGTAGAGCCAGTGCACGTCCGCCTCCCACGTGAAGCCGATCCCTCCGTGGGCCTGGATCGCGCTGGCGGCAACCTCGCGGCCGCCGTCGGCCGCCGCGGCGCCGGCCAGCGCCGCCGCCTCGCCCAGGCGCTCAGGGTCGGCGTCCGCCGCCCAGGCGGCGAAGTAGGCCGTCGAGCGCGCGCTTTCGGTGTACAGCAGCATCTGGGCACACCGGTGAGCCACAGCCTGGAAGGAGCCCACGGGCACGCCGAACTGCTTGCGCTCCTTGACGTACTCGAGCGTCATCTCGAGCCCGCGCTGCGACAGGCCGACCACCTCGGCGGCCAGGCCGGCGTAGGCACGATCGGCAGCACCGGCGCCGAGCGGCTCGGCCTCACCGGTCACCCGGGCAAACCGGCGGGTGGCGTCGATCGTGACCACCGGCTCGGCCTGGGGAGAAGGAATCAGCTGCGCCTCCTCGCCGTCGAGTACGAGAACCACGGCAGCACCCGCCCCATCGGCGACCAGCTCGGCCGGTCCCAGTCCCGCGGTGATCTCCCCCGCGACGAGGCCGGGCAGCCAGCGCTCACGCTGGGCGTCGGTCCCGGCGGCCTGAATGACTGCCGCGGCCACCGCGGTTGACAGAAATGGAGTGGCCGCGCAGGCGTAACCCAGCTCCTCGAGCAGCACCGCGAGCTCGACGGCACCCAGGCCCTGGCCGCCGTGCTGTTCGGCCACGGCGATGCCGGGCCAGCCCAGGTCGACGATCTCCTTCCACAGCGCGGGGTCATACCGCTGCGCCTCGGCGGCCTCGCGCACCTTGGCCATCGGCGAGCGCGCGGCCAGCAGCTCGCGGGCCACGTTCTTGATCTCTTTTTGGTCCTCGGTCAGGTCGAAATCCATGTGCCTTGGCCTCCTTACCGCGCCTTGGGTAGTCCGAGCACCCGCTCGGAGACGATGTTCTTGAGCACCTCGGTGGTACCGCCCTCGATCGAGTTGCCGCGAGCGCGGAGCAGCTCGTAGGCCCACGGGCTGCCGGCCACGAGCGCCGACGGGCCGACTACGTCGGCGGCGAACTGGGTCAGCTGCTGGTTGGTCTCCGACCACATCCACTTGGTCAGCGAACCCTCGGGGCCGGGCTGTCCGTATTTCTCGGTCGCGGTCAGACCGCGATAGGCCGTGAGGCGTAGGACCTCGGCCTTCATGTGCAGCTCTCCGAGCTTGTCGGCCATCACCGGATCGTCGAGCAGTCCCCGCCCGGCGGCCTCCTCGATGACGCGATCGAGTAGATGGCGCAGGCGAACCTGGAGAAAGAAGGCCAGACCGGCGCGCTCGTTCATGAGCGTGGTCAGGGCCACCCGCCACCCGTTGCCGATCCCGCCGAGCACGTTCTCGTCCGGGATCCGGGCTCCGTCGATGAACAGCTCATTGAACTCCGGCTCGCCGGTGATCTGGCGCAGAGGGACCACCTGGACGCCCTCCTGCTCCATGTCCATCAGGAAGTAGGTGAGGCCCTTGTGCTTGGCCGCCTCGGTATCCGTGCGGGCCACCAACATGCACCACTTCGAGTACTGCGCGCCGCTGGTCCAGACCTTCTGACCCGAGATCACCCACTCGTCTCCGTCCTTGACCGCGCGCGTCTTGACTGCGGCCAGATCCGAGCCGGCGTCGGGCTCGGAGAAGCCCTGGCACCAGATCTCCTCGGCGGTGAGGATCGTGTTCAGATAGCGCTCCTTCTGCTCCGGAGTGCCCCAGGTCATGATCGTCGGGCCGGCCAGCAGCAGACCGAGGACGTTGGCCGGCAGGGGCGCGCCGGCCCGCCCGAGCTCCTCGAAGAAGATGGCGGACTGAGTCATGGTCGCGCCGCGGCCGCCGTACTCGACCGGCCAGTGCACCGCGGCCCAGCCCCCCTGGGCGAGTTCGCGCTGGAAATCGCGCCGCCACAGGTAATGCGCGTCCTCGTCGTGCTCGGGCTCGCGCCCCGGGTCGTGGGTGTCAAACCAGGCCCGCAGCTCATCGCGGAAGGCGATCTCGGGCTCGCTGAAAGTCAGATCCATCGGCGTCTCCTTTATCCTGTGGCAATATTGTCGCCGTCCGGCCTGCCCCGCCGCCTACATCCCGCAAATCGCCCCCCTTGCTCAGGGGCGGCGTTCCATCATCCGGGTCGCGTCAACGGCGCCAAAGCCAAAGCGGGCGTAGAGCTCATGGGCGTCGGCGGTTGCGAGCACCATGCGCAGAGGGGCCAGATCCGGGTGGGCCACCACCGTTTCGACTAGCCACACGCCCAGACCATGGCCGCGATGCGCCTCGAGCACGTACACATCCCCGAGCCAGGCGAAATGAACTCGGTCGGTGACGACACGAGCGAAGCCGACCTGCGCCCCGGAGGGGTCGAGCAGGCTGAAGGGCATTGAATTGGCTACGGCGGCGGCGACCTTCTCACGCTCGATTCCCGGCGACCAGTAGCTGGTCCGCAGAAAGCCCCACACCGCATCGAGGTCCACCCGCTCCGGATCGGTGGTCACCGTGTACCCGTCGGCCCGCGTGCTCTCCATGATGGTTGCCTACGATGAGCGCTCGGAGAGGGACACGAGCGAGAAGGCTAGTGACGAGCAACGGACACGCACCTTTACGAGTGGTGATCGTCGGAGCGGGCTTCGGCGGCATCGCCGCGGCGATCGAACTGCGCCGCCATGGCTTTGACGACATCCGGATCCTCGAAGCGGCACCCGAGGCCGGCGGCACCTGGTTCTACCAACACCTACGCAGGAGCGGCTTGCGACGTCCCTAGCCATCTCTATTCCTTTTCCTTCGCGCAGCGCCGGACATGGTCACGGCTGTACTCACCCCAGGAGGAGATCCTGACCTACCTGCGCGAGGTGGCCGAGGAGTACCGGTCCGGCTACTCAGCGCCGGCTGGCCCGGACCAGATCAGCCAGGCTGACCAGCTTGACGCGGGGGCGACCGGCCGGCTCGCCCAGCGAGGACTCGTGGGCATCGATCGCCTCCCAGCCCGCCCAGGTGACGTTGTCCGGCACCCGCTCGTCGAGCCATCGAACGATCGCCTCGCCTTCGCCGGCATCGGGGTCGGGGCGGTTCAGCCGGCCCGACTCGGCGTCCTCGAGGATCCGGGCCACCGTATCGGCGGCGTCCTTCTTGTTGGTCCCGATGACCCCGGACGGACCGCGCTTGATCCAGCCCACGACATACTCGCCCGGGCAGGCCCCGGTTTCATCGACGACACGGCCGGCGTCATTGCGGATGAGGCCGCGAGCGGGATCGAAGGGGACACCCGCCAACGGCTGGCCGCGATAGCCGATCGAGCGCAGCACCAGGGCGCACTCGACCAGCTCCTCCTCACCCGTCGGTTCAACGCCGACCCTGCCGTCCGCGCCCGTTACGAGGCGATTCACGGCCAGTCGCACGCCCGTCACCGGCCCGCTCTTCCCCTCGCCGAGGATCTCCACGGGCGAGCGCAGGAAGCGCAGCTCTAGCCGGTGGGACTTGTCCGCCGGTGTGCGGCGGGAGTACTCGCGGAGGATCTCGACGTTGCGGCGCTTGGTCGCATCCTCGGGTTCGGGCACCCCGTCCAACTGGGCCGGGTCGACGATCACGTCGGCGCGCTGTAGCTCACCCAGCTCCCGCAGCTCGGGGTTGGTGAATGAGGCCTGAGCCGGTCCACGGCGTCCGATCAGGACGACATCGGTCACGCCGGCCATGCCGAAGGCGTCGATCGCGTGGTCGGCCGTATCGGTGGGGGCCAGCTCGCCCGGATCGAGGACCAGCATCCTGGCCACATCGATGGCCACGTTGCCGTTTCCGACCACCACCGCGCGGCCGCCGTTGAGGTCGAACTGGTGATCGGCGAAATGAGGATGGCCGTTGTACCAGGCCACGAAGTCGGTGGCGGCGTGCGAGCCGGGACGATCCTCGCCGGGTATGCCCAACCGGTTGTCAGACGCCGTGCCCACCGCGTAGATGACTGCCTCGTAGCGGGCGAGCAAATCCTCCCGGCAGACGTCGCGACCCAATTCGACGCTGCCGAAGAAGCGGAAGCTCTCGTGGCTGGCCGTCTTGCTGTACACGCGGGTGACCGACTTGATCTTGGGGTGATCCGGGGCCACTCCCGCGCGGACGAGCCCGAACGGCGTCGGCAGGACGTCGTAGAGGTCGACGGCGAACCCGGCCTTGAGCAGCTGGTCAGTGGCGTAGAAGCCGGACGGTCCCGCACCGATGATCGCCGCCCTCACCGGGTGGCCTCGGGGTCAGATTCAGACATGCTCCGAGGGTAGCTATGCGGTGGCTCTGCTTCGCGGACGGGCCGCCAGCGGGCCAGGGCCACGCCGGCCAGGCAGAGAACCCCGCCGGGCAGAGCCAGCAACGGCGGTATTTCGCGCCCAGAAGGAGCCAGCCCAGGAGCAGAGCAACCGGGGGAACCAGATACGTGCTCGAGCCCATCCGCCCAGCGCTGGTGTGGGACAGCGCGGAGGCCCGGAGCGAACGGGAGACAACCGATGGCTCCGATCAGACAGCCCGCAGAGCGCGATCCCGGGTAGTGCGCGGCGCGGGGGCAGGGACTCGTGCCGGATCAGCATCAGCGTGCCCAGGACTTGCGGCTGATCGGCCCCGTTCACACCACTGCCGTTCCTCGGGCGCCGAGCAAGGCCACCCCGGCCGCGGCCAGGTTCAGGGCCACGAACAGGTAGATGAGAGTGACCGGCTCGGCAATCACGCCACCCGCCGCCGCCCCGGCCGAAGAGACCATCTGGATCACGCCGACCACGGTGGTGCTCACCTGGGCTCGCACCTCGGGGGGGATGTGGCGCTGTCGCAAGGCCACCGATCCGGAGAAGGCCGGGCCCTCGAGAAGGCCGGTCAGCCCGACGAGGAGAATCCCGAGAACGAGCTCGTGGACCAGCGGCCAGAGCAGGGCGGAGAGACCGAGGACGCCATACGAGAGCGCGCTACGACGGAGCGAGGGGTTCCGGCCGAGCACGAACGTGCCCAGGATCGAACCAACGCCGAGCGCTGCCCACAGGTAGCCGCCGTCATGCGCACCCGCGGCCAGAATGTGGGTGCAGTAGAGCGGGAAGCCAACGAACATAAGTGACCAGCCGGCCGATGACAGAGCCGAGCCGAGGACCGATGCGCGCAACTCGACGGTGTGGATCAGCGCCCGCGTCCCGGCGCGCATCGCCGTGAGAATGCTCGGGGTGCGCTGCTCGGGTTGAGCGCCAAAGGCCGGGTTCAGGGCAATCAATCCAGCCACGACGAGGGTGATCAAGACCTGCACCTCGACCGTTCCGGCCACCCCGATCACTCCGATCAGCACGCCGGCCAGGGCTGGGCCGAGGACTATGGCCATGTTCAGACTGGTGGCCTCGATCGCGCTGGCCGGGGCCAGTAACTCGGTGCCGGTGATCTCGACCATCGCGGCGTAGAACCCGCCGACACTGAACGGACGCGTCACGCTGTAGAGGATTCCGATCAGCGGCAGAGTCCAGTTGGGTACGTGACCGGCCAGAGTGAGCATCAGCCCGAGGCTGATCACACTCGCCAGCTGGTCGACGACGATCAGCAGGCGGCGTCGCCTGACCACGTCCAGCCATGCGCCGAGCAGCGGTCCGCTCAGTGCGCCGGGGAGCACGGTGGCCGCTGCGGTCAGTCCGGCTATGGACGCACTCCCGGTCCGGTCGAGGACCAGCAGGACGCCGGCCACGGTGAACATCGCCCCGCTGGTTCGGGCCAGCGCCACGGTCAGGATGAAGCCCCGATAGCGGGGGCGTCGCAGCAGGCGGCCGTATTGACTGCCAGGGTCGCGGAGCGGAGCGAGCATCAACGCCATGTTGCCGGGTCCCCTCGCGGACGCCTTTTCCCGAACTGAGCTTGGGTCTGCCCGGACGTGGTAGGACGCCTCCCATGCGATACACGGGCTTTGCCGTCTTTACCCTTCTCTGCGTCCTCGCCATCCTGGCCGCGATCCTGCTCGGCGGGATCGGCTGGATCATCGTGGCCGTGCTCCTGGGCGCCCTGGTCGCCGTGGGGGTCTACGACGTCCTTCAGCGCCGCCACTCGATCCTGCGCAACTACCCGATCCTCGGGCACATGCGCTTCATCCTCGAGTCGATCCGCCCGAGTTGCAGCAGTACTTCATCGAACGCAACTACGACGGTCGGCCCTACGATCGCGACACCCGGACCTCGATCTACGAGCGGGCCAAGGCGATTGAGGACGAACAGGCCTACGGCACCGAGCGGGACGTGGGCGAGCCGGGGTATGAGTGGCTTCTTCAGTCGATCAACTCCTTCGACCCACCCAAGGATCCACCTCGCGTACGGATCGGCGGCCCGGATTGCGCCAAGCCCTACGAGATCGCCCTGCTCAACGTGTCGGCGATGAGCTTTGGGGCCCTTTCCGGGAATGCCCTCACGGCGCTCAACCGGGGAGCGGCCAAGGGTGGATTCGCCCATGACACCGGCGAAGGCGGGCTGACCAAGTACCACCTCAATGGCGCCGACGTGGTCTGGGAGATCGGAACCGGCTACTTCGGGGCGCGGACCAAGGACGGTGGCTTTGACCGCGAACAGTTTCGCGAGAAGGCCGGCAATGACGCCGTCAAATGCGTCTCGCTGAAGCTCAGCCAGGGGGCCAAACCCGGGATCGGCGGGGTCCTTCCCGGCGCGAAGGTGACCAAGGAGATCGCCGATGCGCGCAGCGTTCCTCAGGGCCAGACGTGCGTCAGTCCTCCCGGCCACAAGGTCTTCTCAACCCCCAGGGAACTGATCCGATTCATCGCCGAGATGCGCGAGTTGGCCGGTGGCAAGCCGGCCGGTTTCAAGCTCTGCGTCGGGACCCGGCACGAGCTGCTGGCCATCTGCAAGGCCATGCTGGCCGAGGGCACCGCGCCTGACTTCGTCATCGTCGACGGGTCAGAAGGCGGTACCGGGGCGGCGCCCGGCGAGTACGAGGATCACATGGGCACCCCGCTCACCGAGGGGCTCATGATGCTCCACAACGCGCTGGTCGGCTGCGGGTTGCGCGAAAAGATCCGGATCGGGTGCAGCGGGAAGGTCGCCACGGGCTCGGACATCGTCAAGCGCCTGGCTCAGGGCGCGGATTACTGTAACGCCGCCCGAGCCATGATGATGGCCGTGGGCTGCCTACAGACCCAGCGCTGCAATACCAACCAGTGCCCCGTGGGAGTGGCCACGCAGGACCCCAAGCGCTCGCGGGCCCTGAACGTGCCCACCAAGACCGAGCGCGTCTACCACTACCAGCACGCCGCTGTGGCCGAAGCCCAGCGGCTGATCGCCTCGATGGGCCTCCACTCGCCGGCGGATGTCAACCCGCACCACCTCGTTCGCCGGGTCGATCACGCCAATTCCCTCTCCTACGCCGAATTGTTCGAGTGGCTGTCCCCGGGCCAGCTGATCGAAGAGCCTCCGGAGAGCTGGGCGGCGGACTGGGAACGAGCCGACGCTGAGACCTTCGCCCCGCGACCCTTCTAGGAGACGCATGCCCACCGTTGCCGAGACGATTGTCACCGCCATAGCCGACCTCGGCGTGAAGCAGATCTGGGGGGTGGTCGGAGATGCGCTGAACCCGGTCACCGACGCCATCCGCCGCGAGGAGCGCCTGGAGTGGATCGGGGTGCGCCACGAAGAGGCGGGAGCCTTCGCCGCCGGTGCCCAGGCCCAGCTGACCGCCACGCTCGGGGTCTGCATGGGCACGGTCGGACCCGGCTCCCTGCACCTGCTCAACGGGCTCTACGACGCCAAGAAATCCCGCGCGCCCGTGCTGGCCATCTGCGGTCAGGTCCCCCTCGCCGACATCGGCTCGGACTTCTTCCAGGAGGTCGACAACGATGCGGTGTTCCGCGACGTGGCCACTTTTTGTCGCACCCTGACCAGCCCTGCGCAGCTCCCGGGCATGCTCGAGCAGGCTGTGCAGAGCGCGACCGACGCCCCCGGGGTCGCCGTCCTGACTCTGCCCGGCGACGTCGCCGGCCTGGACTTCTCCGGCGCGACGCCCCATTTCGTCACCGAGCGCCGACCCGTGGTCCCCGACCGCGACGCCCTCGTTGACGTGGCCGCCCGGCTGGACCAAGCCGGAGCGGTGACCCTGCTCGTCGGGATGGGCGCCCGCGAGGGCCGGACCGAGGTCCTGGCGCTGGCCGACCGGCTGGCCGCGCCGATGGTCCTCACACTCAAGGCCAAGGAGAACCTCGAGCACGAGAACCCGTTCGCGGTCGGTCAGAGCGGGCTGATCGGCAATCCCGCCACTCAGCATGCCTTCGAGGGCTGCGACCTGCTGCTGATGCTCGGCACCGACTTCCCGTACCCCGACTGGTATCCCAAGGGCAAACAGGTGATCCAGATCGATGAACGAGGCGCCCGCATCGGGCGGCGGACCTCAGTCGATCTCGGTGTGGTCGCCGATGCCCGCCTGGCCGCCGCTGAACTGCTCGAACTGGTTGGCGCCAAGACCGACCGCCGCCACCTGGAATCCTCGACTAAGAAATACGCCTCCTGGCGCCAGCATCAAGAACAGCTGGCCGACCCCGGCTACGACACCCGTGGCGTGATCGAGAAGGTGCGCTCGGCCTTCGACAATCCCGATGTGCGCATCCGCCCCGAGGCGCTGGCGGTCGCTGTGGACAGGATCGCCGCCCAGGACGCCATCTTCACCACCGATACCGGAATGTCGACGGTCTGGCTCGCGCGGTTCGTGACCATGAGCGGCACCCGCAGGCTGATCGGCTCCTACAACCTGGGCTCGATGGCCAACGCGATGCCCCAGGCGCTTGGCGCCCAGGCCCTCGACCGGGAGCGCGAGGTGGTGGCGTTCTGCGGCGACGGCGGCCTGACCATGCTCCTGGGCGACCTCATCACCGCCGCCCAGCATCAGCTCCCGGTGCGGTTGATCGTGTTCAACAATGGCCGCCTGGGGATGGTCAAGCTCGAGCAGGAGCAGGGTGGGCTCCCGGAGTTCGGGACCAAGCTGCACGACGTCGATCTGGCCGCGATCGCCAGCGCCGCCGGCCTTCGGGCGATGCGCGTGACCGACCCCGACGCGCTGGAGGAGGCGTTGCGCACCGCCTTCGCCCATCGCGGACCGGTCCTGCTCGACGTGGTTACCAACCCCGACGAGGTCTCCCTGCCGCCCAAGGTCAAACCCGGTCAGGCCTGGGGCTTCGCCATCGCCAAGCTGACCGAGACTCTCGAGAGCCGATCCAGCTAACCGTCGGGGCCGTTAGGGGCTGCCGGCGGCTTAGGGGCTGGCGGCGGCTTTAGGGGCTACCGGCCGCCCATAGAGCTTCGTCTGACCACGGGCCGACGATGACCTTGTCGGGATCCTGCCCACGGGCCTGCGCCGCTCGGGCGGCCAGCACCTGCAGGCCGGCAGTCAGGGGGATCTGATCAAGCACCCCGCTCTCGCCCGGCGGCTCGATGAGCTCGCTGACTCGGAGACCGGCGTGCTCGGCGGCTGCGCCCAGCCGGGCCAGGAGTCCGTCTGGATCGGCCGCGGACGAAAGCACGAGCAGGCCGTCCTCGCGGGTCAGGGGAACCGCACCGCCGTGCAGCAGGTACTCGGCCTCATAGCCCTCGCTGAGGACGCGGGCGGCCTCGCGGAACTTCAGCGCGCCCTCTCGGGCGGTGATCGCCGCCGGTCCCGCGCTCACCACCACCAGCACGCGCTCGGGCAGGACCAGCTCGAACTGCTCGGCCCGGGCGATGGCCGAGCGAACCCGATCGGGCAAACCGGCCAGCTCGGAAGCCGAGAACCGGGCCGGACCCAACTCGAGTGCCAGGCGGGCCAGGACCACGAGCGCGGCTAGGTAGCTGACGGTGTAGGTCTCTGAGCTCTCGGCGGGCACGGTCTGGATCGCCTCGGGCCAGTCCCGGCCGACCCCGGTGATGCTGACCAGCCGGCACCGGGCGGTGATGGCGCGCTCACGGGCCGCGCGGGCGTAGCTGGACTCTGTCGTGTGGGAGATGACAAGCACCCCATCGTCGGGGCCAACGGCCGGCCCATCCTGAGCAAACGCGGCTGAGGAGAGCCAGTGGATCTCCTGCCCGCCGTCGCGAAGCATCAATGTGCCGAGCTCAGCGGCGTGCTGGCTCGTACCCGTGCCCACCAGCCAGATCCGTGCCGCTCCGTTCAGACGGTCGACCGCGCTGACGAGGTCAACCGCCAGCATCCGCTCGATCGCTTCGGGCTGAGTGGCGATGCTCTGAGCCAGCGCGGTACCCATCACACTCCAGCCTGGCAGGCCGGCGAGCGCCATGCTGTCCAGTTGCCCCGGCCAGCGTTGTGCAGCCGAACCTCAGTCGATGACCAGGTGCTCGTCGCCGAGGCGCAGGCGGTCGCCGGGACGCAGCTGGCAGCGGACAACGACGCTGTCGTTGAGCTGCGTCCCGTTGGTTGATTCGAGATCGCGCAGGGTCCAGACGCCATCGGTGAACAGCAACCGCAGGTGACGACGGGAGACGGTCATCCCGGAGATGACGATGTCGCAAGCCGGGTCGCGCCCGATCAACAGCTCGTCCTGCGCACCGCCCCAGTCCAACGCCAGCAGTCGCGCCGGTGGTGGCTCGGCCGAACCCAGGAGGCGACGAGCGAGGGCGCAGATCCGGGCCAGGGTCTCGCTAGCCGCGTTGCGCGGGGAGCGGAAACTCAGGTCGCCGGTCACCCGCGCCGGATCGATCACGGGAGCCGAGAAGAGGAGGTCGAGGCGATAAGCCAGCGTGGCCTCGCTCAACAGACCGTCACCGTAGGCGGCGTTGAGAGTCCGTGCCAGCCGGAGGCGCAGTTCGCCCGCGCGAAGCATGGCCATCAGTGTCCCGCGCCGGGCCGCCGTTGTCCATCAGCTCCTCCAGTTGCGCCCGGAGCGCCTTGCGGTCGATCTTGCCCACCGGGGTCAGTGGCATGCTGGGGACCAGGTGGAGCTCGCGTGGGTACTTGTAGCCGCCGATCCGCTCGCGGGCCCAGGCGATCAGGTCCTCGGGCGTTGGGGTGGCCCCGCCCCGGGGAGCGATGAACGCCACCACCTCCTCCCCATGGACTCGGCTGGGACGCCCGACGACCCCGGCCATCTGAATGTCGGGATGCTCGACCAGGGCGTCCTCCACATCCCGCGGGTAGACGTTGAACCCTCCGCGGATGATCAGATCCTTCTTGCGATCGAGGATGAACAGATAGCCCTCCTCGTCGCGGTAACCGATGTCGCCCGTGTGCAGCCATCCGTCAGTCAGGGCTTCGGCGGTGGCCTCCGGGGAACGCCAGTAACCGCGCATCACCCCCGCTGAGCGGGCGCAGATCTCCCCCGCCTCACCGTCGGCGAGCACCGCACCATGCTCGTCCAGCACCTGAATCTCAGTCCCGGGGACGGGCAAACCCACCGACCCGGGGCGCTCGCGGCCGGCCGGGTTGGTAGAGATCAGCGCCGCGGTCTCGGTCAGTCCGTAGCCCTGACGGATCGACACCGAGGGCACCCGCCGGGTGAACTCCTGCTCGACCTCGGGGGCCAGGGGGGCGCCTCCCGAACTCAGGTAGCGCAGGGAGGACAGGTCGTAGTCCTCGAGCGGCTTGGCCAGGAGGAGCTGCAGCATCGAGGGCACCACCGCGCTGAGTTGGAGCTGGTGCTGGGCGATCAGCTCGAGGAAGGCATCGGGGTCAAACCACCGCAGCAGGACAGCGATCCCCTGCTCGGGGGAGTGCATGCTCGAGATCGTGACCAGCAACCCGAACGCGTGAGAGAGCGGAAGCGTGCCGAGGCCCCGGATGACGCCGGGGACATAGGCCGCCCTGTGAGCCGCCGCGCCCGAGAAATGCAGGTTGGCGTGCGAGAGCATCACGCCCTTGGCCTGCCCCGTCGTGCCTCCGGTGTAGAGCAACGCCGCCAGGTCCTCGTCCCGGCGCGGGACGATCGGCCCGGGCTCGGCCGCCTCCACTTCGGACAGGACCAGCGTGTCCCGACCGCCGGCGGCGGTACTGATCACATGACGGACGCAGTCGAGCCCCTGGACCGCGATCCTGACCTTGTCGAGGAACTCGGGTGTGGTCACCACGGCGACGGCCTCGGCGTCGGCGATGACGTGACGGAGGTCGGCGGCCGGAAGGAGGAAGGTGGCTGGGGTGACAACTGCCCCGGCTCGCCAAAGCGCCTGGTAGATGATCCCGACCTCGGGACAGTTGGCCATCGTCACCACGACGCGATCCCCGGACCCGACGCCGAGCTCCTGAAGTCCGGCGGCAACCCGGCAGGCGCGGGAGAACAGCTCACCCGATGTGTGCCAGGTGTCCTCGAAGAGGAGGGCCGGATAGTCACCCCGACGGGTGAAGGATTCCTCGCCGAGGCGGGCGAGATGTTTGGCGCCAATCGGGCTCACGCGATGGATGCAGGGGCAGAGATGGTCAGGTCCAACCCGGCCGCGGCAACGATACTCGTGGTTCCCGGCCCGTGGCTGGCGTCCTGGAGACGACCTGAGAGGATGGCCCGGTGCCACACATCGCCGTCTCAGGCCTGGCCTACGCCCACCCCGGCGGTGAACTCCTGTTCAGCGATGTGTCTTTTCGCATCTCGGCTGGAGAGCACGTGGGACTGGTGGGCGCCAACGGCGTGGGCAAGAGCACGCTGCTGAAGATCCTGACCGGTGAGCTGACTGCCGATGAAGGCGACGCGTCGGGGGGCGGCGTGCTCGGCTACATGGCCCAGGACGTCGGAGCGGCCGGCGATCGACGTACTGTGCGCGAGTTGCTTCTCTCCCTCGCCCCACCGGCTCTGCGGCAGGCCGGCGAACGGGTACTCGCGGAGGAGGAGGCACTGACCGGCGGGGACACCGTGGCGGGCATGCGGCTGGGGACGGCGATCGCCGACTTCTCGGCCCTCGGTGGATACGAGCTCGAGGGCCAGTGGGACGCAGCCTGTCGCCGGATCGTGCGGGCACCGTTCGGCGAGCTGGCCGAACGCCCGGCCGTCACCCTGTCGGGTGGCGAGCGCAAGCGGCTTGTCCTGGACACGCTGTTCGCCTCCGATGCGGAGGTCCTGCTTCTGGACGAGCCCGACAACTTCCTCGACGTGCCGGCCAAGCTGAGCCTGGAAGAACAGGTGCGCACAAGTCGCAAAACGATCGTGATCATCTCCCACGACCGAGAGGTCCTGGCGGGAGCGGCCAGCGCCATCCTCACTCTGGAGGGAAACGGGGCCTGGCGCCACGGTGGCCCCTACTCGTCCTACCCGGCCGCGCGCGAGGAGCGCCAGCGGCGCCTGGGCGATGCGGTCAAGCGCTGGCGTGACGAGGAGCGCCGCCTGTTTGCACTCATGAAGACCTTCAAGGAGCGGGCGAGGTACTCGAGCGATTGGGCCAAGAAGGCCGACGCGGCCGAGACCCGCTGGCGGCGCTTCAGCGAGCCGGGGCCTCCCCCACCTCCAGTCACCGATCGGGCGATCACAGTCCGGATGCGCGGCGGAGACTCCGCCCGACGAGTCATCGACCTGCGCTCTGTGGGCATCGACGGGATCCTGCGCCCGTTCTCCGATGAGATCCACTACGGCGAGCGGGTCGCCCTGATCGGGCCCAACGGTTCGGGTAAGAGCGAGCTGATGCGAACGCTGGCCGGCGTACGCCAGCCGGATCAAGGCGAGCTCGTCCTCGGGCCGCGCACCTCGGCCGGCTTCTTCACTCAGCTTCAGTCCCGGCCTGACCTGACCGGGCGCGTGGTGCTCGACGTGGTCCTCGAGCGCGTCGGCGCAGACGGGCTACAGGCGGCGATGGGTGCACTGGCCCGCTACGGGCTGGCGGCCGCCGCCCGCCGGTCCTACGACGTCCTCAGCGGAGGGGAGAAGGCGCGTCTCGAGGTACTCGTCCTGGAGCTCGAACGTCACAACCTCCTGCTCCTCGACGAGCCCACCGACAACCTCGACATCGAATCCTCGGAAGCGCTCGAGCGGGCGCTGAGGAGCTTCCAGGGCACGGTCGTGGCCGTCTCTCACGACCGTGCCTTCCTGCGCACCATGGACCGATTCCTGCTCATCGGTTATGACGGCGTGGTCCTTGCGCTGCCCGATTACGACTCGGGTCTGCAGGCGCTGCTCGATCCTGACCATGCCCACCAGG
>JBDTEE010000225.1:0-6783 GCA_039922645.1 Solirubrobacteraceae bacterium | reverse complement strand
TTCAACCTGCAGGCTCGTCCAGTGTCTACACCGCGCACACGTGTCTCGCACCGGTGCGGGCATCCGAAACGACCGGCGGAATGACCCGCGCCCAACGTGTCGACAAGCCGCCCCCAAGCGAAACCCCGGCCGGGGCGCCCCAAACTGATGAGCGACGCATCGTCTTCATCTGCTGGTCGGCAGGCGCCCCGCAAGACCAGTCCGGTAAAGAATCCCGTTCCCCGCTGAGCGCGTCCGACCCCCTCGGCCACTTGAAATCGAACGGGGCGAAGGCTCACCTCACGCCACCACCGGCCTGGATGTGATCGAGTCTGTGGTCTTCGGGTGAGCTGTTGGGGCCGATGGCCGAGCCGCTGACAGACCCGGCCTACTCGCCCAGGTGCGGGTCGACCACGAGCTTGGCACCGTCTGCTGGCCTAACGGCTTCGAGCTCGACCCCGACGTCCTGCACGGCGAGCCGCAGCCTGGATTTCAGGCGAGAATCCGCTGAGCGCGCGGCGTCTTTCGCCCCGGGCGGTGTGGGTGGGGGACGCCGTGACTTGTGCTGGCGCGTCGACGGGTGGTGGTCCGGCCGGGTCTTTCTCTCGCATGTCCCGAGTCGTACGGTCACGAAATTGGACAAAACCGAGACTCAAGCGCAGATCGCGGTCGCTGAGAAACCCCGTCGAGCGAGCGTAATCGCACGATGAGAAACGCTGTGTCTGGTCGTTATGACGTTCGTCGGGCATCGGGCGAGGATGCCCCCGTGGTTCATGAGGTCAGGCAACGCGCGATCCGCGAGTCGGCGGCCGGCTTATACGACGTCGACGCCCTCGAGGCTTGGGCCTCCGGCGGCTCAGAGGACGAACTGCGCCGCAAGATCGCGACTACGGCTGCCTTCGTGGCCGTTGTGCGCGGACAGGTCGTTGGCTGGGCCACGCTCGATGACGCCGAGGTCGAGCAGCTCTACGTCGACCCTGACTACGGTGGGGCGGGTCTAGCGTGGGGTCTCTACAAGACGATCGAAGGCCTCGCCAGAACGCACGGTGTGCCGCGGCTGACGGCGGTGGCCTCTCTTCGCGCCGTTCCGGTCTTCCGGCGCTTCGGCTTCACGGAAGTCCGACGAGAAGACCGTTCCTTCAGCGGCCACACCTTCGAGGTCGCGGACATGGTCAAGCAGCTCGTCGAGTAAGAGCTGGATCGGGTGACACGGTCGTCCTATAAGCCGAAACTGCGACCTGTCCGATCGCGGCCATAGAGTCACGTTATGGATGGCTGAATGCAGGGGGTGCACGCGCCTGATTGAGCCCGGCGCGTAAATTCGTCCCGCCCGGCGCAGACCCGCTTTGCTCGTCCGACAGGGAGTCGACCTGCCGGCGAGCGCCTCCTGCTCAGCACGGATAGCGTGACGGACCAGGTAGAGGCGCGTGCTCTGGAATGCGCTCAAACCATTGCACGGGCACGAGCGTGCGATTTGCCGTGGCGTATCGAATCTGCAAACGAACGGAGAGTTCCGCTGCAGGACGGTGGCCGGGACGTGTCATTGCCATAACCCGGAGATGGGTACGGCCCAGAGCCGGTCGCCGAGTGGGAGGGTGTGCTCTCCGGAGAAGATGACGACGCCGGTCTTGAAGCGTGGGCCGAGTTTGTCGCGCAGCAGGCGTAGCCCGCGCGCGTCGGCTGGGGTCGCGACGGCCGCGGCTTTGGCTTCGATCGCGGCGATGTCGCCGGACGCGGACTCGATGACGAGGTCGACCTCTCGCTTCTCGGTGTCGCGGTAGAAGAACAGCTCTGCGGGTGTGGCGCTCCAGGTTGCCTGCTTGACGAGCTCCATGACGACGAATGTCTCGAACAGTCCGCCCGCCAGAGCGCCCTGGTCGGGGGCGGAGTAGCGGGCGGCGTCGACGCCGACGAGCGCTGCTGCCAGGCCGGTGTCGGTGAGCAGCAGCTTGGGTGTCTTGACTTGTCGAGCGCCGAGGTTGGTCGACCATGGACGCAGGCGGTAGAGCAGGAAGAGCTGAGCGAGGAGCTCGGTGTGCGCCTTGACGGTCTTGTCGTCGAGGGCGAGTTCGCGTCCCAGGGCCGAGAAGTTGACGAGGCCACTCGTGCGCGCGGCGAGCAGTCGGAGCAGTTGCTCGAGCTTCGATGGATCGATTCGGATCTCGCCGATGTCTGGCAGGTCTCGGGCCAGAATCGTCTGGACATAGGACCGGAGGTAGCGGGTGCGCTGGCGGGGGGTTCGGTGCATCACATCCGGAAAGCCGCCGGCGACCACGATCTCAGCACTCGCGGCCCGGCCCTTGCGCGCGCCGTTCACCTGCGGTGCAACGCCGTCGAGCAGCGAGTCGATCACCGAGCCGCCCATACCTGCGATCTCGGCCTGCGAGAGCGGCCAGAGGTGGACATACTCGACCCTGCCAGGGAGTGCGTCGGCAACGACCCTGGCCGTGAGCAGGTCGGCCGAGCCGGTCAGGAGGAACTGGCCGGGCGTGGGATCGTTGTCGAGGATCTGCTTGACCGCGAGCATCAGATCCGGCGCTCGCTGGATCTCATCGATCACCGCAGGCCGTGGCAGCGAGAGCGCGAACCCGTCTGGATCCGCGCGGGCCGCGAGTCGCGTTGCCTCGTCGTCGAGGGTGAAGTAGTTCGGAACGACCCCGGCGGCCTGGAGCTGCTTTGCGAGGGTGCTCTTGCCGACCTGCCGCGCCCCGGTGATCGCCGCCGCGCGGCTGACGCTCAGAATGTCGCGTACCTCCGGTTCGATGCCGCGGGGGATGAGAGCCATGTGGTGACACAGTACCGCACTATGCCGACCAATTCGGATTAGGCGTGCCGGCTGATCCGGAGTAGCGTTCCTGACCAGGTCGGACCCAGGGATTGTGCGGCCTCGAATCCCGGTAGCGGTACTTCAAAAACCCTGTGTCTACGGGGGGTTCGTCGTTCCGGGCCCGGCCCGAACCCTCCGAGGCGCTGAACTGAGCTGGGCGGGCGCCGGTCAGCCGGCGTCGAGCTCTGTCGCGAGTTCATCGACGCGCTGCGCGATCTCATCCCGGATAGCGCGGACCTCGTCGGTGGGGCGGCCTTTGGGGTCCGGGAGCTCCCAGTCGAGGTAACGCTTGCCGGGGATGTAGGGGCACTGGTCGCCGCAGCCCATCGTGATCACGAGGTCGGCCTGCTCGGCGAGCTCGCGAGTGAGCAGCTGGGGTGTGCGGTCGGCGAGGTCGATCCCAAGTTCGCGCATGACCTCGATGACCTCGGGGTGGACGCGATCGCTGGGCGTGGTGCCGGCGGAGAGGGCGCGATGGCGGCCGGCGGCGGCCTGTTCGAAGAGGGCTTGGCTCATCTGGGACCGTCCAGCGTTGTGGAGGCAGACGAACAGGACGGCGCTCACTGCTGCGCCCCCTCGGCGACCAGCTGCCTATCGAGACCGCGATCGGTGTCCGGGTGTGGGAGCACGACGGTGGCAGCGTCGGCTGGGGTGACGTGGGGATAGAGCGCGCGAATCGCGAGCAACACGAGCAGGCCGCCGACCGCTTGGCCGACGACGAAAGCGGGGACCGAGGCGGGCGCGATCCCGGCGAACGTGTTGGAGAACATCTGGCCAATCGAGATCGCGGGGTTCGCGAAGCTGCTTGAGCTGGTGAAGAAGTACGCGGCGCCGATGTAGGCGCCGACCGCCGCCGGCGCCGAGCTCGTGCGGTGCGTGCGGGCGAGCGCGAAGATCACGAGGATCAGCCCAGCAGTTGCGATCACCTCGGCGAGCAGGTGCGCAGGGGTGGCGCGGTGGTGAGTCGAGATGCTGATCGCGGTTCTTGGCGAACATACCGTTGGCGGCGATCGCACCGAACACACAGCCGCCGACCCGGGCCGGGAGGTAGGCAAGCGCGTCGCGGCGGGTGATCCCGCCGAAGGACGCATCGACGAACGAGACGACC
Source organism: Solirubrobacteraceae bacterium (assembly GCA_039922645.1). Taxonomy (GTDB): domain Bacteria; phylum Actinomycetota; class Thermoleophilia; order Solirubrobacterales; family Solirubrobacteraceae; genus Palsa-465. Next base: position 2,869 of record JBDTEE010000225.1, on the reverse strand, counting down.
GGGTTGAAGTGGCCGCCGGACAGCGGGCCGAACATGAGGATGATCGCGTAGAGCCCCGCGTCAGGCGCTAGCTCAGCCGCAACAGTGGAGCGGGTATCTACCGGCACGAGAGCCAGCGACTCCCTTCCGCGCATTGCGATCGTCACGACGAGTCGAGCCCGGACGAGGGCCTGCGTGGCGAAGCAATCGTCGGGAGTTGGCGCCGGCGGACCACTCCTGCGATCGCCGTTGCGATCGTGTCGGTCCACCAGACGTCGCTGATCGCATTCGTCGCAGAGCACTCGTGCCGGACGGCGCTCCGACGGTCGGCCGACGAGGCAGCGCGAGTGATCTCGGTTCGGAGCTGCTCCGATTAGCTTGGTAATCCGGATCGAGTAGCTCCGTGAGGGACCAGGTCGCTCGGCTCCAATGCGGCGATGACGGGCGCGACCGGATACCGATCGCAACGCTATAAGCGTGCTACGGACGGTGTCTGGCGAACCGTACTGCCAGTAGCGGTACCGCCGCCGCATCGGACTACGCGCGGCCAGCCAGCAGGTCCTCCAGCAGGTCGCCCAGGTGGTTGAAGCTGCTCTGCACGCCCTGAGTGTCACCTCCAAAGTTCGCGTCGCGGCGCGCCCGATCCTTGAATACAAGGCGGTCCGTCATCGTCGTAACAACGTCCTCCTCGCGAAGGCTGATCGTCTCGACTGCTTCGGCCTCCGGCCTCCCTTCGAACACCCAGGTTTTGACGATTCGCGTCGGCGGCTCGATCTCCATGAAGGTGCCCCTGAATGAGCATCCACGTCCTTCGCGTGCCACGCGAAGTGGTACTTCCCACCCGCGAGCAGATCGATCTCGCAGACGTGGAGCGGCACCCCATCCGCGCTGAACCACAGGCGCACGTGCTCGGGTTTGGTAAGGGCGTCGAAGACGAGCGACATAGGCGCATCGAACGCTCGCTGGATCTTGACCTCGCGCTCGGTGGACAGGTCGATGGTCGCCGAGCCGTGTCGGGTCATTGTCATGGTGCTCCTTGTGGTTCCTTGTTTCCTTTGCCTTCTTGACGCTGGAGCTCGCTGAGGTAGTCGTCCAGCTTGTCGAGCTGTTGATTCCACATGAGCTCGTACTTCGCGACCCAGTCGTGCAGCGGTCGCAGGCACGTGGGATTCAGGCGGTAGAGGCGACGGCGCCCCTCCGCACGACACCGGACGAGCCCCACTTGGCTGAGGACCCGGAGGTGCTTGGACACCTGTGGCTGGGAGATCGCGAGCTCGTCGACAATCGCCCCGACCGGCTTCTCCCCTCCAACCAGCACGTCGAGGATCTCGCGGCGGTGCGCCTCGGCGATCGCGTTGAAGACGTCGGCAGTGGTGGAAGCCCGAGCCATGGCCGTATCATATATCCATATCGGAATATGTGAAGGGATCTGGTGGGGTCTGGTGTCGGGGATCCCTTGCTGAAGGCAGCGCGGATGGTCCGCACCGAATCCGCGACGTACCGCCTGCTCGCCCTGCTCACCGCGTCGGTCTGCACCATCGCGATCGCCGGCTGCGGCTGGTCGGGCACAAGCCAAGTGCCTCGTCGCACGCGCAGGCGCAGCTGCCCTTCGCGGGGTGCATGCGCAGCCACGGCGTCAGCAGCTTCCCCGATCCCAGCGCTCGGGGCGGGATCAACATCGCGGGCACGGCATCAACCCGTCCTCGCCGGCGTTCCAGGCTGCGCAGTCCACCTGCAAGAAGCTGCTGCCCGGCGGTGGGCCACCGTCGCACGCCTCCGAGCAGCAAAAGCAGCAGCTGGTCGCGATCTCAGGGTGCATGCGCAGGCAGGGCGATCGGCGACGTCCCCGACCCAACGACGACGCCGCCGAGCAACCCACAGGACTACAGCATCGCTGAGGGCATCGGCGGCCTGTATCTCCTCGTGCCGAGCACGATCGGCGTTAACTCTCCCGCCTTCAAGCAGGCCGCCAAGACGTGCAACTTCCACTGACCAGCGCGGGCGCCGGGGGGAGGGGGGCTACTCGCCGCGCCAGACCGGGTCGCGCTTTTCGAGGAACGCGGTCATCCCCTCCTGCGCGTCATGTGCGAGCGCGTTCTCGGTCATGACTAGCTCGCAGTGCTCGTAGGCTTCGCCTTCTGCGCGATCGATCTGGGAGTAGAAGGCCCGTTTTCCCGTCGCGACGGTGTACGCGCTGGACCTGGCAATCGCTTGAACCAGCTGGGCGACTGCGGGCTCGAGTTCCTCGCGTGACACGACCCGATTGACCAGTCCCCAGTCAAGCGCGGTCGCAGCGTCGATCGGCTCGCCCGTGAGCAGCATCTGCATCGCTCGCTTCCGACCTACCGCTCGCGATACGGGAACCATCGGTGTTGAGCAGAACAAGCCAATCTTGACGCCCGGCGTCGCGAACCGTGTGCCTTCTGCCGCTACGGCCAAATCGCACGCCGCCACGAGCTGACAGCCAGCGGCGGTAGCGATGCCGTGGACCTTGGCGATCACGGGCTGAGGAACCTCGTGGAGCGTCTCCATCAACAGGCTGCACCGATCGAAGAGATGAGCCAAGAACTCTCTGTCTCGGCCGGTCATCTCCGACAGGTCGTGCCCAGCCGAGAAGGCCGGGCCGGCGCCCTCGATCACGATCGTCCGGGTATCGCGCTGCGCGGACGCTTCGCGCAGGGCCGCGATCATCTCCTCCATCAGCTCCAGCGACAGTGCGTTGCGTTTCTCGGGACGGTTGAGCACGATCCGCACGGTGGATCCGTCGTGGGTCAGGAGCAAATTTCGATAGTCGGTGTCTGGTAGCGAGTTCACGCGGACAACGTACTCCCGCCATACCGGTGAGACAAGCCTGCTCGCCGGCCTGGACTTGACTGGTGCGGCTACTTCG
>JBDTEE010000224.1:0-7746 GCA_039922645.1 Solirubrobacteraceae bacterium | reverse complement strand
TGGCGCCGGCGCCCGCGGACCGGTGGGCGCCGACGTGTCCGGGGCGTTGGGTTGACCCGGCGTTCTCGCGGCCGGGTTGCCCGGCGCCCGCCCGGCCCCAGAAACCTGCAGATTTGGGAAAACTAGAGCCGCTTGATCAACTTTTCCGATTTCTGCGGCTCAGCCCGACAGATTCGGAAAATTGCCGGCTGGATGGCGAGTTTTCCGAAGAATGCACGCTGGCCAGCGGGTCCGTAGCGGAAAGAGGCTGGCCGGAGGCCGCACTCCTCCCTCTCCAGCTGTCTTTTCACACACCTCGCTGGACCGGGCGATGTCGCCGCGGACTCGGAGGGTCCGTCCCAAAGTTGCATATATCGCATGTTTGGGACGGAGGCTCCCGCCCGCGGCGACGAGGCCTGTCGGCAATTTCTCGGTGATCCTGGCGCTGGGAGAGCCCTCGGCCCGAGCATCGACATCTGCTACGCTCACACTAAGATTTTTACTGATCAAGGAGTAGACAACACATGGGAAAGACGATCGGAATCGACCTCGGGACGACCAACTCGTGTATGGCCGTGCTCGAGGGCGGCGAGCCGACGGTGATTGAAAACGCCGAAGGCGGCCGGACCACCCCATCGGTGGTCGCATTCACGAGCGGCGGTGAGCGGCTCGTCGGCACCGTGGCCAAGCGCCAGGCGGTGACCAACCCGCAGAACACGATTTTCTCCATCAAGCGCTTCATGGGCCGCAAGGAGGCCGAGGTGCGCGAGGAGGAGTCGATAGTGCCCTACAAGGTCGTCTCAGGCCCGGGCGGCGACGCCCGCGTGGAGGCGGGCGGCAAGCAGTACTCCCCGCCGGAGATCAGCGCGATGATCCTCGGCAAGCTGAAGGCCGACGCCGAGGCCTATCTCGGCGAGAGCGTCGACAGTGCCGTGATCACCGTCCCGGCCTACTTCAACGACGATCAGCGCCAGGCCACCAAGGACGCCGGCAAGGTCGCCGGTCTCGACGTCAAGCGGATCATCAACGAGCCCACCGCGGCCTCGCTGGCCTACGGCCTCGACAAGGAGGCTGACCAGACGATCCTCATCTTCGACCTCGGCGGCGGCACCTTCGACGTGTCCGTGCTGGAGATCGGCGACGGTGTGTTCGAGGTCAAGGCGACCGCGGGTGACAACCACCTCGGTGGCGACAACTTCGACAAGGCACTCGTCGACTGGCTGGTGGGCGAGTTCAAGAAGGCGCAAGGCATCGACCTCAGTGCCGACCCGATGGCTCTGCAGCGCCTCTACGAGGCAGCCGAGAAGGCCAAGATCGAGCTCTCCACCACCCAGGAGACGCAGATCAACCTGCCCTTCATCACGGCCGACTCCTCCGGTCCCAAGCACCTGGATATGCGCCTTACCCGCGCCAAGCTCAATGAGCTGACCGCCACGCTGCTCGACCGCACGATCGCCCCGGTCCGCCAGGCCCTGGACGACGCCAAGGAGAAGGGCGCGGCGACCATCGACCACGTGGTCCTGGTCGGCGGTATGACCCGCATGCCCGCCGTGCAGGAGAAGGTCAAGTCGCTGACCGGCAAGGAGCCGCACCGCGGCGTCAACCCCGATGAGGTCGTGGCCGTCGGCGCTGCCATCCAGGCCGGCGTGCTGGCCGGTGACGTCAAGGACGTCCTGCTTCTCGACGTCACTCCGCTGACCCTGGGCATTGAGACCAAGGGCGGCGTGATGACCAAGCTCATCGAGCGCAACACCACCATCCCGACCCGCAAGTCCGAGGTGTTCTCCACCGCGGAGGACAACCAGCCGAGCGTGGAGATCCACGTACTGCAGGGCGAGCGCGAGATGGCCAAGTACAACAAGTCACTGGGCAAGTTCCAGCTCACCGGCATCCCGCCGGCGCCGCGAGGCATCCCGCAGATCGAGGTCGCTTTCGACATCGACGCCAACGGCATCCTCAACGTGTCGGCCAAGGACCTCGGCACGAGCAAGGAGCAGAAGATCGAGATCCGCTCCGGGTCCGGCCTCTCCGAGGACGAGATCAAGCGGATGGTGACCGACGCCGAGGCTCACGCCGAGGACGACAAGCGCCAGCGCGAGCTCGCCGAGGCCCGCAACAACGGCGAGAACGCCGCCTACCAGGCTGAACGTCAGCTCACCGAACTGGGCGAGTCTGTTGACTCGGCCTCGAAGGACCAGATCGAGGCCGCCATCAAGGATGTCCGGGAGTCCCTGACCTCCGAGGACGCGGAGGCGATCACCGCCAAGACCGAGGCCCTGAACACGGCCTTCCACAAGGTCTCCGAGGCGATGTACCAGCGGGCCCAGGAGCAGTCGGCGGCCTCCGGCGATGGCGACCCTGACGGCAATGCCAAGTCGACCAACGGCGCCGGTGCCGAGGAAGACGTGGTTGATGCCGAAGTTGTTGACGAGGGCAAGTAATGAGTGCTGATCGTCGTAGTGAAACCCCGGAGCCTTCGGTTGGCTCCGGGGCGTCGTCCGCACCGGAAGCCGAAAGCGCGTTGCGATCGGCTCCCGATGCGGATAACACCCCGAACCCCGACGAGCCGAAGCCGAGCGTTCCCGCTGGGGAGCCGGAGGCTCCGGTTGGCCCTGCCGCCACTCCGGCTAAGGAAAAGGAGCAGGAGCCCGAAGGGCCGACCGATGTCGACGTCGCTGCGCTGACCGCGAAGGCGGCCAAGGCCGATGAGTATCTGGACCTGGCCCAGCGGACCCGGGCCGAGTTCGAGAACTACCGCAAGCGGTCGGTGCGCGAGGCCGCGGCGGCGCAGGAGCGGGGCGTGAACAAGCTTGCCCTGGAACTGCTGCCGGCGATTGACAACCTGGACCGCGCGCTGGCTCATGCCGCCAGCGCCGACGGCGAGAACGGCGACGCGTCCCTGTTGCACGGGATCAAGCACGTGCAGTCCGACGTGCTGGCCGCGCTCAAGCGGGCCGGAATCGAGCCCTATTCACCCGATGGCGAGCCGTTCGACCCTCAGTACCACGAGGCCGTTGCTCAGCTGCCCCAGGAGGGGGCCGAGCCCGGGACGGTGGTCGAGGTCTACCAGCGCGGCTACCGGCGCGGCGAGAGCGTCCTGCGTCCGGCCCGCGTCGTGGTGGCGGGCTGAGCCGAGGGGGCAGAAGTGGCTGAGCGACCCGACTATTACAAGCTCCTCGGGGTAGGCAAGAACGCCTCCGACGAGGAGATCAAGAAGGCCTACCGCAAGCTGGCCCGTCAGTACCACCCGGACCGCAACCCGGGTGACAAGAAGGCCGAGGAGCGCTTCAAGGAGATCTCGCAGGCCCACGATGTCCTATCTGACGCCGAGAAGCGCAAGGCCTACGACCGTGGCGGGGGAGCGTTCGGCGGGTTCAACATGCCCGGTGGCTTTGACACCGGATCATTCAGCGGCGGCTTCGGCGACATCCTCTCCGATCTCTTCAACCGCGGCTCCGGTGGCGGGGCCGCCGGCCGCGCCGGTGGTGTGCGTGGCGGCGCGCAGCCCCGCCAGGCGCGCGGACGGGACTTGGAGACCGAGGTCTCGCTGAGTTTCGACCAGGCGGTCAAGGGGGCTCAGGTCGCGCTGGCCGTTCCCACCTCCCAGCCCTGTCCGACCTGCCATGGCTCGGGTGCCAAGCCGGGCACCGTGCCGCGGGTGTGTCCGGTCTGTGACGGCCGGGGAGTGGAATCCCAGAGCCAGGGCATCTTCTCGATGTCCCAGCCATGCTCCAACTGCCACGGCTCGGGGACGGTCATCGACGATCCCTGCCCGACCTGCAACGGCTCTGGCGCCCAGCGCTCGGTTCGGCGGATGCGCGTCAACGTCCCCGCTGGAGTGAAGGACGGCAGCCGGATCCGGCTGGCCGGCAAGGGCGAGCCCGGGCTGCGCGGCGCGGATCCCGGCGATCTGTTCGTGATCACCCGCGTATCCGAGTCGCCGGTCTTCAAGCGCACCGGCGAGAACCTCGAGGTCGAGGTTCCCCTGAGCATCCCCGAGGCCCTCCAGGGCGCGGTGATCGAGGTCCCGACGCTGAACGGCGCCAAGCGACTGCGCGTCGCGCCGGGGACAAAGCACGGCACCGTGCAGCGGCTGCGGGGTGAGGGACCGCAACGGCTGAACGGAAAGGGGCGCGGCGACATCCACTATCGCTTCGTCATCGACGTGCCCTCGACCCTCTCGCCCGAGCAGTCCGCGCTGGTCGACAAGCTCTCCGCGGTGATGAACGGCAATCCGCGCTCGCGGCTGTTTCCCGCTGAGAGCGCGGCACCGGCCGAGGAGGCGGTTTGATGGCCACCCGGCGCGTGCGCACCACGCGTGTCGAGGTCTCCACTGAGCGCGGCGTGTTCATGATCTCGGTCGCCGCCGAGCTGGCCGAGATGCATCCTCAGACCCTGCGCACGTACGAGCAGCGGGGCCTGATTGAGCCCAAGCGCTCGCCCAAAGGCACGCGGCTCTACTCCCAACAGGACGTCGACCGGCTACGGCGCATCCAGGAGATGACCGCTGAACTGGGCATGAACCTGGCCGGAGTGGAGCGGGTGTTCGAGCTCGAGGAGCAACTGGCCGGCATGGCTCGCCAAGTGGCCGGGCTGGAGCGCCGGGCGCGAGACCTTGCCGCCGAGGTCAAGCGCCTGGAGGATCTTCGCCGCGAGCTGCGAGCCGAGATCGTCCCCTACGTGAAGGGCGGGGCGCTGGTACGCCACGCCGACCTGGCCCGGTTCACCATCCGGCCGGCCAAGAACCACTCCGAAGAAGGCTGAGCTCCGGCCGAACGCGCGAGGGGCTGTTCCGCTCGCGCGTTTCTGCCGATGACCTGAGCCAGGGCTGGCTCCGGAGTCCAAGCATCGCGTGGTGTGGCGAGCGTTCGCACTCGGTATGCAACGATCCCACCGGGAGCCGGGCCGCGGGAACCCGACCGACTGGAGCTTAAAGGTGCCTACGCGTTACTGGGGTCAACGATGGATCGTGCTGGCGATCTCGATCGCCAGCCTGGGCCTGCTCGCGCCGGCCACGGCGCTGGCCGGAACGCCGCGCAGCCGGGTGCAGCGCCTCGGGCTGGCCCCACGCAGCCAGGGCCTTGCCCTGGTCTTCCCGCTGCGGGCTGATGTGGCCGGTCTGGAGCGCTTCGCTACCGCAGTCAGCACCGTCGGCTCGCCCGAGTACGGCCATTACGAGTCGATCGCCACCCTGGCCCGGCGCTTTGGCGCCTCGCTCTCCGACCGCAACCGAGTCACCGCCTTCCTGCAGCGCGCCGGGGCCACCCGCGTGCGCATCGACACCACCGGACTTTTCGCCGACGCCACACTCAGCGTGGGCCGCGCTGAGCGCCTGTTCGGCTCCTCGTTGGCCCGCTTCCAGACCGCGCGGCTTGGTCCCGCGGGCCCCAACCGCTTCCTCGCCCCCACGACCGCCACCCGCCTGCCCGCAACTCTGCGCGGAGCGGTCACCGGTGTGGTCGGCCTCGACACCCAACCGGTGCTGGCCCAGCCCGCCGTGAAGATGGTCAGCGCCGCCCGGTTCCCACATACCGTGGCGCGCTTCGGCGCGGCCGTCACGCCCTCCGGGTACGGCCAACGCACGGGTACGGCTGCCGGGTGCGCCGCCGGTCAGGCCGACCGTGGCTTCACTCCCAACCAGTACCTCGACGCCTACGGCTACTCACCCCTGCATGCGGCCGGGATCAACGGCCAGGGTGAGCGGGTCTCGCTGATCGAGATCGACGGCTTCCGCTACTCCGACCTGCGCGCCTTCGCCGGCTGCTTCGGCCTGGCCATCCCCGCCGTGAACGGTTTCGGGGTGAACATCAAACACCCGCTGGCTCCCATCGGCGAGACCGAGCTCGACCTGCAGATCATGGATGCGGCTGCGCCGGATCTGAAGGCGATCGACGTCTATGAGTCCCAGGCCCGGCCCGCCGACGTCATCCAATCGCTCACCGCTCCGTTGGAGAACCGCGGGCGCGTTCCCGACGTGATCTCGGTCTCCCTGGGGGTTTGTGAGCCCGCGCTGGCGCTGGCCGTCGGGCGCAGCGGGGTGAAGACCGCGGAGGCGGCCCTCTCTCTGGAGACGGCCAGCGGCATCTCTGTGCTCGCCTCAAGCGGCGATGCGGGCTCGTCCTCGTGCATCGTCAAGGGCTCACCTCTGCCGGTTAAGGCGACGAGCTTCCCGGCCTCCTCTCCGTACGTGACCGGGGTGGGGGGTACGAACATCGTGCTTAACGCGCTGAACCAGATCCAGAGTGAGGTGGTGTGGAACGACGCCCCCTACGACGTCTCGGCGGGTGGTGGCGGCACCAGCCAGCTGTTCAGCCGGCCCGGCTACCAGAACGGCTTTGTCACCCAGCACAATCGCGATGTGCCCGACGTGGCCGTGCTGGCCGACGTGCTGCCCGGCTACAACATCTACTGCTCGATCCCGGCCTGCCAGGCCAACGGGACGGGTCCGTGGGTCGCGGTCGGGGGAACCAGCGCCGCCTCACCCCTGTTCGCCGGCGGCCTGGCGCTGGTCGACCAGATGCTGCGCCAGGCCGGGAAGCAGAACCTGGGCCTGACCAACTCCCTGCTGTACAAGATTCAGCGCACCAATGCGGGCGCGAAGGTGTTCTCCGACATTCGCACTGGCAATAACGACCTGGGCGCCTACATACCCGGCGACACGCAGCGTTCGCTGGGGTGCTGCACGGCCGGTCCCGGATACGACCGGGCCTCGGGTCTGGGCTCTCCGAACTTGGCCCGGCTGGCCCTGCTGGCCCTTTCTCTGCAGCCGCGCATCGCCGACCCCGGTATCGCCCTGCCCGGCCAGCGTCCCGTTCTGCGCCGCCATTTGCTCGTCAAGGTCAGCTGCTCACGGCGCTGTCTGACCAGCGTCAACGTGACGATCACCATTGCCGGCAAGCAGTCGATGCACATCGGTGTTCCGCGCCAGCTGTTCCGCGGGCGGGGTCGCCGCACGCTGAAGCTCCGCTTCTCGGCGGCCCAGCTTCGGCGCCTGCGCAGCGCCCTGCGTCAGCACCGGAAGATCGATGCCAGCGTTTTCAGCCAGATCGTGGATCCGGGCGGCAACGTAGAGGCCGTCAGCCGGACGCACACGCTGCGCATCCGGCACTGAGAAGTCCCGACGCGGACGCCCACGGGCCGGCCGCCTTGCCAATCAGCTCGTCCGGTGCGATAACCTTAGTCGTTAAGACTGAGATTTATCGAAGACCGAGAGCCCATTGCCATGCAACCAGACCGCTTTACGATCAAGTCCCAGGAGGCCCTCCAAGCCGCCCAGCGGCTGGCTGACGAGCGCCGTAATCCACAGACCACGCCCGAGCACCTGCTCGCCGTACTGCTCGAGCAGGACGGCGGGATCGTCACCCCGGTGCTGCGCAAGCTCGGCGTCGAGCCTGCCACCGTGCGCTCCGCCGTCGGCCGGGCGCTCGAGGCCCTGCCCAAGCTGACCACCTCCGGGGGCCATCCGGAGCCGGCGAGCGGGTCGGGAGAGCTGGTTCAGATCCTCCGCACGGCCGAGGCGGAGATGCGCGATCTGCGCGATGAGTACGTGTCCACCGAGCACGTTCTGCTGGCTCTGGCCGCGCACCCCGGAGCTGCCGGCGACGCGCTGCGCTCGGCTGGGGCGACCCGCGAGGACCTGCTGAAGGCACTCGGGGAAGTGCGCGGTTCGCACCGGGTCACCGATGAGAACCCTGAGGAGAAGTTCCAGGCCCTGGAGAAGTACGGACGCGACCTGACCGAAGCGGCCTCGCAGGGTCAGCTCGACCC
>JBDTEE010000223.1:0-11261 GCA_039922645.1 Solirubrobacteraceae bacterium | reverse complement strand
GACAATCCGGCTGCGGCGCCAAGAGCGTCAGCATTTACCCTCCGATCGATCAGAAACCCGTTCACTTGCAGGGAATCCTGACCGTCACACCGGACGGAACTACGCCCTCACAACCCCATCACCTTTTCCGCGGGAAGTAACTAGCTGGTTGGCCTGGTCGACCTGAAAGTGACTCTCACCCGCAGAGCACCGAGAAGTCGATCTCGGGCGCAACATCATGAGTGTCATCAATCCAGCGAAGTAGGGCGCTGCCGCCGGTAAATCCGGCTCCGTACACGGTGAGCATGAAGAGATCGCCGTCCTGAAGCTCGTCGCGGCGCTTATGCAATCCGGCACAGAAGGCGGTCAGGGCACCGGCCGCTCCCTGATTACCGAACATCTCGACGTTGTGCCAGTGCTGATGCCCCTCGACGCCGAGCCGATCGGCCAGGGCTTCGATCATCCGCAGGTTGGCCTGATGGCAGACGAAGCCCCGGAGTTGCCCGACGGACAGATCGTGGCGGCCGAGTCGGGGACGCGCAGCTCTCCGAGCTGATGTCGCGGGCTCGCGCACTGATCGTCCCCAACGTCGAGGAGTTCGGGATAGCCGCGGTTGAGGCCCAGGCCGCCGGGCGCCCGGTGCTCGCCCCGGATGCCGGTGGCACCCGCGAGACCGTGATCGACGGCGTCACCGGCGTGCTCTATCCCGCGGGCAATTGCGACGCCCTCGCCGAGGCGATGCGCCATGAGGACTTCGCTCGATTCGACCCGCAGGTCATTCGCCACCACGCGCTCGGGTTTCGCCCCGAGGTGTTCAGGAGCCGTTTGATCGCCGAGGTCGCCCGGGTCAGCGGGCTGGGGCTCGACCTCGAGCCGCCGGTGCTCACCAGTGAACCCAGCCCCGAGCCGGCAGCCGCAGCGGCGGTCTGAGCCTGGGCGTGGGCCGCGGGGTCGTGACTTACGACTCTCCCGGCGTGGGCTCAGGCTCAAGGATGAACAGCTCGCAGGCGACATCGCTGTTGGTATCGATGCCGCTGACAAACGCAGTAACCCGGCGTCCCGTGATCCGCTCGACGGGCTGGGTGAACCGCGAGGAGTCGGCGTACTGGAAGAGCAGCCGGATGTCGCGCAGACGTTGATGCTCGCCCATCGCCTGGAGGTTGCGCTCAGCCGGAGTGAACGTATTCTCGAGCAGACACACGAGCGTGTTCGGGCCGGCGTAATCGGTGCGAGCCTTCGTCGGCCCGCGGCCGAACTGCTCCTTGTAAATGCGCACCATCTCGTTGGAGATGGCCAACAGCGGACGCAGTCCCGATTGCGTCTCGTCACCCACGCCCGCAGTCCCGTCTGCCCTGCCTCTGACGCGGCTTCCGTCTGAGAATTCTGAGTTGGTCATCAGCGCTCCACGAAGTACACGCCCATCCGAGTCCCGACCATCGCTCGGCGAGGGGCGGATCGACTCGCGGCGAGGGGCCCGGGGTCAAGCGCGAACCCCGGTTGTAACGGTGCAGCGCAACCTGGATGGGCTGACACGACCGCTCCCCTGTCCGGCTGCCGCTCGCTGAAGGCCTCCGAAACCCGTACAGCCCGGACCCTGGGTGGACGCCCACGAGACCCGAGCAAACGAGTTCCGTCAGGCCCACATTGCGCAGACGGGGAGGGATTGGTCGGCGGGGATTCTAGCTGAGACATCCCAAGCAGCCGCTGATCTACCTGCCCGAGCAGTTGACGGAGATGACCGGCCCCCGGTTCGGGCACCTGCGTCCCGGTGTCATTGAGAACGACCTCACCGCCGGACACGCCGGTGAGCCGGTCGGCGAGCGAATCACCGTCGCTGGGCGGCTATTGGACTCAGCAGGCCGGCCGATCCGCGATTCGCTCGTCGAGATCTGGCAGGCCAACGCAGCCGGGCGCTACGCCCATCGCCGGGACCAGTGGCCGGCGCCGCTGGATCCCAACTTCAGCGGGGGCGGGCGGACCGTGACCAACGCCGAAGGCCGCTACGAGTTTGTGAGCATCAAACCGGGGCCATACCCGTGGGGCAACCACGACAACGCCTGGCGTCCGGCCCACATCCATTTCTCGCTGCTCGGACGCTCCTTCGAGCAGCGCCTGGTCACCCAGATGTACTTCCCCGGCGATCCGCTGTTTCCGTTCGATCCGATCTTCAACTCGGTGCGCGACGTCGCGGCGCGCGAGCGCATGATCAGCCGCTTCAGCATGGACTCGAGTCATGACAACTGGGCGCTGGCCTACGAGTTCGACATCGTCCTCGGCGGCCGGGACGGCACGCCGATCGAGGAGGAGCACTGAATGCTGCCCGAGACGCCGTCACAGACCGTCGGACCGTATTTGTCTCTCGGTCTCCCCTGGGAGGCGGGACCGGTCGCCGACCCCGACGGCGTGCGTATCGAGGGTCTCGTGCTCGACAGGGCGGGCGAACCGGTGCTCGACGCACTGGTGGAGACCTGGCAGCGCGACCCGCCCACGTTCGCCCGCGGCCCCACCGACGATGAGGGCCGCTGGCACGTGGTCGTGCCGCTGGCGCCCTACCTGGCCGTGCATGTATTCGCTCGCGGGCTGCTTCGCCACCTCACCACGCGCGTGTACCTCGAGCCTGGGGGTGGAGGATCCCGTCCTCGCGCAGGTCCCGCCCGAGCGCCGCGAGACCCTGATTGCCAGCGGGATGACGACGGTTACCGGTTCGACATCTGCATCCAGGGCGAAGGTGAGACCGTCTTCTTCGACGTCTGAGCGCTTCGGGGGTGTCTGCATGGCTCGGGCGGGTAGGGTCCCGACGTCCCCAAGTAATGGAGTGGAGCGCCATGAGTCACGAGTTCGTGGATCAGATGTTGGAGAAAAGCCGCGCGGGTGAATTGCGCTCGCCGGTTTCCGAGACGCTTGGAATGCATCTGGTTGAGTTCGGGCGAGGGGAGGCGGTCTATGAGATGGACGCGGCGGAGGAGTTGGGCAACCCGTTGGGCGTGATTCAGGGTGGTGTGGCGACGGCCCTAGCCGATGCGGCGATGGCGGCCGCAACGACGACGATCTTGACTGACGAGGAGATCCAGAAGAGCGCGATCACCACGATCGACATCTTTGCCCGCTTCACCCGGCCGGTGAACGCGAAGAAGGTCGATCGGCTGCGAGCCGAGGCCAGGGTCGTTCGGGCGGGCGGGAGGCTGGTGTGGGCTGAGGCGGATGTGCTCGCTGATGGCGAGGTGGTGGGCAAGTTTGCTTCGACGGGAATCCGGGTGGCCTTTGATCCGGCTTCGTACATCGCCGACCGGAGCACGTCCGGTGAGTGAGCCCGGACCGGAGGTGATGGCCCGCTTCGTGGGGCCCGAGAACGTCGACCGGGGGCGGGAGTACCTGGAATCCCTCGATCCAGAGCTACACCGCTACGTCATGGACTTTGTCTATGGCGAGGTGTACGCGGGCGATGCCCTGGATCCCAAGACCCGGGCTCTCTGCACCGTGGCGATGCTCGCGACGCTCGGTCAGCAACTGCAACTCGGTGTCTACGTTCGTGCCGCTCGGCGTCAGGGGGCTACGGAAGAGGAGATCCGGGAGGTGCTTCGCCAGGTCGCTGTGTACGCCGGCTTCCCGAACGCCTGGAATGCTCTGGCGACGATGAAGGCCTCGCTCGAGGGCTTCGTCGCCGAGGAGACGGGTGCACCTGAGAGTGAGGCGGGCGCGCCATGAGCTTCTCACTTGACTTGACCGACTCGCAGTCCGCTCTGCGCGAGAAGGCGCACGCCTTCGCCCGAGACGTGATCCGGCCCGTCGCGGCTGAGTACGACCGCGAGCAGAAGTTCCCCTGGCCCGTGCTCGAGGAGGCGGCGCAACAAGGCTTCTACGGCTGGGAGCTCTACGCCGAACTATCGGTGGATCCGACTGGCCTGTCGTTGCCGGTCCTGATGGAGGAGCTGTTCTGGGGGTGTGCCGGGATCGGGCTCTCGATTGTGATGCCGGCGCTGGCGCTCGCGGCGATCCGGCAGGCGGCCACCGATGAGCAGCTGGCGCAATGGGCGCCGCAGTGCTTCGGTACGGCTGGTGACCTGAAGCTGGCCGCACTCGCGGTAACCGAGCCGAGCGGCGGCAGCGACATCCGTTCGATTCAAACCCAGGCTCGGCGCGAGGGTGAGGACTGGGTGATCGACGGTCAGAAGGTCTTCATTGGCAACGGCGGCATCGCCGACGTTCACGTCGTCGTGGCCACGGTGGATCCCGAAGCTGGGCACCGGGGTCAGGGGGTGTTCATCGTGCCGAAGGGAACCCCCGGACTCACGATGCTCCGCAAGCTGGACAAGCTCGGCTGCCGCGCCTCGCACACCGGCGAGATCGTGATGGAGGACTGCCGCGTGCCCGGCGACCAACTCCTTGGCGGACTCGAGCGCCTTGAGGAGCGGATCGCCAAAGGACGCGAGTCCGAACAGGGGCGCGCACCGATCGCGCCGTCCGAGGAGGGGGGACCCGCCGCCGCGGTGCAGCGGCGTAGCTCTGCCGCTCTCGGCGCCTTTGAGCGAACCCGCCCGATGGTGGCGGCTCAGGCCATCGGCATCGCTCGGGCTGCGCTGGAGTTCGCCCGCGACTATGCCTCTGGACGCGAAGCGTTCGGGCAGCCGATCATCGAGAATCAGGGGGTCGCATTTCCGCTCGCCGATCTCGCCGCCGACATCGATGCCGCCCGGCTGCTGACCTGGAGGGCAGCGTGGATGGCCGCAGAGCGCAAGCCGTTCGAGAATGCGGAGGGCTCGATGTCCAAGCTCAAAGCCTCCGAGGTCGCCGTGCGGGCCTGCGAACAGGCCGTTCAGACGATGGGCGGTTGGGGCTACATCAAGGACTTCCCAGTCGAGAAGTGGTACCGCGACGCGAAGCTCTACACGATCTTTGAAGGGACGAGTGAAATCCAGCGACTGGTCATCGGCCGCGCGCTACGTGCCCAGGCCAGCACCGAACCGCTTGACCAGCGCATGGAACAGCCGCGATGACGGTAAGCGACGTCCGCGAGCTGGACCGGAAGCGCCTGGCCTTCGGCCAGGTGGCGGAGTTGTATGACCGGGCGCGGCCGTCCTACCCGGCGGAGGTCATGCAGGGACTGGTCCAGAACATGGCTCTACAGGCCGGCGGCCCGATCCTCGAGGTGGGGGCCGGTACCGGGAAGGCAACCGTACAGCTGGCCGCACGTGGGCTGCGGGTCATTGGCCTAGAGCCTGATCAGGAGATGGCCTCGGTGGCCCGTCGCAAGTGTGCCGGCCTCGAGCGGGTCTCGATCGTCGAGAGCGATTTTGAGCACTGGCCGATCGAGGAATCGTTCCCGGCTTTGATCAGCGCTCAAGCCTGGCACTGGATCGATCCCGGCCTCCGCCACCGCAAGGCGGCGGAGGCCGTCTCGACCGGCGGGACCCTCGCCGCACTCTGGATGTTCCCCGCCTGGGAGCGCTGCGCGCTCCGCGAAGCGTTCAGTCGTGCCTACGAGGCCGCTCCCGAGCTGGTGGCTGATTTCTCCATGCACCCCGACAGTCAACCCGATCGACTAGCGGGCGACTGGGAGCACGAGATCGCGCAGTGTGCCGGGTTCCAGGAGCCGGTGGTCAACATCTCGATGCACAGCGTGCGATGGTTGGTCCCGAGGACCCGGATGAGGGAAGGGCAGACCGATGAGTCGTGGGATGCTCTGGCTTGATGCCACGCCCTTCTCGCACCGCTCTCGCCACCTTCCCGCCGGGTCCTGTCTGGCCTCCTGGCCGTCGGCGTTCGCTATGGCTTGAGCAGGCGCTCGCCGCCGAACATTATCCCGAGCCGCACCCCGATCGCGACTCTCGGCTTCCACCGACTGCTGACGTATGTGTCGTCGGCGGAGGGTTCACCGGCCTGTGGACGGCCCTAGCGCTCAACCGGCGCGACCCGTCCCTGAACGTCGTCGTGCTGGAGGCAGACATCTGCGGCGGTGGCGCCAGCGGGCGCAACGGCGGCTTCGTCATGAGCGCGTGGTCGAAGTTCGCAAGTCTGCGCAAGATCTGCGGAGAAGCCGACGCGCTCCGGTATGCCATGGCCAGCGAATCCGCCATCGCGTCCATCGGAGGCTTTCTTCACGAGACGGGGATCGACGGGGAGTTCCGCCGAGCTGGCTGGTTGTGGGCGGCCACAAACCCCGCCCAGCTCGGTGCTTGGGAGACGGCGGTTGAGGCGATTGCTCCAACGGGCGCCGCGCCCTATGAGCTACTCAGCCGGCAGGAGGTAAAGAAACGTTCGGGCTCAGAGCAGCACCTTGGCGGCGTGTTCGAACGTACCGGGGCGACATTCCATCCTGCGAAGGTCGCGCGCGGACTCGCCGCCGTTGCCCGGCGACGCGGGATCACCGTTCTCGAAGGCACTCCAGTTCGTGCCGTCCACGGCGATACTCGGCCGCGCGTTGACACCGAGCGTGGTCAGATCCGGGCGGACACGGTCCTGCTGGCGCTGAACGCCTGGACGGCCGCGCTCCCGCAGGCGCGCCGTTCATTGGTGGTGACCTCCAGCGACATGGTCGCGACCGACCCGATCTCGGAACGGCTGGACGAGCTCGGGTGGGAGCCCGGTCTGTCGATATCGGACTCGCGACGGCTCGTGAACTACTACCAGCGTGCGAGCGACGGCCGGCTCGTCTTCGGCAAGGGCGGAGGCACGCTGGCCTTTAACGGACGCGTCGGCAACGGTTTCCACGGGGATTCGTCGAGAGCTGCGGAGGTCCGCGCCCAGTTTCATTACACGTTTCCGCAGCTTTCGGACGTGCCGGTGACGCGCAGTTGGCGCGGGCCGATCGACTACTCCGTTTCGGGCTTGCCGTTCATGTTCAAAGTCGGCGGCCATCCGGCCGTCCTCGCCGCGGCGGGATTTTCTGGCAACGGCTGCGGGCCCTCGTACGTTGTCGCGGACGCGTTGGCCGCGATGGCGCTCGGGCAGCTCAGCGAGGACCTGCCCGAGGCCCTTCGGTCCGTGCCGCCCTCTCGCCTGCCACCCGAGCCGGTCCGTTACCTCGGCGGGAAACTCGTGCGCGCGGCAATCGCCCGCAAGGAACAGGCGGAGGATGCCGCGCGGAGACCGGGCCGCCTCACCGCGGCTCTCGCGGGACTTGATCCCACGGGGTTTGTGGACCGCGGGCCAGAGGGCGCCGCGCCTGAGCTAACTGAGGTGGCCCGAAACGGCTAGTGCCCGCGGTCTAGGGTTTGGCGGTGGCTCGAACGGAGCGCTCTGGCCAGTACGTCCGGCAATGCGGACTCGGTCGCGGCCGTCAGCTTTGGCTGCGTAGAGGGCTTGGTCTGCCGCCTCAAAGGCAGCTTCGTAATCAAACGAGCTTGGCGGGCTGGCGCTGACGCCAAAAGACATCGTCACTGGCAGGCCTCCACGCGACTCGGCACCGACGGCTTCGCGGAGAGCTTCGGCCATCACCGCGGCATGCGCGGCGTCGGCGCCAGGCAGCAGCACGAGGAACTCCTCACCCCCGAGGCGATAGACAAGATCGAAGGCACGGAGGCGCTTGCGCAAGGTGTAGGCGACATCCCTCAGCACGGCGTCGCCGATGGCGTGGCCATGGGTGTCGTTGACGGCTTTGAATTGGTCGATATCAGCGATGATCAGGCCGATGGGCTGTTGCACGACCTGCGTCTGGTGGCGCAGTTCCTCGACGCGGACTTTGAGCGCGTTGCGATTGAGCATGCTGGTGAGCGGATCGATCACCGAGGCGCTTCGGTGTTGCAGGTCGGACTGCAGGAGAGCCAGCGAGAGCAGCGCAACGGCCCCGAGCAGAGCCAGCCGGAATATGACCTGCTGCGGACTGGCGAGCGCTGCGGCGGGGTCCACCCCGACCGAGCTCGCCAGCATGAGTGCCGCGGTCACGCTGGTGCCGGCGATCACGCCGCGCACGTTAAACCGTGCCGCGAGAGTGATGACCGGCAGGACAAGCCAGGAGACCGCCGGGCTGCGAGGGCCGCCGGTCAGAGCGACACTCGCGGCGATCGCAACTTCAGCGGTGAGCCACGCCGCCGCCATCCGATACTCGGGACGCGGAGAAGCCTCCAAGCCGCTGTCGGTGACCAGAAACACAGCGCCGGCAATGGCCAGCGGAACCAGGGTCCAAAAACCGACCCAAGGCCCGCAGATGATCAGGGCAGCAGCCAGCACGGCGAAGGACCGCGTGCGTAGCGGCTTCAGGCGGCGCTCCATGTCGAGTACGCGCTCGCGGTCGGCCTGGCTTGCGCATAACCACGAGAGGCGTCGCTCGATGGCTGGCTCCCGCATACGGGTGTATCGGTCGGCCACACCGAGCCCTTGAGGTCAGGGTCCGACCTGAAAGGTGAGCCCGGGCAGAACAGATCCTTCTGCTCCACCCGGGCGAGTCAGGGAAGTGGGGGCGCAGTTCCCTGACGCACCTACGAGATTTAGGACGGATTGGTAAGAGGTGATGAAGAAATGGCCCCCCGCGGCTCGCGGCCGGATCGCGGCCGGATCGCCGGCGGTCCTCGGCCGGGTTAGGCCTGCGCGCCCGCATGGTCGCCGCTGTCAAGGCGCGCCGTCTGGCGCTCCGGAGCGATGCGCACGACACCCCACGCGAGCCCGAGTTTCTCGAGACCCGTGATGATCAGCGCTGAGGGATCGACCTCGTACCAGCGCAGGCCGTGGCGGGCACTCCGCGGGAACGCGTGGTGGTTGTGGTGCCACGACTCACCGAGCGACGGGATCGCCAGCCAAGCGACGTTGGTGGAGCGGTCATCGGTGGCGAAGCGGCGGCGCCCGAAGAAATGGCAGATCGAGTTCACCGACCAGGTGACGTGGTGCACGAGGAAGATCCGCACGAGTCCGCCCCAGATGTAGCCCCGGAGTGCGCCTTGCCACGTCCAGCCGTGGAGCGCGAATCCAGCCAGCGTGGGCAGTAGAAGCGAGAGGGCGACCCAGAGCGGGAAGCGCTTGCCGACGCGGCGCATCGCGGGGTCCTCGTAAAGATCTCGCGCGTACTGCTTCCAATCGGCCTGCCCTTGCGTCCTCGTGAGCCAGCCGGTGTGGGCGTGCCATAGGCCCGCGATTCCGGTGCCGTGCCCCACGTGCGGGGAATGGGGGTCGCCCTCCACGTCGGTGTGAGCATGGTGTTTGCGGTGGTCGGCGACCCAGTCGAGAACCGAGCCCTGGACCGATAGCGAGCCCAGAATCGCGAACGCACGCTCGACGCGTGGATGCGTCTGGAAGGAGCGATGGGTGAGCAGCCGGTGGAAGCCGACCGTGACTCCGACCGCCGTGAGCAGGTAGAAGACGGCCAACAGCGCGAGGTCGGTGAGGTCTACCCATCGCTGCCACAGCAGGGCGATCGCCACGAGGACCCCGATGAACGGGACGACGACACCCGTCAGATTTGCCGCACGTTCAGCTTTGGACATGTCCTGAAAGGTATGTGACTAATAGGCAATTCTCTTGGCCGGAATGGGGGAAACCCGCAACGTTTATGCTCATCTATATGAGCATAAGCTTGCCACCCACCGTCGCCGACGTACTCGAGCCGGAGCTGCCGGCGATCGCCGCCGAGATCCTCGCTGTAATCAGCCATGAGGTTCCCGAATACATGCGCCCGCTTGAGGGGGCCTTCGGGGAGGCCGTCCGATCTGGGGTCGATGAGGCACTGGCCCGTTTTGTCACGCTGGTTCGCGACCCGGAGGCGGCGGACAACGCCGGTCGGCAGGTCTACGTCGCGCTGGGGCGCGCCGAGCAGCGCGCCGGCCGGACTCTCGATGCTCTACAGGCTGCCTACCGCGTGGGCGCGCGTGTGGCCTGGCGGCGGTTCGCCACGGCCAGCCACGCCGCCGGACTCGATCCGAAAATAGTGGCTGGAGTCGCCGAAGCGATCTTCGCCTACATCGATGAGCTGTCCTCGGAATCTGTCGAGGGCTACGCACAGGCCGCGTCTGAGCTCGCGGGGGATCGCGAACGCCGGCGTGAGGAGCTTGTGGGGGCGCTTCTGGGCCGCGCGCCGGGCGCGGATCAAGCTTCGCTCGCGACCGACCTCGGCTGGCGTCTTCCGCGCACCGCCGCCGCACTCGCCTGCCGGCCGGCACGCCTGGCCGGCCTCGCCCGTCGCCTGGGGCCGGAAGCACTCCCGGCTGTCGTCGAGGGCTTTGGCTGCGTCATCTTTCCCGACGCTGACGGTCCCGGGCGCCGGGCCGCGGTCACGGTCGCCGCCGCCGGACGAGAAGCCGCCTCAGGTCCCAACGGCCCCCTCGACCACCTGCCGCTCTCCTGGCGACTCGCCACCGCTGCGCTCGAGCTCGCCGACGGCACGAATCTCCTCACCGCCGATGACCATCTCGGCGCCCTCCTCGTCAGCCAGGCGGCGCCGGTCATCGAGCGCATCGCCGCTCGGCGTCTCGCGCCGCTCACTGAGCTGACCCCCGCCCGCCGGGGCCGCATGGCCGCCACCGCGCTGGCCTATGTCCAGTACGTGGGCAACGCGGCCGCCATGGCGCGCGACCTTCACCTGCATCCGCAGACTGTCCGCTACCGGATAGCGCGTCTGCGCGAGCTTCTCGGCGACCAGCTCGATGATCCCGATGCGCGGTTTGAGCTCGAGGCGGCCCTGCGCGCTGAGCGCTCGCCTACCAGTGCACGCCGCGTGTGACCTCGGCGAACGCGCGAGCCTGCGCCGACACTTCGACCGGCTCGGTGGAGTCCTTGTCGCCCCGCGCGGCGGCCGAGTCGCTGAACAGCTGAAAGCCCTGGTTGCGCACGCGGTCCATGATCCCCGGGCTCATCGCATCGGCGAAGGCGGCGATCTGGCCAAACGGCGGGCTGACGCGACGCGGCCGGTGGATGATCGCCTCACAGAGCACGTCCGCGGCGTCGTCTGGGCTCAGGACGGGGAAGCGCTGGTAGATGGTTGTGGCCTCGATCATCGGCGTGCGTACCAGGGACATATGCACGGTGCAGAAGCGCACGTCCTCGGAGTGGGTCTCGGCCTGCCAGGCATCGCAGAGGATGTCGAGCGCCGCCTTGGACGCGATGTAGGCGCCGAACCGCGGGACGCGGGTGAGCACGCCGATTGTGGAGACGTTGACGATCGTGCCGAACTCACGCTCGCGCATCCCGGGCAGCAGGGCGAGCATGAGCCGCACGGGGGCGAAGTAGTTCAGTTGCATCGTGCGCTGGTAGTCGTGCAGACGGTCATAGGAGAGCTCGAGCGAACGGCGGATCGATTTCCCGGCGTTGTTGACCAGGATGTCCACGCGTCCGAGGTCGGTCTGCACCTGCTCGGCCAT
>JBDTEE010000222.1:0-11019 GCA_039922645.1 Solirubrobacteraceae bacterium | reverse complement strand
GGCGACGTCGGCTCCGCCCCGGCGGTGGTGGGCGGCAACGTCGAGACCTCATCCCGCGTCGCCGATGTCGTCCTGGCCGCCTTCGGCCGCGCCCTGGGGCAGGGGACGATGAACAACGTGACCCTCGGCGACGAACACGTCGTCTACTACGAGACCATCGGTGGCGGCCAGGGCGCCTGCCCCGACGCGGACGGTCCGAGCGGCGTCCACGTGGCCATGAGCAACACGCTCAACACGCCGGTGGAGGCGCTGGAGTTGGAATTCCCGCTGCGGATGGTGCAGTACTCGCTGCGGCGGGACTCGGGCGGCGCTGGCCGGTTCCGGGGTGGCGATGGAGTCATCCGTGAGCTTGAGGCCCTGGCTCCGCTGCACTACTCGCTGATCACCGAGCGTCGCCGGCACGCCCCGCCTGGGGCCGATGGGGGATCGGCCGGCCAGCCGGGCCGCAACCTGCTCGACGGCAGGGAGCTTCCGGCCAAGTCCCTGGGAGAGCTCGCGCCCGGTCAGCGACTGCGGATCGAGACCCCTGGCGGCGGCGGGCTAGGCTCTCCCCCGTGAGTGCACGCGTCGCCTTCCTGGGGCTGGGGATCATGGGCTCGCGCATGGCCGCCAACCTGGTCCGCGCGGGCTTCGAGGTCACGGTCTGGAACCGGACCGCGGCCAAGGCCGAGGCCTTCTGCGCCGAGCACAACGCACAGCTGACGGCCACGCCGGCGCAGGCGGCGGCGGGAAGCGAATTTGTCATCACGATGGTCGTGAACGCCGAGCAGGTCGAGGCCGTCCTGCTGGGTGAGAACGGCGTCGTCGACGCGGCCGCGCCGGGCACGCTGCTGATCGACTGCTCGACCATCGGCCCGGCGCCCACACGCCGCCTCGCAGCAACACTGGCCGAGCGTCAGCTGACCGTGATCGACGCGCCGGTCACCGGCTCCTCCCCGAAGGCGAAGGACGGCACGCTGACCTTCATGGTCGGGGCGCGGGCCGAGGATTTCGAGCGGATCCGTCCGCTGCTCGGGGCGATGGGCGAGGTGATCGTCCACGCCGGCCCACTCGGCCACGGTCAGATGGTCAAGGTCATCAACAACGCGGTGGCGGCCGCCAACGCCTCGGCACTCGGGCAGGCCCTCCTGGTCGGAGCCAAGGCCGATGTCGACCTCGACGCACTGATCGCCGTGATGAGCTCCGGCTCCGGCGGCTCCGCGATGCTCAATTTGAAGGCCGGCCCGATGCGCGAGCACGACTACTCGACGCTGTTCAAGCTCGAGCACATGCTCAAGGACGTCCGCCTGTGCCTCGAGGAGGGCCAGGCGCTGGGGGTGCCCTTCCCAGCCGCCGCCGAGGTGGGTGAGGTCCTCACCGCGGGTCTCGGTCGGGGGCTCGGCGACGATGACTTCGCCGCCCTCATCGAGGTGCTCGAGGGACTGGCCGGAACCCGGCTCTGAGCCCCGCCATCGTGGTTACGGTAGCGTAGCTTTTCCCCCGCCCTTGGGGGCACACAATACGTAAATTAGCAGGGATATTTGGCAATTCCTGCCTTCTGTCATACAATCTTTTCCGTCCTGCCACGGCCGTTGCACTTTTGCGCTGGCGGGACACACCCGGAACTGCAAATACGTCCCCCCATTTTATTTTTATATGCCGATTGCTTTTAAAGAATGGGCCGTCACCGTACGGGCGCTCGCCGAAGGCGAGCAGCTTTTGACCCTGCGCAAGGGCGGCATCCGTGAACCCGAGAAGCACTTCAAGCTCGATCACGAGCGCTTCTTTCTGTACCCCACGTTCGATCATCAGCGCACCGACCTGGTGCGCGAGTCCCACCGCCCCGAACTCTCCCGCGCCCTCGAGGAGGGCGTTTGGAGCGAGGGCGAGCCACACCCGCAGGCTCTGCACAGAGGTGAGCAGCTGAGCCAGCCCGATCGGGTCCGAATCCGGGCCTGGGCTGAAGTGGCAGGTCACTTCACCGTCACCGACCGACGGGCCGTCGATGCGTTGTCGCCGTTCTATGTCTGGACGCCCGACTACGCCGAGAAGCGCCTGGCCTGGAAGCGGCGTCATCCCCTGCACGTCATTCTGCTGCGGACCTATCGGATCCCGCGGCCGGTCACGGTCAAGGTGCGCGACGAGTACGGCGGCTGCCGTTCGTGGCTGGAGCTGACCCGTGAGCTGCCCTTTGAGGGCACTCCGGTGCTCTCCGACGAAGAGTTCGACCGGGCTTCAGAGGAGATCGCCTCGATCGCCTCAGACCGCCAGCCGGTCCTCGTCTAGCGCCTACATGCTTAACCGCAGGCTCGGCGTGGGCGTTCTGCCCCCCGGGTCTGCGGTGCTCGTACGCTCTAACCGACGATGGCCTGGGTTGAGACCGGGCTGGGCGCCTTCCGCGCCCGGCACAGCGAAGGCGACGCCCGCGATGCGCGCCGGGTCCTGCAGTCGATTGAGCTGACCGAACTGCGCCTGGCCGAGCTGTTCCCGCGACGGATCCCCGAGATCACGGTGATCCTGCACGGCAGCGTGAGTTCGCTGACCATGACCAACCCAACCATGCCCCTGGTCTGGTTGATGACCGCGCCGGCCGCCCGGCGCTACGTGGCCGGATGGGCAGCCCGCGATCAGCTTCACGTGCTGTCCCCCTCGGTACTGCGCGGGCGGGCGTCCAACGTGGAGGGCTCGCGGGAGATGCTCGGGCTGACCGCGGCGTCGCTCTACGCCCGACGCGTGATCATGGAGAACAACAAGGAGTTGCAAGGTGTGATGGGGCCCATCCGCCTGCGCCGCGAGCTCCGCTGGGCCTGGCTGCTGGAGGGCGCCGCCCGCTGGTTCTCAGGCCAGACCGACCACGCTCGGCCGGCCATCGCGCGGCGTCTGCACGAGGGCGGCGGCGTGGGCCGGATCCGCTTCCCCCCGAGCCTGCGCGACGCCACTCTGCTCGGGGGCACGGTCATCGACCTGCTGGTCCGCGAGGAGGGCGAGGCCGCGGCGGCCCGGTTCGCCACGCGGCTACATCCCCAAGGCCCCCGGGCCGCGATCAGCGAGGCCTTCGGCGATCGGCCGCTGAGCCGTACCGAGGATGCATGGCGCTCGCATCTGCGCCGCCTCGCTCACATGGCTTAGACCGGCGCGGCCTGATGGGCGCCCCGCCCTCAGGATCGCACCACCAGACTGGCCAACCACACGATCAGCGCGCCGATCATCAGGGCCAGGATCAGGCCGGCCAGCAGCCGGCCCGGGGCGACCACGGCGCCCCCGGCCTCGGGCCTGATCAGCTCGGCCTGAAGCAGCACCTCGCGCGCCGTGTCCAGCCCGCTCTGGGGCACGAAGATGTCGCGCGGACCGGCGGCCAGGAAATCGGGGACGTCGAAGCCGGCGCTCCGCTTCACCAGGGACGGGACCCCCTCCTCGAGCAGCAGTCCCTGGATGAACTCCGCCTCGGCCTGATTACGGGCACCGGCGACGCGCACCAGAGACCCCTCCCCGAGCTGCGGCTTGACCTTGCGCGCCCGGCCGTGGCGCTCGGAGACGTCAGCCTCTTCCTGAGCCGGCTGCGCACGGACCAAGGGCAGCGCGCACTGCGGGCAGAACCGTTCCTCAGCGCTGAAACGAGAACCGCAGCCAGGACAGAGCAGCTCGTCGAGCCTGCCCGGCGGCCGGCTCATCAGCTGACGGTCAACTCCGCGTCGTGCACCTGGCCGTCACGGATCTCGTAGGCCCGTACCTCGGGCTCGTCACCGGCGACTCCGACGATCAGGTACAACGCTTCGGGGTAGAAGGCCAGATTGATGTCGGTCTGAGACGGATACGGAGCGCTGCGCGTATGGGAGTGATAGATCGCGCCCAGATCATGGCCGGCATCGTCGATGGCCATCTGGATGCGGTACTGCTCCGCGCCATCGATCTCGTAGCGCAGCGGGCTGGCCGCCGCGTTCTCGGCCCGATGCAGCTCGACCGCCTCGCCGTCGCGGGAGGCGATCATCCCGCAGCACTCGTTGGGCGCGTCAGCCTGGGCGTGCGCCACCATCTCGTCGTAGAGAGCGCGGGGGATGCGCATCGCCGGGCGAGGCTAGCACCGGACCACGGACAGCCTCACTGGATGCCCTGGACCAGTCCGTAGGGAACAGCCTTCTGGGCCTGCCCGGGATGCAGGGCCTCGCCAACCAGGGCCTCGTGCTGGGCGTCGTTGGCCATGATCTGGGCGGCGAGTGCGACCAGACGTACGTCATCGAGCTTGGTCAAGGCGACGAAGTAGGCGCCGACGACAACCTGCTCGACGGCGAGGAGCAGAAACAGCGCGTCTCGCCCGCCTTGAAGCTGGTTCAGGCGGCCGCCGACCCCGCGCCGGGCCAGGTCACGATCGGCCTCCTTGACGCTGGCCGGTCCGACCGGCGGCGTACCCCCGAGCGCGGCGAGGCGGGAGCTGAGAACGCGGACGTGAGCCTCCTCCTGGCCGCGAACAGGCAGCATCAGCCGGTGGGCCCGGGGGCGCAGGAGAGGTCCGGCCAGCACATGCTCATAGCAATAGAGCATCAGCAGCTCCACGCTGACCAACCGCCGCAGTCGGTCGGCGTCGGTCGGGCTGGGGAGGCTCGTCGCCGTGGCCGGGGAGGCGTCCAGCAAGATCCCGCCGGCCGCGGCCACCAGGGCTCCGCCGGCCGCTGCGCCCAGCCCGGCGCCACCGAGCGCCAACATCTCACGGCGGGTCACGCCGGCCCGGGGTCGGGGTTCACTCATGAGCGCTCACAAACGCACTCGGCGCCGGCGTCTGGCCCTGGGCGAGGCGCAGGATGGCGATGTGCTGAGCGTCGTTGGTCAGGATCGACGCTGCCGCGGCCCGCACCGGATCAGGCGAGAGCCGCGGGATGGCCTCGAGGTAGGCGGCGATCTGCGCCCGTTCCAAAGCGTGGAGCAGAGCCAGAACGTCCTCCGGGGTTCTCGGGTGACCCAGGTCGTAGCTGGGCGGCCGGTCGGGCGCCGTGCCGCCGGCCGCCTTGATCAGCGACAACAGCTCGCCGGTGTGCTGGAGCTCCTCGTTGAGGAACTGCTCGGCCGCCTTCGCCTCGGGATGGCGCAACAGCGGAATGCCTGCGATGTAGGCGGCCACCGTACGGCGCTCGAGGTCGAGGAGACGACCCAGCAGCACGACGTCATTCGAACGCACGGGCGGAGCCGCCCGCTTGACCGATTGCGGGCCCGGTTTGGGCTGCGCTCCGCACCCGGTCAGGGCCAGGAGCGTGAATCCGGCCAGCGTGGCCCCGGCCTGGCCCAGCAGAGCGCGACGGGGGGTGGGTTCCTCGCCGTCACCCGCCGCCGCCCGCTCGGTGTCGATCACCACCAGACGGTGGAGTCCAGGTTCTCGATCTCTTCGATGGGGCGGGTGTAGATGCCCGACGACAGGTACTTCCAGCCGTCGTCGCAAACGATGAAGACCACGTTGCCCTCGTCGAGCTCGCCGGCAATACGTACCGCGACGCGCGCAATAGCGCCCGAGGAGACTCCGGCGAAGAGCCGCTCCTCGTCCATCAGCTTGCGCGTCCACACGATCGCGTCGTGGTTGGTGACGAAGATCTTGCGGTCAAGCAGGCTCAGGTCGATGATCGGCGGGATGAACCCGTCCTCGAGTGAGCGCAGCCCCTGAACCGGCTCGCCCTGCATCGGCTCGGCGGCCACGATCTTGACCTCGTCGCCGAACTCCTCCTTGAGACGGCGGCCGTTGCCCATCAGCGTCCCACCGGTGCCCCGCCCGGCCACGAAGGCGCTGACTTCGTCGAGCTCCTCGAGGATCTCCAGCGCCGTCCCGTTGTAATGCGCGTCGGGATTGGCCTGATTGCCGTACTGGTACGGCATGTAGTACGAGGCGTCACGCTCGGCCATGTCCAAGGCCAGCTCCACGGCACCGTTGGAGCCCTTAGAGCCCTCGGAGTAGACGATGTCGGCCCCGTACATCCGCAGCAACTCGGTCCGCTCGGGGGTGACGTTCTCAGGCATCACGACCTTCAGGTCATAGCCCTTGCGGCCGCAGATCATCGCCAGTGAGATGCCGGTGTTGCCGGAGGTGGGCTCGAGGATCGTCTGCCCGGGCCGGATGAGGCCCTTGTCCTCGGCATCCTCGATCAGCGCTCGGGCGACCCGATCCTTGACCGACCCGGTGGGGTTACGCGACTCCAGCTTGGCCCAGATCCTGACCCCGGGCTTGGGGCTGAGACGCTTGAGCTCGATCAGCGGCGTGTGGCCGATCGACTGAACGATGTCCCCGTAGCGCCCTCCGCACGGCTTGTTCTGCAAGCTCTCCGCGGCCATTACTTTACGAAGTGTAGCGAGGTGCCGGGAGCCTGACGGCGCCCCGGGTCAGGCTGCGCCGCCGGCCATGGCCGGCAGGATCACCAGGGTGTCACCCGAGCCGACAGCCGTCTCGAGCCCGTCGAGAACGCGGACGTCCTCATCGTTCAAATACACGTTCACGTAACGATTTAGTCCGCCATCGCCGGAGAACAGCTGGGACTGAGTCTCGGGGTGGCTATCGACGACGGAGCGCAGGATTTCTCCAACTGAGTCACCTTCCGCGCTCAGCTCCTTCTCGCCGCCGACGGCGGCCCGGAGTACGGGAGGAATGCGAATCGTGGCCATGGGGCGCGAGCTTAGTCGGTCCGAGGGCATAGGCCGGGGTTAGTGGGCCCCAGCGCAGAACGCCTCATAGTCGGGGAATACCCCGAGTTCCTCGTCGGCGATCTCCTCCGGGTGGCGGGAGCAGATCGCGCAGTCAGGGTCGCGCCGCACCTTGACCTCGGTGACGCGGGCAGCTAGGGCGTCGTACATGAGCAGGCGTCCAATGAGGGGCTCGCCCTCGCCGAGGATCAGCTTGATGACCTCGGTGGCCTGGAGCAGGCCCATCGTCCCGGGCAGCACCCCGAGGACGCCGTTGGCGCCGCAGGACGGAGCCAGCTCGGCCGGAGGCGGCACCGGGAACAGGCAGCGGTAGCAGGGGCCGTCGTAGGGCTTGAACACCGACAGCTGACCCTCGAAGCCCAGGATCGCTGCCGAGACGACCGGAATCTGCAGCCGTACCGAGGCGTCGTTGAGCAGGTATCGCGTGGGAAAGTTGTCCAGCCCGTCGACCACGATGTCGTAGCCGGGGAGGATGTCCATGATGTTCTCGGGGCCCAGCCGAACCTGGTACTTGCGCACTTCGACGTCCGGGTTGAGCGCCTTGATCGTCTCCTCGGCCGAGTCGACCTTGGGCATTCCGACGCGCTCGGAGGAGTGGATCACCTGGCGCTGGAGATTTGAGAGGTCGACTGTGTCGTCATCGACGATGCCCAGCGTGCCCACGCCCGCCGCGGCCAGGTAGAGGGCGGTCGGGGAGCCGAGACCGCCGGCGCCGAGGAGCAGGACCTTCGCGTCGAGCAGCTTCTGCTGACCCTCGATTCCGACCTCGGGCAGGAGCAGGTGGCGGGAGTAGCGGTCGCGCTGCTCGGCGGTCAGCGTGCGCGGCTGCTCCACCTCGTAGCCGCGGTCCTTCCACAGCGTGATTCCGCCGGTCATCGACTCGACGTTCTCGTAGCCGAGGTCCTCGATCAGCGTCCGGGCAGCCCAGGCCGAGCGGTTCCCCGACTGGCAGTAGAGGATCACGTGCTGGTCGCGGTCGGGGGCGGCGCCCTCGATGCGGGACTCCAGGTAGGACTTGGGCACGTGCGTGGCGCCGGGAATGTGGCCGGTTGACCACTCCTCGGCCTCACGGACGTCGATCACAACGGCGCCGTTGGAGACCTGCTCGCGGACGACCGACGGATCGACCTCTTCGATCCTGCTCTTGATCTGGCGGAGTACTTCGGCTCCGGAGGGACTCATCGCTGGAAACTCCTCAAAGGCACTCTGGTTTCAATACTTCACAGAGTGTAGCGACGTTCACTGCCCCAAATCGGCCTAATCGGGCAATGCTGCGCCCGCCGGGAAGCCCCGCTGCTGGTACTCCTCGTAATAGGCCCGCCAGCTGTCCTGGGACAGCGGACGCTTGGGTGCTCACCCCCTGCCACCAGGCCGAGCGCATCCAGGCAAGCTTCCCAGCCAGCGCCGTCGCGGGCCGCCTTATCGGCCGCATCCAGGGCGACGGTGAAGGCGAGCCGACAGCTATCGGGCTCCTCCCCCGGGGCGAGCTCGAAGCGGAGCACGTCCTCCCCTGTCGCCCGGGGAATAGTGGCCGGTCGTGGGCACGTGCCCCTCCTTCTCGTTCGTAGAATGTCTGAACTGGAATATAACTAATTCGGCATGTATGCGCTGGCTCGTGCCCGGAGACCTGAACCGCCTCTACGATCGTCGGCCGCATGCGTGCACCGGTTGACCACATCTTCGCTCCCCCCTTCCCGTCGAAGCTGCCCTGGATCAACTCCGCCGCCCTGCGCATGGATCAGCAGCGCGGGCACCCGGTGCTGATCGAGTTTTGGGACTTCTGCCGGCCCAACTCGCTGCGCACGCTGCCCTATCTACGGGGGTGGGACGCGCGGTACGGCGAAGCCGGTCTGCGGACGATCGGGGTTCACGCGGCCGGATTCCCCCTCTCGGCCGACCCCGACGCGGTCAAGGACGCCGTAGCCCGGCTCGAGATCCCCTATCCAGTGGTCGTGGACGAGAGCTTCGAGATCTGGCAGGAGTACGGGAATCTCGGCTGGCCGGCCCGGTACCTGTTCGATGGCGAGAGCCGGCTCTTCGAGTACCACTACGGCGAAGGGGCCTACGCCGAGACCGAGCAGGCCATTCAGGAGCTGCTGGGGATGAGTAACGAGCCGCTCGCCGCTGTGCGGCCGACCGACGAGCCCGGAGCCGAGATCGTCGTCCAGAGCGATGACGTCGCCGGGGCCTACAGCGGGCCCTACGAGGCGGGTGAGGTTTGGGCGGTACTGGGCGGATCGGGCACGGTCACGGCCAACGGCCGAGAGATCGCTGTCACCTACCCGGGGGCCTTCGAACTCATCGCCCATGAACGGAGCACCGCGGGCGAGCTCGAACTGAACGTGGGACCGGGGGTCGAGTGCTTCGGCGTCTGCTTTATCCCCGGGCGGGCCTGAGGGGCGCCAGGGCGCAAAGACAGCTGGGGGAGGGCAGCGGGCGGCGTTGGTCGGCGTTGGGACGTGGCCGGCCTTTTCGGGAAAACTGACCAGCTCGATCCCAATTTTCCGGATTAAGCGGCCTGAGCCCGACGTTTTCGGAAAACTCGACCGCTCAGCACCAGTTTTCCTAATTCTGCACGCCCCAGCTGCCGCTTTTACCCCGCGGATCCCTCAGCGTCGAGCAGGTTGACGAGCCGCGGCGGCGCGAGCGGCTCGGCGTCGTCTAACCAGACCGCGAATCCGGGCCGATAGGGGCTGCGGCCGGGGTCCGGTCCGGTGAAGCTGGCCTCTTGTACCCAGGACCCGGTGTTGATCAACTGGCCACCGCCGGAAAGGCGCCAGTCGGCCGGATCATCACCGGGCAGCGGGCCGGCGCGATGGGTGTGACCGAAGATGACGTAGGGCGCCGGGATGCCGAGTTGGTCGTGCACCGCAACCATGCCCCGCAGACTGGCCTGCCGCAGCGCAGGGCCGGACACCTCGGCCCGTAGCGGCCCAATCCCGGCCCGGTTCAATGCGGCCACCAACACCGGGAAGGCCCCCGCCAGGGCCCGTCCGCGCAGTCCGCGGCGGCCCTTCCCGCTCAGCGCTCGCCAGCCTCGCACCGAGCCGCCGTGCAGGCGGCCGCCCCGATCCACGGACATGCGCTGAGCCAGTGCGTGGATCCAGGCGTACATCGGCGCCAGCACGGCCTCATAGTCCTCGGGCGCCTTCAGCTCAGTGGCCGGACGCCCGGCGATCCGGGTCATCACTCCGGCGGCGATCCGCTCCACGGTGGGCATCGTCGTGTGCACGTCTACGTAATGGCCATGGATGGCGTAGACATCCTCGCGCAGCCACACGCCCGGGTAGGCCATCCGGACCTGGGCGGGGGCCAGCGCCGACACCAGCGCAGAGAGCAGGGCCTGCGGGGTGGCGATCACCTCCGTCTCGAGGCTCAGCGCCGCCGGCTTCCCGTTCAGGCCGCGATGCTCGAACCAGCCGGAGAGCAGATTGTGGTCGTGGTTGCCGGGCACGATGACCACCTCGCCATCGGGTCCGAGGGCTGCGCCCAGACGTCGCAGTGGACCCTGAGCCGCCTCCAGGGCCAACCGCTCGGGACCGTGCCGGAGCTCAACCAGGTCACCGAGCAGGACGAGCCGATCAGCCTCGCTCGTCGCGGCCACCAGTGCCTCCAGGGCCGCCGGATCGCGCAGCACCTCGGGCTTGGTCAGCGAACCGAGGTGCAGATCGGAGACGACCAGGGTGCGCAGCCTGCGCCTCCGTCGGCGGCTCAGGCCGAGGCGCCCGCGGCCATGGCCTGGCGGATCGCCTTGGGCAGCATGAAGCGCACGTCCTCGGAGATGACCTCGAGCTCCTGCACGTCCTCGGTGCCGCGCCGGCGGAAGAAATCGACCAGGCGCTGAACCAGCTCCTCGGGTGCACTCGCCCCGGAGGTGATCCCAACCACGCGCTTACCCTCGAGCCACTCGTCACGCACCTGAGCCTCGTTGTCGATCAGGTAGGAGTCGGCCCCGTGTTCGCGGGCCACCTCGACGAGGCGATTGGAGTTCGACGAGTTCCGCGAGCCGATGACCAGGACCAGGTCGGACTCGTGAGCCAGCTGCTTGACCGCCGCCTGGCGGTTGGTGGTCGCGTAACAAATGTCGTCGGTGCGGGGACCGGTGATGGCGGGGAAGCGCTCGCGCAGACGGCCGATGATGGCTCGGGTCTCGTCCACCGACAGGGTCGTCTGGGAGATGTAGGCCACCTTCTCTGGGTCGCGGACCTCGAGCTTGTCCACGCCGGCCTCATCCTCGATCAGGACGATGTGGGCCGGCGCCTCGCCCATCGTGCCCTCGACCTCCTCATGCCCGGCATGTCCGATGAGCACGATCGTGTAGTCCTCGGAGGCGAACTTCTTGGCCTCGACGTGGACCTTGGTAAC
>JBDTEE010000221.1:0-4337 GCA_039922645.1 Solirubrobacteraceae bacterium | reverse complement strand
GATGGGCGAGGGTCGCTTCTCCGGGACGGGGCGGCGACCCGCCTCCGGCCAGACCCGCTGAAGAAATGGTGTGATGCGGGGCCCGGAACGGCCGGCTGGTGATCAGGCGATCGGCATGAAGCCCGGCCACGCTGTGGATCCGCGTCACCTCGATGGCCTCCTCGCGGTTTAGCCGCGGCAGGATCGAGGGCAGCCGCCTGGCGAGCATAGTCTTGCCGGTCCCGGGCGGGCCCTCCATGAGGAGGTTGTGGCTGCCGGCGGCAGCGATTTGCAGGGCCAGCACCGGGCCAGCGTGTCCGCGAACGTCGGCCAGGTCAGGAGCCACCTGGTGCACCTGGACTGGCGGCCGGACGGGCCCGGGAAGGGCGGGCGGATCAGCGCCGCGAAGGACCTGGGCCGCGGCGCGGAGGTCGGGCACGGCGACGATCTCGATCCCCTCGACCAGGGCGGCCTCTCGAGCGCGCTGGCGCGGCAGCACCAGGCGACGGCAGCCGGCCTTTCGCGTGCCCTCAGCGACCGCCAGCGCTCCCGCAGAATCGCGCAGCTCGCCGCCGAGCGAGAGCTCGCCGAACACGGCATAGCCATCCAGAGCATCCCCGGGTATCTGGCCGCTGGCCGCCAGCACGGCCAGCGCCAGAGCGGCGTCAAAGCCCGGACCCGCCTTGCGCAGGAAGGCCGGAGCGAGGTTGGCCGTTATCCGACTCTGGGCGAACTCGAAGCCCGAGTTCAGAATCGCGGCCCGAATCCGGTCCCGTGACTCCCGCACCGAGGTGTCGCCGAGGCCGACGATCGTGAACGAGGGCAGCCCCGGGCGAATGTCCACCTCAACCCATACCGGTCGCGGGTGCACGCCATCGATGGCAAACGTCCGGACCCGAGCGAGCATGCCCCGACCCTAGGGACGATCGCGTGCCTCGTGGTTCACGGAATGTGCCGATTTGGTGGCATTTCCCGGCGTGATTGGCACAGAATCGTTGCCCGCCGTCACCCACACGGCACACGATCAGACGTAGCGTGGCGAGCGTGTCCAGCGCCCCCGGTTCACACCGCCCGAACGCCAACGATCCGCGGCGGGCACTGGGCGAGCTCGGAGAGCAGCTGGCGGCCGAGCACCTCGAACGCCGGGGCTACGTGATCGTGGAGCGCAACTACCGCACCCGATGGGGTGAGCTCGACATCATTGCCCTCGACCGCGGGATTCTGACCTTCTGCGAGGTCAAGACCCGACGCCTAGGCGGTCGGGCCGGGGCGCCGTTCGAGGCCGTGGGACCGGGCAAGCAGGCCCAGGTGCGCCGGATGGCCGGGCGCTGGCTGGTCGAGCGTAAGGACCGCCCGCATGGGCGCGAGCTCCGCTTCGACGCCATCGCCGTGAACGTGGATGCCGCGGGGAGGCTCGTCTCCCTCGAGCATCTCGAGGGAGCGTTCTGACGTCCGGTGGGCGAGTGTGCTGCACGGAAAAGCGTCCACAAAGGGTTCGTTTTCCCGTGCAGCGTCCAGCCCGGGCGGGTTCTCCCGGGGGGGGCGTTCTAGGCCTCAGCCCAGAGCGAGCTGCTGATAGGCCATCGACTGGAAGGACAGCCGGTGCAGCGGTGAGACTCCGAGCCGCTCGATGGCCTCACGGTGCTCGGGGGTCGAGTAGCCAACGTGCTGGGCGAACTCCCAGCCCGGATGCGTCGCATCCGCGCGGCGCATGTAGCGATCCCGCGTCTCCTTGGCCAGCACCGACGCGGCGGCGATGGCCGCGCTCTTGGCGTCGCCGCCGATCACCGCCCGCTGCTCATGGCCCAGACCGGCCACGGGGAAGCCGTCGCTCAGGCAGACGCAGCCCGGGCAGGCCACCTTGGCCAGCGCGTCGCGCAGCGCGGCCAGGTTGGTCTTGTGCAGACCGCGGGCATCGATGCCCGGGGCACAGCGGGACACGATCGAGACCCGGGCGGCCAGACTGAGGATGACCGGGTAGAGCTCCGCCCGCCCCTCAGGGGTTTGCTGCTTGGAGTCGTTCAGGGACCGAAGTGCGCGGGCCGCGGCCGACCCCAACCGCTCGAGGTCGAACAGCACGGCGGCGGCGACCAGCGGCCCGGCCAGACAGCCTCGCCCGGCCTCGTCGGCGCCGGCCACGAACCGAAAGCCAAGCCCACGGTCGAAGTTCAGCAGCTTGCGGCCCGGTCGCGCCGGGCGGCGCTTGGCCGAGGCGCGCTTGGCGCTCGCCCCGACGCGCGAACTCCCGTTAGAGGGTTCCGATTCGGCTGGGGGGCCAGTAGGTGAAGAAGGCGACACCGATGATCCACTTCTTGGGTACCGGTCCCCAGAAACGGCTGTCGTCGGACTCACCACGGTTGTCCCCCATCATGAAGTAATTCCCGGGCGGAATCGTGATGGTTTGCGGGAAATTGCAGGAACCGCCGGGGGCACAGGGCACGATGTAGCCATCTTTCTCAGGCTTTCCGTTGCGGATCACGTGACCCCTGAGGATCTGGATCCGGTCGCCGGGAAGGCCAACCACCCGCTTGATGAAGGTCTGACTTGACTCGGCCGCGGTCGGGCCGTCGCAGGCCTGTGGGTGCCCGTCGCCCTGTCCGGAGGCCCCACACACCGGGGTGTCCGGATCGGCGCCGTGGGGCGGGTGAAAGACAACCACGTCGCCCAGGCTGGGCGAGGTGTCAAGACGATTGGTCAGCACCCGCTGGCCGATGTCCAGCGTTGGCACCATGGACGGGCTGGGAATGCGATACGGCTTGACCACAAAGGCCTGGATGAGCAGGGCCAGGCCGACGGCGACAGCGACGGTGACCACGAGCTCGACCAGCGATTTGAGACCGGAGTTGACGCTCTTCATCGCAGGGGCTTAAAGAAAGCCGATCCGGTTAGGAGGCCAGTAGGTGAAGAAGGCCTTGCCAATGATCCATGCCTTAGGTACCGGCCCCCAGAAACGGCTGTCCAGGGAGTTGGGCCGATTGTCCCCCATCATGTAGTAATCGCCCTTGGGCACGGTGATGGTGACGGGAAAGTTGCATTCCCCGACGCCGTCGCAGGGCTCGGTGAAGCTGTCGGCCTCCCGCTTGCCATTGCGGTAGACATGGCCATCGCGGATCGACAGGCGATCGCCGGGGAGCCCGACGACACGCTTGATGTAGGTCTGCGACGACTTGGTCCGCTGGACCGCGTCACACGCGCTCGGCCA
Organism: Solirubrobacteraceae bacterium; assembly: GCA_039922645.1. Taxonomy (GTDB): domain Bacteria; phylum Actinomycetota; class Thermoleophilia; order Solirubrobacterales; family Solirubrobacteraceae; genus Palsa-465. The sequence continues at coordinate 1,156 of JBDTEE010000221.1, read as the reverse complement.
CTGCTGGCCGGCCTGGTTCTCCCCCTGGTGCGCGTTGGCGCAGGACTCACTGCTCGGAGGGTGGAAGACCAAGATGTTGCCGATCGCGGGACTGGAAAAGTGGGTGCCGATCCGGTCGACCAGCACGCGCTGGTTGATGGTCAGCGTCGGCTCCATCGAGCCACTGGGAATCTCGTAGGGCTTGATCAGAAAAGCCTGGATGAGGAGCGCGAGTCCGAGGGCAGCGGCGACGATCAGCACGAGCTCGGCGGCCGACCGCGCCAGCGGCTTCCCGGACCTCGTCACACCTGCTCTTGGCCGGTATCCGGCTGGGCGTCGCCGGAGTCCTCGGCGGCCCTCTCCACGGCCGGCTCCGTCGTCTCCTGAACCGTCTCCGTAGCTCCCTCGACCTGATCTGTGGTCTCCTGCACCGGCTCAGCGGTCTCCGCCGTCTCGCCGTCGGCGTCGACGGGCTGGATCTCGTCGGTCTCCGGTCCGTAGAGGAGCTCGCGCTCGACGGCGACCTCCGGTCCGACGGAGCGGCGCTCGCGGACCCGCGCGCGCTTGCCGATCCGGTCCCGCAGGTAATAGAGCTTGGCCCGGCGGACGTCGCCGCGGGCGGCGATCTCAATGCGCTCGATCTTGGGCGAGTGCATCGGGAACGTACGCTCGACGCCCACGCCGAAGGATTGCTTACGGACGGTGAAGGTCTCGCGGACGCCGTGGCCCTGGCGCTTGATGACCACGCCCTCGAAGACCTGGGTGCGCCGGCGGGTGCCCTCGATGACCTGGAAGTGAACGCGCAGACGATCCCCGGCGCCAAACGCCGGTACGCGGCGGAGCTGAGTCCGCTCCAAGCTGTCGATGACTGTGCTCATAGGTCGTGTAAGCAGGCCCGCGATCGCATTAAGCTGGCCGCTGCGCGGGCACGAATCTGGCTGGGAGCAGCGCGTGATCGCACCCACCGCCCATGCGGCCGACTATGGTAGCGGACCTTCTTCAGGTGACGGTCTGACGCTTTCGCCGCGGCGCTCTGCCGCGCCGCGCAGCTGGCTCTGCTCACGCCGCCAGCGCCTGATCTGAGCGTGATGACCGGAGAGCAGGATGTCGGGCACGCGCCAGCCGCGGTGCTCGGCGGGACGGGTGTAGTGCGGGTACTCGGGGCCGCCGTCCAGGG
>JBDTEE010000220.1:0-6723 GCA_039922645.1 Solirubrobacteraceae bacterium | reverse complement strand
CCGGCTGATTGGCAAGCGAACGAGCGCACGCCAGCGGGAGGGCTCCCCAAAGGCTCCCCGAACCCATGTGCGCGGGTACCTTTGAGAGCATCTCAGCCCCCCTCAAACCTCTGAAAACACCGTATATGTAGGTGAAAGCCGCGTCTCATACCCCCGAGTGACCGACGGACTGCCCTCCCGCGGCATTAGCAAGGCGGGTCCCGAGGCTCGGACTGGTGGTCGCATCCCGCCGGAAGGAGAAGCCCTGAGTCCGATCGGAAAGGCTCGCGGGAGTGCCGAGTCTTCGTGGAAGAAGGTCTGTCGTGTCGGCGCCTCGACCGCCTTAACCGGGATCGTCAGAACCTGCTCGTGGCGAGCAGCGAGACGCGTTGACGGAGATGGCGCGGGTCCTGATCTTGCCTAAGCACTGGTACCGCCGGCTGCGCGGTCGCGGTCTTGGCCCGGGCTGCGGTGTGATCGCGCGTTCGTTTCGTGTCTGGGTGGATGTTCTGGCTGTTGCCGGGATTCGTTATTGCCGATAGGTGGATATGGAAGCAGCGTGGTCCTTTGCTCTCGGATGGCGGCGGATCCTGTGGCCGTCCTTTGTGGCGGCGCTGTTGCCGTTCCTGCTGTGGTGGTTGCCGCCAGCGCGATGGCATTACGGTCTGCTGGGCGTTGCGGGAGCAACGACGTTGGTGATCGCTGTCATCGCGGTACGAGCGCCGTGGGCGCGGCTTCCCGGCTGGGCGCCGTGCACGTTGGCGTTCGCATATCTGATCGTGGTCGCCTTGCTGCGCGCGGCCGGTGGCCCATCGGGGGTGGCAGCGATGGTCCTGCTTCCTGTCTTCTGGGTTGCGCTTTGCGGAACGCGTCGGCAGTTGTGGGGCTTGCTGGCTGGCGTGTTGTTGATATTTGTGGTTCCGCTGATCGTTGTGGGCGGCGCGGACTATCCGCCCAGCGCGTGGCGAGCCGGAATCCTGTTCGTCGTCGTCTCCGCGATTGTCGGCGTGACGATCCATTCGCTTGTGGCTCGCGTCCGTGATCAAGAGCAAGTGCGTGACCGTCTGCTGGAACAGCTTGATGACCTTGCCCACAGCGACGCCCTGACCGGGCTGGCCAATCGACGCGCCTGGGACGGTGAGCTTGAGCGTGGATTGGCCCGCGCCAAGCGCAGCCGCGAGCCCCTCAGTATTGCTTTGGTCGACATAGACAGCTTCAAGGCCGTCAACGACATGCACGGCCATCCCGGGGGAGACCTGCTGCTGATCGACGTCGCTCGCACGTGGGCCGAGGATCTGCGCCCAGACGATCTGCTGGCTCGGGTGGGAGGCGACGAATTCGCGCTCCTACTGCCCGCATGCACCGAGGCCGAGGGTGCCGAGGTCCTCAGGCGCCTTCGTGCGCGGATGCCGACGCCCTACAGCTGCTCGGCCGGCTTTGCCACCTGGGACGGCGCCGAGCCTGCCGACCGCCTGATGGTCCGCGCCGACGACGCCCTTTACGACGTAAAGCGCCACGGTCGGGGCTCCGGGGCCAGCGATGGGTCTCCGCGCCCGCGCGAGGTCGCCGTTGCCGAGCAGCCTTTGTCGGCCTGAAGTCGGGCGAGTCGAGGATTCACGGGCATGCGTCGCGGTCGACACCGAGGTCGCGCCAGCTCCTGCCGGGGTTCGGTCAGCGACTAGGCAAGCTGCAGACTGTTTGCGTCGGTTCAGCCCTCTGCCGACTGGTCGCTCAGCGTTCACTCTCCGGACAGGATCGGACGCCGGGGCGCCAACTGAGTCGCTGGCCAGCAGCCGCTTTCGCTCTGCCACAAGCATCGCGACGACAGGAGCCTCAGGCCCCGCTTCGCGCGTGGATTGCGGGTGCCGCGGTGGACCCGCCACGCTGATTCGCCGCGCACCTCCTCCGTCGCCCAGGCAGCCGACGACGCACGGCTACCGCTTTCGAGCGCGGTCGGTCCGACGGAGAAGTCCGGGCGGCGCCGCCTGACGCGGTCGCCGTAGCGGCGGGTTCGTGGCCGCGATCCTCAATAACCGCGACCCTAACGGGAAGTAGCCGGGGTCAGCGGTCGTTCCAGCCGGCGCCGGTCGCTTCGTACTCCTCGACCCGTGCCTGCATCAGCCCCTCCAGGAGTTCGGTCGGCAGCTCGCGGTCGTACGGAAGCTTTACGAAGCCCTCACCGGCCTCGTAGCCGGCGGCCTCAACCACCGCCTTCTGGGTCGCGAAGAACGGTGGAGGGAAGCGCAGCGAGCAGTGGCTCTTGAAGTTCTGAACCATCCACAGGTTCGTCTTCTCGCCCCGGACGTACACCGGCAGGTTCCACTTCAGTTCCTCCCGCGCCTCCGAGTCGGCATCGAGGCTCAGCTCCCTGAGCGCCTCGAGGTGCGGCCGCTCCACGTCATTCAGCTGCGCGAAGAAGTCATCGACGCTTGACCGCTTGGGCATCGGCATGACGCCAGCGTACCCCGCGGTAGCGACGGGAAGTCCGTCCGCCGACCGGTTCGCGACACCGGTCAATCTAGCCATCGCGCGCTGATCGGCCACGGGAGCATGCACTTCACAAGCCCCCCGGACCCAACTCGGTGGCCACCACACTGCAAACCGCGCTGCTGGCGTTCTTCGTCCTCGGCCCAATCCCCTTGGCGGTCTACCTGGCGCGAACGCCCGGCCTTGGTCGGCGCCCCGGGGAGCAGCATCACCCGTCCGTTGAGGCCGTCAGGTGGCACCGGTTAGGCTGGCGTTATGAGCGACCGTGAGGTGTTCACCGTGGAGGTCGCTGGGGGCTCGCTTGCAGGTTGGGTTACCGGCGACGGGCCGCGGGTCATCTTGCTGCACGGGGGACCGGGTCTCAGCTATGCGTACATGGAGCCGGTTGTCGAGGAGCTGCAGAGCCACTTCCGTGTGGCGACGTTCCAGCAGCGAGGGCTTGCGCCGTCGACGCGTGAGGGACCATTCACGATCGCCCAAGCGATTGACGACGTGGCCTCGGTAATCACCGCATTGGACTGGCCTCGTGCGCTGGTCGTGGGGCATTCTTGGGGAGGCCACCTGGCGTTGCGCTTTGCGGCTGCGCGCCCGGAGCTGCTGCTCGCGGTGCTGGCGATCGACCCGGGGCCCGGGATCGTGGGTGACGGTGGACGAGCGGCATTCGAAGCCGAGTTGATTGCGCGGGTTCCGAAGGACGGCCGTGACCGGTTTCGCGTCCTGGAAGAACGCGAAAAGGCGGGTGAGGCGACTCCCGGAGAGGGTCTCGAAGCACAGCAGATCTTGTGGGGTGCTTACTTCGCCAATCCCGAGAACGTTCCACCGCTGCCGCCGTTGCAAATCGCCACGGAAGTGTTTGAGTCGCTTATGGCCGAGGTTGGCGCGGGGACGGACGAGGTCGTCGCTGCGCTCTCAACCGGTGCTGTGCGTTATGGGGTCGTGGCTGGTGCAGCGAGCCCGATGCCGTGGGGCCAGGCTGCCCGCGCCAGCGTCGAGGTCTCCCCGAATGCGTTCCTGCACGTCATCACTGGAGCGGGTCACTTCGTCTGGTATGAATCGCCGGGCGCCGTCAGGTCCGCCGTCCAGCGCCTCATCGCCTCCGCGTAAAGCTTCCTCAGGACACAGACGACAGTCTCGGACTGCGGCGGAGGTTGCCCGCCTCGGGTATCCCGCAGCCTGCCCGAGCACTCGTGGACCCCCTTTCTCAACTCTGCAAGCGCTCGCGCACACCCAGGTTGCGTCCCACTCAGCGCGGATCGGAGGCAGGCATGCGCAACCTCAAAGGCCGCCCGCCGATGAGCGATGTGTTCGGCAAACACGGCCGGACCCGGCTGGTCGAGCTCGAGCTCCCCGGTGATGAAACAGACACCGTCCAGGCGTGCCTTCGCCAAATCGATTTCCTCACCGACGAGATCTCGCACATCGACCGCCAACTCGCCAAGCACGCGCTCCAGACCCCCGAGATCAAACGACTGATGACGATCCCTGGCGTCGGGTCACGATCGCCGCGACGATGATCGCCGCGATCGGTGACATCCACCGGTTCCCGACCGCGAAACGACTCGTCGGCTACCTCGGGATCGATCCGCGCGTCCGGCGATCCGGCCAAACCCCAGCCCGCCAACGCCGGATCTCCAAACAGGGCTCCTCCAGCTGCCGACACGTGCTCGTCGAAGCCGCGTGGTCCGCGATCAAGACACCGGGACCGCTGCGAGCGTTCTACCAACGCGTCCGCGCCCGCCGCGGCGCCCAAGTCGCGATCGTCGCGGACCGCCCGCAAACTCGCCGCCCTCAGCTGGCAGCTACTCACCACCGAACAGGACTACGCGTTCAAACGCCAGACGATCGTCGACCGCAAGCTCGCGCACTTGAGCTCCGCGCCGGCGCCCCGAAACGCCACGGCAACCAACACCAACCAAGCACCACGACCGCGAAGCAGCGCGCCGTCGCGGAGCGCCAACTCATCCAACAAGCCGAACTCGCCTAAGCGCCGGCATCGCTTCGCGTACTCTCCTCGGCATCCACCGCGAGGAGATCAGCATGCCTGACGCAGCAACCAGCGCTACCCGCCTTGTCGCCGTCGTCGATCTCGACGAGCGCCAGGTGACTGTCGTTGAGACGCCGCACGGTCCGCTCGCGGTTGGCATCAGTGCCGGCGAGCCGTTCGCGGTTTCCAACCGCTGTCGCCATCTCTTCGCCTCGCTCGGGAAAGGACGGGTGGCTAGCGATGGGTGCCTTGAGTGTCCGTGGCACGCGGCCCGCTATGACGTGCACACCGGTGCGATGACCCGCGGCCCACAGGGCGCGTTCAAGCCACTCGCGGGCGTCGTGAAGAATACGACAGGCTCGCGAGCGCTCAAGACATTCCCTGTCACGCTGCGCGACGGCGCGATCTGGCTGCAGGACTGACATCTCCCAGCCCGCCGCCAAACACCGCTGTGGGGCGATCCTTGACGGCGCCCTCGCCCGGCGCGAAGGCGCGCATCTCAATCCTCAACCAGACGAGCCGCTCTGCTGTCGCAATGATCGAGTCAGAGCAGCGCGCCGCCTCGCTCAGCCGCTTCCGTAACGTCGCGCCGCTCCAGCCACCATCGGGCGGCTTCCGGGCGACTCCACCAGCGGGCCGGCGGTCCGGATCGGAATGAGAGCACAACGTGTCGTTGACGGCCGCTGGTGAGATGATTCGGAACTCAGGTAGTTTCGAGCGATGAGAGAGGGCACCCGTGGCATTTGAGGTGTTGAAGGAAAGGCAGGCGACGGCGTGGGGCGCGGGGCAGTACGAGTTGGTGGCCGATAACGCTGCCGACGTGCACGGGAACCTGATCGACCGGCTCGGCGTGCGGCCGGGGGAGCATTGGCTTGATGTGGCGACTGGCACGGGTGCGGTCGCGATCCGCACGGCCAGGAGAGGAGCGATCGTCACGGGGCAGGATTTCGCTGTCGGGTTGATCGATACCGCACGACGCCTCGCTGCGAAGGAGGGAATCGACATCCGGTTTGACGTCGGCGATTGCGAGCGACTGCCGTACAGCGATGAGTCGTTTGATGTGGTCTGCTCGGCCCTCGGCGCGGTGTTCGCACCCGACCACCAGGCGGTAGCGCACGAGCTGACCCGGGTGTGCCGCGCCGACGGCCAGATCGGACTGGCCGCGTGGCGACCGGGCGGAACGATCGCAAGCTTCTTCCGCATGGTCGGCGCGTTCCAGCCACCACCGCCCGACGGAGCGGGGAACCCGTTCGACTGGGGTCGCCGCGAATACGTCCAGGACATACTGGGCGACGCGTTCACGCTTGAGTTCTTCGATGACGAGTCACCGATGCTTGGCGACTCTCCGGAGGCCGTGTGGGATCTGTTCGTTGCTGGCTTCGGCCCGATCAAAGCGCTCGCGGCGTCACTCGACGAGAAGCGCCGGCATGAGCTGCATGACGCTTTCGTGGACTTGCTCAGCGAATATCTGCTCGACGACGGGAGCGTCTCGTTTCCGCGCGAGTGGCGTCGTGGTCGTCGGGCGTCGTCAGATGTGACTGACGTCGTCGGTGTCCGGACGCACGGGGCTTGTCACTCAGGGAAGTCATCGACAGCCTGCATACAACGAGATCCTGATACCGAGAGTGCCCCTTCGTCGCCGCACCGGCCACGAACGATGGGCTTCCGCTTCCGGGCTTGGCGAACCAAAGCAGCCACCTCGACCTAGCCGCTGATGTTGGATCTGGTGACCGGACCTTCGGCGAAGCAGCCACCCTCGCGAGGCGAGTTGGGCGTGGCTGCTCGTTCTTCAACGAGCACCTCCTCGTGGAGAACCTGGTCACAGGCAAACGGTTCACGCTCGGGGCCGACGCAGTGCCGTGCCACACGCTGGTCGACGCGGCGTGGAACCCAAGCGGGACGCAGCTGGTGGCCCCTCGGTGATCTCGCCTCATAGCCGGTTCGTTCCGCACGGGACTTGCACCGCTGCGCGCTCCAGCCGGCTCGTCGTCGTCTCCGCGCTTCACGCGACACCCCTCCACGCTTGGCATCCGATCGCGCCCGACACCGGTTGCAGCTACCAGGCCGCGACCTTTGACCGGTCAGGGCTCGCCGCGATCGAGGAGTGCACGCGAGGGCGCCTCGCAGGACGTCGCAGAAGCCCGGGGCTCGGCGCTACGTACCTCCTCCAGCTCAACGGCCACCGGCGCGACGTTGAGCGCTTACCGCTCGCGCCGGGTTACGACGGCAGTGGCATCGCCGCCGACCCTGGGACAGGAGCCGTGCTGGTTAGC
>JBDTEE010000219.1:0-9733 GCA_039922645.1 Solirubrobacteraceae bacterium | reverse complement strand
TCTCGCACCTCTCTCAGCCGGGGCACGGTCCAGCGCTGTGACCCCCGCCGGCTGTCGAGGCCTGCGCGGTCAGATCCGATGGGGCTAGCGTCGAGGATGTGTTCGCCGGTCCACCCGCCGTGCTCCTCGCGATCCGGTGTTCGGCCACGCCGGCCATCGTTGCCGCCCCCGCACCGGCGTGCTCGCGCCGGAGCGCTGGCGCTCGCGATGATTGCGCTGGTCCTCGGTGGGTGGGGAGCCGGGGAACTCAGCCGCTCTGCTTTGCAGGGCGCAGACCTCGAGGTGGTCAGGGACATTGCGGCTCGGCGAACCGTGCTGCTGACCGGGGTCGGGCATGTGTTGTCCTTGGCGGGGAGCGTCTTTCTCCTCGGACCGCTGGCCGTGGTGTGCTGCGCTGCTCTGTACCGCCGCGGCCGGCCGCGATCCGCGATCCTGATCGCTCTCAGCAGCGGTGGTGCCGCATTGATGTTTAACGTCGAGAAGCTCATCGTGGCGCGCCCGCGCCCGCCCGTCGACCATCTGGTGGCGGCGGCCCATTCAAGCTTTCCGTCTGGGCACGCAACCGTGTCGGCGGCGTTGTACCTCTCGCTGGTGATCGTGTTCCTGGCTCGAGGGCCGCACAGCGCGGCGGCACTTGCACCGGTGATGGCAACTGTCCTGCTGGTCGCCGGCATCGCGCTTTCGCGCGTCTACCTCGGCGTTCATTACCCGACCGACGTCGCCGGTGGCGCGCTGTTCGGTGCGACGTGGACGCTGCTCGTAGCGTCGTTGCTAAGAGCCCCCGAGCGCCAGCCGCCCGCGACAGGGAATCAGAGCACCCCGGCAAGCGCCATCCGCGCATCGGAGCCGCACACGCGCGGAAGGGCTCCGCTGGCGGGAGCATAACCGTGCCACGTCGAAGGGAAAGGGCCCTCAGCAGCACCAGGCCGGCGAACGCCTCCGGCGACAGCGCTGACCGCCCACGCGAGGGCAGTCCGGGGGTTCCGGTACGACACGGTGAAGGTCCTCCCGCAATTGCCTCCGACGAGCTGCGAGCAGCCCTGGAGCGGCTCGAGAGAGGAGATGTCGAGGTGCGGGAGACGCACATCTCGTGGGTGTTTCTCGTCGGCGACCGGGCGTACAAGCTCAAGAAGCCGCTCGTGCTCCCGTTCGTCGACTACGGGACCGCGACCCGCAGGCGGGAGATGTGTCTGGAGGAGGTGAGGCTGAACCGTCGCTTGGCGCCCAGTATCTACCTGGGCGTCCGTGGGATCACTCGCACCCCGGATGGCCTTCAACTATGCGCGGCGAGTGATTCGCGAGCGGTCGACTACGTGGTGGAGATGCGCCGCTACGACGAGGACCGCACCTTGGCGGCGACGCTGCAGCGCCGTGAGCTGACGAATCCAGAGATCGCCGATGTAGCTCGCACGCTGGCCGGTTTCCACGCCGGTTCCCCGGGCGTGAGCGGTCCGGATTACGGAGCGCATCGCGTCGAGCGGGAGGTCGACCGCAACCTCGAGGAGCTGCTCGCGGTGACTGAGCGGCGAAGCGAGCGAGCGAGGATGCGGGCGCTGGCTCGTTTCATGAGCGCGTTCGTGGACTCCCGCTGGCGCGAGCTGGATGAGCGCGGGAGCATGGCCTGCGTCCGCGAGTGCCATGGCGATCTGCGCGCCGAGCATGTCGTGCTCGAGACGCCTCTCAGCGTCGTGGACTGCGTCGAGTTCGACGCTTCGCTGCGTACGCTCGACGTCGCCGACGACCTGGCGTTTCTAGTCATGGACCTTGCTGCACTGGACGGCGAGGAGTTCAGCGGACCGCTGGTCGAGGCCTATCGGGCCGCCGGCGGGACGCCGGGCGACGACCCTCTACTCGCGTTCTATGCTGTCCACCGCGCGCTGGTGCGAGCCAAGGTGCTGCTCGTTCGGGCGGCCCAGCACCCTCCGGGCAGCGTCCCTCATCAAACGTCAAGCTCCAAGGCCCGCGAGCTGCTCGACCTCGCGGAGCGATTCTCTTGGCAAGCTCGGTTGCCGCTCGCGATCGTGTTCTGTGGTGTGCCAGCTAGCGGCAAGTCTTATCTCGCAAACGAGATCGCCAAACGCTCGCGGCTGCCGCATCTGAGCTCGGACCTGATCCGCAAGCAGCTCGCCGGGCGCCGCCCGACGCAGGCCGCGGCGCCCGAGCACTACAGCGACGAATTCAGCCAGACCACGTACGCGCAGCTGGGACATCGTGCGGCGTCAGAGGTGGCGCAGGGCGGTGGCGTGCTGGTTGACGCCACGTTCCGGCGACGGCGTGATCGTGTCGCGTTCGCTCACGCTTTCGCAGACGCGGCGCCGCTGCTGTTCGTGGAGTGCCTGACCCCCGCAGATGTGCTGATCGAGCGCGGCCGGGCCCGCGAGCGCGACCCGGATCGGGTCTCGGATGCCACGCTAGAGATCGTGATGCGCGAGCACGACTCCTGGGAGCCGCTCGACGAGCTGACTTCGCTGCACCATGTCCCGCTTCGCACCGACAGACCCGTTGAGAGCATCACGGCCGACCTGGTGGCGCTGCTCGACCAGCGACCGTGCGCCGACCCGGATCGCGAAGCGAGCGTGCAGTGATCGCATTGGCGGTCAATCGAGCGCGAACGATCCTGGGACGATCTCGCCTGCCGGCTCGTAGGTGCCGATCACGACTCCAGTGGTGGACACCGTGCTGTCGACGAGCTTCAGCCCGGAGGGATGGTGCCTTCCGACGTAGGTCTTCCGTCCGAGTACGAGGTCGAAGGGCGTGCTGATCGCCTCGTCCATGACCTGCTTCATCTGCTCGTCCCAGTAGTTCACCGACCAGCCGCAGTGCGCAAACCCGCCGCTGTCGTCGTCTTCAAGTCCGTCCTGGGGCCTCCCTGCGGGCTTGGCGACGTCCGACCCGAACACGCGGCCGGTTAGCAGCCGTCTCGTGCAACGCCTGAGCGGGCGACGCAGCACCCACCAGGCGCGCACCGGTGGTAGCGCCGAGGCTGCGACCGAGCGCGAGCGCGTCTCGACCGCGCGCTGAGTCCTCGAATTCGATGATGATCGTGGGTGTCATGGAGTGTCCTTTGCTCGTGGTGGGCTTCGTGACCACGACGGCTCAGGCGCTCGGCTCGACGATTGGTCCAGTCGGACGAGGAGTCGGGCCACCGGGACCCGGGCAGCTCTGCTGGCATCGAGCGCTGCCCGCTTGGTCTGTCCAGGCGCGAGCTTCGCGTGGCGCGATCTCAGATCGCTCCCTTGGCCGCAGCGCGCCGCCTTCGTTCGCCCAGCTGTCGATGCTTTCGCGCATAGCCGAGACTCTCCCCGACTTCGTGCTCGCGGCACAGTAGGTGTAACCCCCATCTCCGAGGCGATCTACTGCCCATCGTCAATGGTCCAGTCATGTATCTGGGGCTTCGAGGCACGCTCCCGGGCACGGCGTCGGACACGGACGTGCGCTCGAGCTGTGATCTTCGAAGACTGTCAACCGGCGGCGCTCGATTCCGCCCAGGGCCTACAGCCTGAACTCGAGCGCCGCGAGCGCAGCCTGCACAGCGGGCTCGAGGTCGGCCGCCCCGGGGCGGTGGTAAAGCGGCCCGTCACCGGCGATCAGAAGCAGTCTGACCTGGGCCACGCCGCGAGCTTCGACCGGCTCGCCGCTCGTCAGACGGTCCGCGAGCTCCCACAGCGTCTCCCGGGACGCAAGTACCTTGCGCCGGCACACGGGGACGCCGCTGCTTCGCGGATCGAACGGCCGCCGTGCGTCATCGACCCGCCCTCGCACGGAGCGGGCGAGATCTCTGCGCGCGGGCGCCCCGATCAGGTCTCGGGCCCGCAGCGAGAGCGGCGCGCTCGAGTCAGGAGACGCCCCCGCAGCCAACGCCTGATCCAGGCGCGAGGCGTGCAGGTGCGTCCACAGCCGGGTGCGCACGCGGTCACGCTCAGGGATCACACACTCTGGATTCTCGCGATCTACCAGGAGGAGCATCGGGATCGCGCGCAGCCTATGCCGCGGCGGGCCCGGTCGACATGGGCAAAAGCATGCATCTTCGCGCTCGTGCTCGAGCCGTCGCACTCGGGGCGGCATCAGGTGCGGATGGGTAGTTTTCCCCCAGCGATTCACAGCCTGGCACCCATCGACTTTGCCGACCGCCGGCGGCACTGTTGGGGAGCAACACTGCCAACCGAGTAAAGCGAGGCTTCGATGAGCGCCACCGTGATCAACGACTCCGAATCGCGCCCGACGCCGGCGGCGGCGCGCGACGAGGCCGCCCCGGGCGCCGAGCCCGCGGTTGCCGTGATGATCGTCGACGACGATCGCGCCGCAAGCTACAGCCTGTGGGCGCTGCTCAACTGGCAGCCGGGCATCCGCATCTGCGCCACCGCCAGCAGTGCCGTCGAGGCGGTCAAACTGGTCAGGCGGCGGAAACCTGGGGTCTGCCTGGTCTCAGCCGCGCTCGAGGCGGGTGAGGGAGTTCACCCTGCCCGCCGCCTCATGGAGCTGCCCGAGCCACCGCGCGTCATCCTCTACGCCGACCGTCTGGGGCGCGAGCTTGAGGCGGTGGCGGCGATTACCGGCGCGGCCGGCGCGGTCGGACGCTACGGCGATCCCGGCCAGCTCGCCTGCACGATCAGGCGCACAGCCGCCGGCGAGCACGGCCTACCAACGGTCAGTGCCAATGCGATCGGCGAGTTGATCGACCTCGTCGAGGGTCACGACCGGCCGATCGCGACGATGCTGCTGCAGCGAATTTCGCCCGATGAGATCGCCAGGACGCTCGGGATCAGCGGGAGCAATGTGCGCACGCGGCGTGGGGAAATCCTTAAACGCCTCGAGCAGAGCTGTTTCGTTACGGCGACGACGGGCGGGAGGTGAAGTGGAGGGTGTAAAGGGCCGTCGTCGCGCTGATCGCGCTGAGCTCTCTCATGGCGCCGGGAGTGGGCGCGGTTGTCGTGGCCGTGCTATAGGAGCGGCGCCACGTCCGCTCGAGGACTGCGCACATGACCTTTGGGGGCCGCGAGCACCGTGCGCATGCCAGGTTGGCCGGACCCAGGTCACGAGTGGTCCCTCGCGCACGCGAGCGACGTCGCTCCGGGCACCGGCGCGATCCTGGCGAGCTGCTCTCCGTTGTTCCCGCCACCCAACCGCGGGAATGGGGACTACGGCCGATTGGCGAAAGCAGTGACCCGCGCCAGCATCGCTCCCATCACCACCGAGAGGAAGTCATGATGCAGCTCGACAGACCAACACCGATGCGCAGGCTGGCGCGCCGCTATCAGCAGGCCGAGGACGGGGGCCTCCGCGAACTGTTCCTGGCGCGAAGGTCGCGAGCGAGCAGCAGCGTCGTTCGCTCCGACCGTCGGGCGGTCGGTCCGCGCGTCGTCGGACGCGTTTCCGCGAGGCTCTGCTGCCGCGCTGGAGTCGACCGCCGATGGAGCCGCCCCAGCAGGTAGAACGTGAGCCGTCGCGGGGATCTCAGAAACCGTCGCCCTGGCGCGTCGAGGGGCCCCGCAAGGCTGAGGTGGAGCGGCCGCCGTGGCGCGGTAGGTCATTCTGGCTCGTCCTGATCGTCCTGCTCGCCATCAACTACGCGGTGGGCGCAGCGCTTGGCCCTAGCACAGGGCGCACGAGCATTCCCTACTCGGTCTTCCGCATGCAGGTCGCGGCCGGCAACGTCGCCGACGTCGAGTCCAAGAACGACGAGATCCAGGGGACGTTCCGCAAGCCGACGCGGTATCCGGCCTCTCAGCAGGGCAAGGCGGTCAAGCGATTTCAGACGGTCAGGCCCTCGCTGGGCGACGACGGTCTGCTCAACCTGATGCTGGAGAAAGGCGTGTCGGTCAACGCGAAGCCGCTTCAGCAGGGTCGCCCGTGGTGGGAGACCCTGCTTGTGGGCTTTGGCCCGACGCTTTTGCTGGTGGGGCTGTTCGTGCTCATCGGGCGCCGTGCGGCGAGCGCCGGTGGTGGACTGGGCGGCCTCGGCGGGCTTGGCCGTTCGCGGGCCAAGCGCTACGAGCATTCGGAGCAGCGCACGACCTTCGCCGATGTGGCCGGGATCGACGAGGTCAAGGAGGAACTGGCGGAGATCGTGGAGTTCCTGCGTGCACCCGAACCGTTCCGTCGGCTGGGGGCGATGATTCCCAAGGGCGTGCTGCTGACCGGCCTGCCGGGCACCGGTAAGACGCTGTTGGCCCGGGCGGTGGCGGGCGAGGCCGGCGTGCCGTTCTTCTCGCTGTCGGCCTCGGAGTTCATCGAGATGGTGGTCGGCGTGGGCGCAAGCCGCGTACGAGACCTGTTCACGCAGGCCAAGCAGGCCGCGCCGGCGATCATCTTCATCGACGAGCTCGACGCCGTGGGCCGGGCGCGCGGCGGCGGCCCGATGATGGGCGGGCACGACGAGCGAGAGCAGACGCTCAACCAGATTCTCAGCGAAATGGACGGGTTCTCGGGCTCCGAGGGCGTAGTCGTGCTCTCGGCGACCAACCGTCCGGAAATCCTCGACGCGGCGCTGCTGCGGCCGGGTCGCTTCGATCGACGGATCACAGTCAATCCACCGGATCGCGATGGCCGCACAGCGATCCTGAAGGTGCACACGCGCAGCGTGCCGCTGGCCGAAGACGTGGAGCTGAGCCAGGTCGCGGCGCAGACGCCGGGCATGGTCGGAGCAGACCTCCGCAACCTGGTGAACGAGGCGGCGCTGACCGCCGCACGGCACAAGCACCAGCGCGTCGAGCTGATCGATTTCACCGAGGCGCTGTCGCGAATCATCCTGGGCGCGGAGCGGCGGATCACGATCTCGCCTGAGGAACGCGAGCGGACCGCCTATCACGAGGCCGGCCACGCGGTGCTGGGCATGCTCGAGCCGGGCGCCGACCCGGTGCGCAAGGTGTCGAGCGTCCCTCGCTGCCGGGCGCTGGGGGTCACCTTTCAGAGCCCCGACGCCGACCGCTACGGCTACGACACGGCCTACCTGCGCGGCCGCATCACCGGCGCGCTGGGTGGACGGGCGGCCGAGGAGCTGGTCTACGGAGACATCACGACGGGCGCGGAGTCAGATCTCGAGCAGGTGACCAGCATCGCCCGCCAGATGGTTGGCCGCTGGGGCATGTCCGAGGCGATCGGTCCTGTGTCGATCCTCCCGGCACGCGGGCAGGAGCAGATCGTTCTCGCGGGCAGCCCCGACGCGCTGTCAGAAGCCACTCGCAACTTGGTGGAGTCTGAGACGCGGCGGATCGTCGAGGAGTGCTATGCGCGCGCGCTCGACAAGCTGCGCAAGAACCGCGCTCGCCTTGACCGCTTGGCTGAGGCGCTGCTCGAGCGTGAGACGCTCGATGAGCTCGACGCCTACCGAGTGGCTGGCCTCGAACGTGGCGAGGAGCCTCGTGGAGGACAACCACCGGCAGCCGCGGCCGCCCTCGAGTCAGGCGCGTCGACGCCCGCGCAGCCTCCGTCAAGGTGATCGGAGCTACGCGTCCGGGGGCGCCCGCTCAGGTCACGGGAGCTGCCGGCGAGACACCGGCCGCCCGGCGCCCCGCCGCGAGCGACAGCGACCCGGGCGAGCGCACCGCACCGAGCAGGACAGTCCACCTGCCGCCGCAAGGCCCGGTGTCGGCCCGTCCGTGAACGCGCTCGCGCTGCTCAGCCCGCGCGCGTGCTCGAACACGGGGGTTCGGGAGATCGAAGCCGAGTTCGCTCCGGACCCGCTGTCGAGTGGCCACACCGTCAGCGGAGTCGGACGACAGGCCTGATGGAGCAGACCAGCCGGGCAGGGCGTCGGCGCTTACCCTGGATGGGGGCTCGTCAAGCGCGGGAGCAGCTGACGCTGAGTTGCCGTCTGTCACCCGTGTGTGCGACCGACTCGGTCAAGCGGATGGATTGAGAATCGCCATCGCGAGCGTGATCGCGATGCCGAGGGCGATCAACGCGAGCAGCGTGTACTCCAGCGGTCCGAGCCGACGCCCGGTCCGCTCGGCGGAGGGCCAGCCGCGGCGCCACTCGCGGCCGCGTCGGCGAGCGTGCTCCCCGACTACGGCTTTATGCCCGCTAGCCCTCGGCGTCCCGGCATCGAGGTTAGTGTCATCGCCACGAACTCGATCGCTTCGACGAGGTGTGTTGGTCTCGTTGCGAGTGCCAACAGCCGGCGTCGACTGATGGAGCAGATCCTTCTGTTTTGGCCTCATTTCATTCCTTCCATCTCGAGAGCCTCACTCCGAGCGTGAACCAGGACCAGGACGTTGCGAATGGGTGCTTGCGCCCATCTTCGACGAGACGCTGCCCCGGGAAGATGCACGACGTTCCCGGCCTGGAACGTGGGCACGGGTGCGATGCCCGTTGCCGACTACGCCCGCCCGGCGATCAGGACCCCGCGGTTGGATTCCTTCGCCGAGCCAGCGGCTCGGTAACGGTCCCCGTGACGTCAGGAGCCCGCTTCCGAGCGCGACCACTCCGGCGCCAGTGCGGCTGCCGTTGGACAGGGCCACGGGTGTAGTCATTGCGTTCTCCGCTCAGGCTCGCGCGTCACGCTGCCTGGCGCCTGGGACGCCGATGTGGCCGCTCATAGTCGAGCGGTGCCCGTGCACCGGCGGGCAGGCCGGACAGGGCCGGAGTGGGCTTCAGGCGCTGCAGAATGGCTGCCCGACGGCGGCGAAGCTCCGCTGGCGTGAGCGCGAGACGCTCGGCGATCACCTTTGGCGCGATGCCATGCAAAAGCATCGCGAAGATCGCCTGGTCGCGCGGCTCGAGCCGCGTGCGCATGACCTGGGCGACAGACTGGCTGATCGCCGGCAGGTTGTGTCGTCCTCGCGCCACTCGCCTGATGGCGTCGCATAGCTCTTCCCCGAGTTCGTGCTTGCCGAGGAGCCCGTCGGCGCCGGCGATCAACGCGGTCACGGCCAGGCCGCCATCCGCGAAGGCTGAATAGACGAGGACGCGCGCGGCCGGCTGACGGCTCTTCAGATGCCCGATCAGCGACAGCCCGTCGCGTCCTTCGCCGAGGTGGTAGTCCACGATCGCTACGTCTACCGGGTGAACGAGCTTGTCGAGGGCCTCAGCCACGCTGCGCGCCTCGGCCACCACGGCCATGTCAGGCTGATCGTCGATCAGGGCGCGCGCTCCCAGGCGGACCGCGGGGTGGTCGTCGACGAGCAGCACCCGGATCGTCCCGCGCTCGGTCGCGTTCGGCTGGACATCGGGATGGAGGATTTCGGAATGGGGTGAGCACGTCAGGGTCATCAGGATTCTCCGTGGATGGGGATGGCAGCCCAGCTTTGCTGCTCAGGGAGGGCTTGGCAATGGAGGCGAACCCCCATCAGCCGCGCTCGCGGAACCGAGCGGCGAGCAGGACCAGGTCTTCAGATCACGCCGTGGGCGAGCATCGCCTCGGCCACGCGCTCAAAGCCGGTGATGTTCGCGCCGGCGAGGTAGTCGCCGGGCGTCCCGTACTCCTCGGCCGCCGCGCGGCAGGCGTCGTGGATGTCGCGCATGATCTGCCGCAGGCGCTGCTCTGTCTGCTCGAACGTCCAGTGGTCGCGGGATGCGTTCTGCTGCATCTCCAGGGCGCTGGTCGCCACGCCGCCGGCGTTGGCGGCCTTGGCCGGCGCGAACGCCACTCCGGCCCTCGCGAAGACCTGTACCGCCTCGGCGGTGCAGGGCATGTTGGCGCCCTCGCCGACCGCCGCGAGGCCGCCTTCGCCCAGGCGCGCAGCGTCACGGCCGGTGAGCTCGTTCTGGGTCGCGCACGGCAGCGCCACACGGC
>JBDTEE010000218.1:0-16266 GCA_039922645.1 Solirubrobacteraceae bacterium | reverse complement strand
CTCAGCGGCGTCGTCGTCCTCGTCGTCCTCGTCGGACTCGGGCACCGCCTCGGCGGCCTCAGCCGCCGCATCCAGCTCAGCCGCGATGAGGGCGTCGTCCTCGGCCCGCAGGTCGATTTCGTCGTCGAAATCGGCCCCCGGAGTAGCACCATCGTGCTCCTCCCCGGGCTCGAGATGCTGTTCGCGCTTGAAGGTCTGTATCTGTTGAACGGTGACCTCGAGCTGGTGGGCAATCCACGCGTCGGTGCGTCCCTGACGGACCCAGGCGCGGATGCGATTCAGCTCCGGTCGAAGTGATTTACGAGCCATAAGACGGCTCAGACTAGTACAGCTGGCGGCTTCGGTCCCGCTCGCGCGCAGACAAGCGTGACAAAACCTATACACCTGTTCACAGCGGACTCATCTCGCTATGCTGGCCCAGGGGTGGCAAGGGCGATTTTGTGCGCCGTTCCTCCCACGACCAGAGCAGCCACGCAGGGAGGCAGATCATGCTGGTGCTGACCCGGAAGTCCAATCAGAGCATCATGATCGGCGATGACATCGAGGTTTCTGTGTTGGCGATCATGGGGGAGAAAGTGCGGATCGGGATCCAGGCTCCGCGCGACATACCCGTGTTCCGCAAGGAGGTCTACCTGGAGATCCAGGAGGAGCGCTCCGGCGAGACCAAGGACGCCCGCCACGAGGTTGACGCCGCGCTGCGCGGCATGGGCAAAGACGCCCCCGAGGCCTGAGCTGCGCCCCACCGCCGCCTCGCGCTGAGCTTGGCTAGCTCAGCAGCAGGTACAGAGTCTCGAACATCACCGCGGTGACGATCAGCGCGGTGGCGATCAACGACAGAACCAGCACCCAGTAGCGCATCGAGCTGCGCTTGTGCGCCCGCTCCACGGTGCGCACGCGCGAGCGGCGCACAGCATGGCGCCGGAGCGTCTCGCGCCGGTCCCGGTCCAACTCCGCCTCGTGCCGGAATTCCTGTTCCCATTGCGCGAGGCTCTGGCGCATCTTCATCGCCATAACGCGGCGAGCTTACTACCGGCAAGCGCCCCGGGGTCGGCGACGAGCGCCTATCCCCGGGGGCTCTGCACGGTCTAGTGGACCTGCTGGCCCTCGTAAACCTTCACAAAATGCAGGTAGTTATCGGCGATCTGGGCGGCGGTCTCCGCGCGCTCGAGCTCATTGGCCAGGAAGCCCTTCAGAGCGTCCCACCAGATCGAGCGGCCGATGGCAAAGCCGATGAAGCCGTCGACCGTGGAGGCGGCCTCGAGCCACTGCTCGACCTTCTCAGTCGAGGCGCCACGACCCAGCAGCACGCACGTGACCCCGTCGCGCCCGGGGCCCTTGCGGGCCTGCTCGGCCAGCATGACCGCGTCCTCGCGCTCGTCCACGCCCTCGATCTTCCAGACGTCGACCTCGATTCCGTGGTCCTGGGTCTCCTCGATGGACCGTCGCATCAGCTCGGGACGGAGCTCGGCGTCGTAGCGGTCGGTGTTGCCGCCGACTGAGGCCAGCTGCTCGTCGGTGGCCGGGACCAGCAGCTCGAAGAGGAACTTGTGCTCGCGCCTGCCGCCCGCTCGGCCTCCGGCCTCGCCGGATTGGGCGGCGCGCGAGTCATCCGGCTTCTCGTGCAGCCAGTCGGCGAGAATCTTGAGCCGCTTGAGCTGGCGCCGGTTCACGTCGGTGTCCGGGTCGTCGGGGTTGAAGCGGACCAGAACCTTGGAGAAGTCCGGGTCGAACTTCTCGATGTGGACGCCGAAGTCCTCGTCGTATTGGAAGTCGAACTCGTTCTGGCCCGACTTCTCTACCGGCATGGCCAGCTTGAGGTCATTCTCCCGCGCCCGCTGGGGGATGTCTGAGCCGAACTGCTCGTCGACGAGCACGCCGGTCTGCTCGGGCTCGGCGCCTCGGGAGACCGCCTCCAGTATGCCCTCGAAGATGAGGCGTTTGGCGTCTGAGATGGTCTCGGTCTGCTGGGGCGTGGGGTCGCCCTCGATTCCGAACATCTTCTTCTGGAACGATCCGCGATGGTCGAACGCGAGGATGTAAAGCTTGCCGTCGTAGCCGAGGCTCATGGCACCGTCCTTCGTCTTTTGCGTAGTTGTTAGTGGAGAGTCTAAGGGCGTTTCGGGGTCTTGGCGGCCGTGCCGCTGGTTAACCCGTACCCTCTCCGGCCAGTGGAGCATCGCTTCGCCGGACACGCCTACACGCTTGGCATCGAGGAGGAGATGATGATCCTCGACGCCAGCACGCTCGAGCTGGTCAACGCCATCGAGGCGATGCTTGAGCCCGCGCCGCTGGGGGAGATCAAGCCTGAGCTGATGGAGTCGGTGCTGGAGATCTCCACCGAGCCGTGCGCCAACATCACCGAGGCCGGCGATCAGCTGCGCGCCCTCCGTGGCCAGGTCGCCCTGACGGCGGCCGACAAGGACATGGCCATCGGCTCGGCCGGGACCCATCCGTTCGCCATGTGGGAGGACCAGCGGATCGTCGCCCGGCCCCGCTACCGCGACCTGATCTCCGCCCTGCGCTTCGTCGCCCGCCAGGAGCTGATCTTCGGGATGCACGTCCACGTGGGCGTCGATAACCCCGACAAGGCGATCCATGTCGCCAACGGGATGCGGGTCCACATGCCCGTCCTGCTCGGCCTGTCGGCCAACTCCCCGTTCTGGCGGGCCGACGCCACCGGGATGGCCTCCACCCGGACACCGATCTTTCGCGCCTTCCCCCGGGTGGGCATTCCTCCGACATACGAGGACTGGGCGGACTACGAGCGGCGGATCGAGTTCATGATTACCGCCGGGGTAATCGAGGACTACACCTACCTCTGGCACGACGTGCGCCCGCATCCCATGTTCGGCACGGTCGAGGTGCGGGTGATGGACTCCCAGACGCACGTCGAGCACTCCCTCGGACTGGCCGCACTCGTCCAGGCTCTGGTCCGCGAGCTCTCCGAGCACTTCGAGTCCGGCCAGCGCCTATCGAGCTATCCGTTCGAGATGCTGGATGAGAACAAGTGGCTGGCCGCCCGGCATGGGCTGGAGGGCGAGTTGGTCGATCTGCCCAGCTCAGACCGCGTGTCCACCCGCGCCCTGGCCCGGCGGCTGATCGACCGGATGCGGGAGTATTGCCAGGACCTGGGGTCGGAGAACGAGCTCGAGGCGGTTGAGGACCTGCTGGCCCGGGGCAACGGCGCCTCCCGACAGGTCGTTGTCTACGAGGCCAACCACGACCTCCGCGAGGTCATGGCGGAGATCGTCGCGGCCACAGTGCCCTAACCCTCGCAACTCCTCCTCGGCGGCCTCGGTCCGGTTCTACAATCGACTCGTGAGCACCGGCGGACAAGAGCTGTTCGTGGTCTGCAAGAGCTGCGGATCCGAGGTCAGCTCCTACATCACCGAGTGCCCGTACTGCGGAAACCGGCTCCGCAAACGGGCACCGAAGCTGGATCGCGGCGGTCAGCCCGCGCGCCGCAAGCCGCGCCGCACCCCGCCGCCGCTGCTGACCCGCCTGCAGCGCAACGAGATTCCCGGGATCCGCGGCGACCGCCGGCCCTACGGCACTTTGGTCCTGCTGGTGGCCGGGTTCGCGGGCACGCTGCTCTGGCGTACCAACCTTGGCGGGAGCGGCAATCAGCTGGAGATCTTCGGCAAGCTGGGCTCGCATTGGTGGCGGCTGTTCACGGCCGTGTTCGCCTACAACAACACCGGCTACGCGTTCGTGACCCTGGCGACGATCGGTCTGTTCGGCTGGTTGCTGGAACGCCGGCATGGCCCGCTGGTCGTGCTGGGTCTGTTCCTGGTCGGCGGCGTCGGCGGCTTGGCCGCGACAGCCGTGCTGTACATCTTCCCCGTTGCCCTGGGTGCAGAGGGCGGCGCGCTCGCCCTGCTGGTCGCCTGGGCCCTGCCCGATCTGCTCGCCCTGCGGGCCGGGGAAGAGGTCGACGGTGATCTGATCGGCGTGGCCGCCATCGCCGCCGTGCTCCTGCTGATGCCGCTGGCCGCCCCCGGGGCAAGTTGGGTGTCCGCCGGGGTGGGCGTGGCCGCTGGCCTCATCATCGGGACGCCGCTGGCCCGGATGACCGTGCGTTGAGTGGGCATGGACGGAACCTCCGTCCCAAACTTGCGTATATCGCAGGTTTGGGACGGAGCCTGCTGGGCCGCCCCCTTCAGCGCACGCTGATCTGACCCGGCTCCCCGGACACCAGCCGCCCGATCACCGGCCCCGGCAGCTCGTCGGCGTTCGCCGGGTCGACCGCCACCAGCAGTCCACCCGAGGTCATGGCGTCGCAGCACAGCCAGCGCCGCTCCTCGGGCACATCGTCAGCAAAGGAAGCGAACTCCGCCTCGGCCTGGGCGCGGTTGCGGCGCGTGCCTCCGGCCACGGCGCCCCCATCGGCGCGGGCCAGCAACAGCAGGACACCCTCGATGGCCGGAACCGCGCCGGCGTCCAGCTCGGCGCCCACCCCGCTGGCCAGGGCCAGCTCATGCAGATGCCCCAGCAGCCCGAACCCGGTCACGTCGGTCAGGCCGTGGGCCCGCGCGGCCCGGGCGGCCACCGAGGCTTCGCGGTTCAACGTCGTCATGACCCCCACCGCTGCCTGGAGCGGCGCCTCGAGTCCCCGCTTGACCGCGGTGGATACCGCGCCCGCCCCAAGCGGCTTGGTCAGGACCAGCGCGTCGCCGGGCTGGCCGCCGGCGTTAGTCAGAAGCTCGTCGGGGTGCACCACGCCAGTGACCGCCATCCCGTACTTCGGCTCGGCATCGTCGATCGAGTGGCCGCCGACGATGGCCACGCCGGCCTCGGCGGCCAGCTCGGCCCCCCCGGCCAGGATGGCCGACAGGACCTCGCTACCGAGTTGCTCGATCGAGAAGGCGACCAGGTTCAGGGCCGTGATCGGCGTTGCGCCCATGGCGTAGACATCGGACAGCGCGTTGCAGGCGGCGATGCGGCCGAAGTCCCGCGGGTCGTCAACGATCGGGGTAAAGAAGTCGACCGTCTGCACGATGGCCAGCTCGTCGTTCAGGCGATAGACGCCGGCGTCATCGGCCGTTCCGTAGCCGACCAGCACGTTCGGGTCGGGGACACGGGGCAACGCCGCCAGCAGGGGGGAGATCGCCGCTGCGGGCAGCTTGCAACCGCAGCCGGCCCCGTGGGAGAGAGAGGTGAGGGCAATAGCCATGTTCGTATGATCCGCCATGCCCGTGGCGGACCGTGCATACACCGATGAGGAGCTTGAGGCGGCGATCGCGCAGATCGCCGAACCGAATCGGCTCAGCGAGGCCCAGGACGTTGTCACCCGGACCGCGCCATCGCTTCAGAAGGTGCTGGCCGCGGCCATTGCCGGGGGCGGCTGGTTTGACTCCGCTCATGAGGCGGCCGTCCGTGAGGCCGCCGGCGAGGCGGATCCCGAGAGCCGCCTGCGCGCGGTCAAGACGCTGCTGGCCGAGGAAACCCGGCTGGGCATGCTGGTTGGCGTGGCCGTTGGATTCGAGCTCTCGCGGGAACTTCAGGGACCAACGCCCGATTAACCGACACAGGAGAACAAAACTCATGGACATCCGCTTCCTTGGCCACGCCGCGTTCACGCTCAGTGATGGCGAAACGACGCTGCTGATCGACCCGTTCTTGACCGGGAACCCGATGGCGGCGGTCAGCGCGGATGAGGTCAACCCAACGACGATCCTCCTCACTCACGGTCATCAGGACCACTATGGCGACACGGTGGAGATCGCCAAGCGCGCCGGGGCGCCTGTGGTGGCGATCACCGAGATCGCCAACGAGCTGAGCGAGGAGGGCCTCGAGGTCCGCGACTGCAACCTGGGCGGCACGGCCAGCTTTGACTGGGGCTGGGTCAAGCTGGTCCCGGCCTGGCATACCTCGACCACCCCGAAGGGCACGGTTTCAACGCCGGCCGGTCTGCTGATCAGCTTCGGCGGCAAGCTCGTCTACCACCTGGGCGACACGTGCCTGTTCTCCGACCTGCAGCTGGTCAGCAAGCGCCACCAGATCGACGTCGCCCTGATCTGCATCGGCGGTCACTACACGATGGACCGCCACGACGCCGTCGACGCGGCCGACCTGGTCGGGGCCAAGACGATCATCCCCTGCCACTACAACACGTTCCCGCCGATCGAGACCGATGCCGGGGCCTTCCAGTCCGACGTCGAGAAGGCGCTGGACGCGACCGTCGTCGTGCTCGAGCCGGGCGAGACGCACACCGCATGACCCATGCCATCGTCCTCATCCAAGCCGAGGGGTCCGTACTGGGAACGCTCGGCGGCGAGCTGGCCGGTATCGAGGGTGTGGCCGAGGCCTACTCGGTCACCGGCGACTGGGACTTCGTCGCCATCCTGCGCCTGCGCGAGCAGGATCAGCTGGCGCAGGTCGTGACCGGCAAGCTCTCGCAGCTGCCCGGCGTACGCCGCACGCAGACCATGGTCGCCTTTGAGGCCTACTCGCGGCACGACCTCGAGGCCCTGTTCTCACTCGGTCAGTGAGCGCGGGGCGGTCGGGCGATGGCGAGTGCCCGGCCGAAGGCGGCCGCCATCGCCTCATAGGTGTGGCCGGCCAGGGCTGAGCGACCGGCTTGGCCTAGCCGGTCGACCAGTTCGGGGTCGGCCAGCAGCCGGTCGATGGCGGCGGCCAGCGCACGGCTGTCTCCGGGGGTGACGACGAGCCCAGTCTGTTCATGCCTGACCAGACCGCCGGCCGCGGCGCCGACCGCCTCGGTGACGACCACCGGGCGGCCCTGATGCAGAGACTCGTTGACCACCAGACCCCAGGGCTCGATGAACACGGGCGTGGGGATGGAGGGCAGCACGGTCAGGCGAGCCGCCCGGTAGGCCACCGGCAGCGCGGGCCGCGGAACCGCGTCCAGGATCACCGTGCCGGGCAGCCCCGCCAGCGAGGAGCGCAGCGACCCGTCGCCGATCACCACCAGGGTGGCGGTCTCGGCCAGCCGCGGCCAGGCTTCGGCCAGCACGGCGATGCCCTTCTCGGGGACCAGACGCCCGACGTAGAGGACGAGGGGTCCGTCGCCCAGGGCGTGCTCGGTGCGAAAGGCGGCGACCTCGGACTCGCTAACCGAACGCGCGAAGAGTTCCGGCTCCACGCTCTGCGGCGCGATGAAGATGTCATCGTCGCGCCCCCGCGGACCGGCCGCGAAGCGCCGCGTGTGCTCGCCGTAGGCCACCACGGCATCGGCATGGCGGTAGATCCAGTCCGTGGCCGGCCGGGCGATGTCGTGCCGGAGCGAGCGGGGATTGGCCCAGACCGAGGCCCAGAGGACGAAGCCGCGACGATGCAGCCGGGCACCCGCGTAGGCCGCCGGGAGGATCGCACCGCCCGCGTAGGAGGCAATCAGGGCCTCATAGTCGCGGCCCGCACGCAGGGCGCCACGCGCGCCTTCCAGACGCCGGGCCGGAAAGGGAGCCGCGGCCAGCTGCGCGTCGAGGTCGGCGAACCACTCCGGCACGAAGCGGCTCTCCCCCCAGCACAGCACCTCGACGTCGTACTCGGCGGCCAGCCGCTCGTAGAGGGGAACCCGGTAGGGGAGCAGCGCGTTGGTGAGCAGGGCAACGGACACAAAAGGGGATGATGGCGTCTGCGATGCGTGTCCTGCTGCTCCACAACCGCTACCGCGCCGAGGGCGGCGAGGAGCGCACCGTGGCCGACCTCGAGCGGCTGCTCCGATCCCGCGGCCACACCGTCCGCTCGCTAGAGCGATCTAGCGAGAAGGCCGGGCAGCTCATGGCAGCCCGCGGGTTGTTAGCCGGGGGCATCCAGCCCGGCGAGGTGGGGGCGGCCGTGCGGGAGCTCGGAGCCGACGTGGTCCACGCCCACAACCTGCATCCGCTGCTCGGCTGGCGGGCGCTGGCCGCGGCCCGTGAGGCCGGCGCTCGCACCGTGCTTCACCTCCAGAACTTCCGGCTCTTCTGCGCCGTGGCCATTGGCTACCGGGACGGCGCACCCTGCTTTCGCTGCCACGGCTCGGACACGTGGCCCGGTCTGCGCCTGCGCTGCCGGGGCTCGCTCCCCGAGGCGGCGGTCTACGCCGCCGGGCTGCATCGCCAGCAGCCTCACCTGCTCGAGGAGGCCGAGCAGTTCATCGCCGTCTCCGAGGCCACCGCGCTGCGGCTGGTCGAGCTCGGCCTGCCGGCCGCGCGGACGACTGTCCTGCACAACTTCATCCCCGCCGCCGAGATCGCCGCCGCGAGCCGCGCCGCGCACGGTGAGCACGCCCTGATCAGTGGCCGCCTGGTCGAGGAGAAGGGCTTCGACACGGCCATCGCCGCCGCGCGGGCGGCCGAGGTGCCGCTCCTGGTCGCCGGCTCCGGGCCCGACGAGGCGCGGCTGCGAGGTCTGGCCGCCGGCGCCCGGGTCACCTTCACCGGTCGCCTGGAGCGCGCCGCGCTGTCCGATCTGCGCCGCCGGGCCGCGGTTGTCCTGGTTCCCTCGCGCTGGGAGGAGCCGTGCCCGTATACCGCGCTCGAGGCGCTGGCCGATGGCGTACCCGTCCTGGCCGCTGACCGCGGCGGACTGCCCGAGTTGGCCGGTCTCGAGGCCACGCTACCCGCTGAGGATCCTCAGGCCTGGGCACAGGCCCTGCGCCGACTGTGGGACGACCCAGTCGGCCGCCAGCAGGCCGGGGAGGCGGGCCTGGTCCGTGCCCGCGTGGAGTTCTCGGAGGTGCCGTACTACGAGCGGCTGATGGCAATCTACGAGGGGCAATGAGGAGCATCGTTCCGATCGCCGGCCTAGTCGCGCTCGTGCTGGCCGGGTGCGGCTCCTCATCGCGGTCCTCCTCGGTGTCCACGTCGAAGGCCACGCCGACCACCGCTTCGTCGACCAGCGCTTCCGCCAGCAGCACGAGCTCAGCTACCACGACACACGCGACCAGCACCACCAGTTCGACCCCGGCGTCCGCCGGGCCCGAGCTGCCGGCCAACTTCACGATCAAAGCCGGCGGCACGCTCAGCCCGCCCTCGGTCGCCGCACCGGGCCGGACTCCCATCCTCCTCACCATCAGCACGACCGATGCCCGCACCCACCACGTGGCGCTGGGCACGCCCCAGGGCCAACGACTGACAGTCCGGGTCGGACACCCCGCCCGCGTGCTGCTCAGGGGCCTGCGTGATGGCTCATACGCCATCGAGGTCGACGGTCACCCCCGCGGCAAGCTGATCGTCGGCGCCACTCCCGGCCCCTAGCCGATGCGCGACCCCGGCTCCGCTCCCCGGTCAGGCCGCAGGAGGGCCACGCCCCGCTCGTCGTCCAGCGCGCCCAGCACGAGAACCTCGGAGATGAAGGGCCCGATCTGGCGGGGCGGGAAATTGACCACGCCGACGACGAGGGTGTCCTCGAGCTCCTCGCGTCCGTAGTGCGTGATCTGGGCCGAGGAGCGCTTGAGGCCGATCTCGGGGCCGAAGTCGATGGTCAGCTTCCAGGCCGGCTTGCGCGCCTCCGGGAACTCCTCGACGGCCAGCACGTGGCCGACCCGCATGTCAACGGCGTCGAACTGCGCGAACTCGATCGTGGCCGGCGGACTCAACCGGCCCAAGCAGCGAAACGCCGGTGGAGCTCCCGCGAAAACCGCGACCACGGGGTGAATGCAGTTCCCGGGGTGCTCGTCGGGGTGGTGGGGATCGGGTCAGTCGTGGGGGTCGACGTGGTGGGCGTCGTCCCGGGGGTTGTCCCGGTGGTCGTGGTCGGGGTACTGGTTGTCCCCGTGGTCGAGCTGGGAGTGCTCGTCGTGCCGGTGGTGGTGGTGCCACTGGTCGTCGGGGTGGTGCTCGCCGTCGAACCTGTCGTCGGGCCTACCGTCGGGCTGGTGCTGCTCGGCTGCAGGACAGTCGGATCGGTCTGGGTCTGAGTGCGGCCGGACACCGGCTTGGTGCTGTCCGCGGTCCTGGTCACCTTGAGCGGCTTGGGAGTCGTGGCGGTCGTCGTCTTGGCGTCGGTGGAGGTGGTCTTGCCCGCGGCAGCCCGCCCCGAGGACCTGTCGGTGCGGCGATGTGCCGTCCCCTCAGTCGAGCGAGGCTCCACACGAGTCGCGATAGGAGCCACCGAGGCCTGCTCAGACGGTGCGGCAACCGGCAGCGCGGCGACGACGTTCCCAGAGTGGTGATGCGCTGGAGCGTTGTGGTCGGCTTCGACCGCCCCGGCGGTGACCAGCGCGGCTGCGGCCAGACCGGCAGCCGCCTTGGTGGCGACCGCAGTGAGGCCGGCGGAGATGAAGCCCCCGGAGCCCGCCGTCATCGCCCCGCCGGCCAGCGCTGTACCGCCCGCGGCCGCACCCGCTCCGGCCGCACCCGCTCCGGCCGCACCCGAGCCGGCGGCACCGGTCGCACCCGAGCCGGCCGCGGCGCCGGAGCCGGCGCCGCTGGCCGCAGAATGGCCGAGATGGAAGATGGCCAGCTTCTTGAGGATCACCAACGGTCCGATCGGCATCAGAGCGGCCAGCGCCTTGTTGGTTTGGCGCAGCTGGGAGCGGAAAACCGTGCAGCGCTTGCAGTGGCGCAAGTGGCGCCGGACCAGCGGGCTGGGTCGACGCTTGAGCCCCTCGGCGACCTCGCCGAGCTCGATCCGCACCTCGTCGCAGGACAACAGCCGGGCCTCGGCCGCCTCGGCCAGGGATACCCGCGCGCGGACGAGGAGGGACTTCACGCTGGAGACCGTGGTCTCCATGGCCTCGGCGATCTGCTCGTAGGAGAGAGCGTCCATCTCGCGCAGGACGAGCGCGGTCTTCTGGGTTTCCGGCAACTCGTGGATGTCGCCGACCAGGAGGCGGAACTCCTCGCGCTCGTGAACCTTGTCGGCGGTGCTGGCGCCGTGCTCGGAGAAGTGAATGTCCATCGAGTCAACCCCGATGGCCTGGGTCCGGCGCAGATGGTTGAGGCTGCGGTTGCGGGCGATCCGGTAGAGCCAGGGGCGCACGTTGATCGGGCGCTCGTCGGCCAGGATCGCGTTGAAAGCAGCCGTCATCACCTCCTGAAGCACGTCCTCGGCGTCCTCACGTGAACTCAGCAGGTGCCGGCAGAAGGCGAGCAGGCGGCTCTCGTAGCGGGAGACCAGCACCTCGAAGGCCGACGTGTTGCCCTTACGCATGTAGGCGATCAGGCGCTCGTCGGACTGCAGACGCAGTAGCGGAGAACGACCATGCAGGCCGAGTCCTCCGGAGTATTTGAGTGCTGAGACTTCCATCCGGACGCGGTGAATTAGCTCCCTGATCCGACCGTCGGGACACCGTAGCAGCGCAAAAGTTGTGCCCATCGGTAAGGATTGAGCCGTCGTGCGGTTAACCCCTGCCCCTAAAGCACGCCGGACCGAGGCTTGCCGGTACTTCCAAGCGCCGCAGGACCCGCTCCAGAACGCTGATACCCGGGGAGGGACTCGAACCCTCACGCCACAAAGGGCAGTCGCTCTTAAGGCGACCGTGTCTGACCAAATTCCACCACCCGGGCGGGGGGAAGGGAAGCTACCGACTCAACGAGAGCAAACCAAGCCGCACCGGCGAGGGGCACGGCCGATCTGGGCGCGCTGGTTCCCAATTGACAGGGAAATAAGTCCACTGCTAGCTTCGCCCCCCAGAGTCGCCCGGATCATCGGTCCGGAGCCGGAGGAGATCTCATTGGGTAGGACGCCACGGTGCGGAACTCAAGTCTGATCGGCCGAGTCGCCGCCATCGCGGCGCTCGCGGTCGCCCTTGTCGCCGTGGTCCTGATCCTGTTCACGGGCGGGAGCAGCTACCAGGTGCATGCGGTCTTCCAGAACGCCAGCCAGATCGTCCAGGGCGACCTGGTTGAGGTGTCGGGCAACAGCATCGGCACCGTTTCCAAGATCGGTCTCACCCCCCAGGGGCAGGCCGTGCTGACCCTGAGCATCAACAACGGGGCCTACAGCCCCCTGCGCCAGGGCACCTCGGCCACCATCCGCGAGGCTTCGCTGTCGGGTATCGCCAACCGCTACGTGGACCTGCAGATGGGATCGCCGAACGAGGCCAAGATCCCCAGCGGTGGGACCATCTCCGCGAGCAACACGACCAGTGAGGTGGATCTCGATCAGCTCTTCAACACGCTCAACGGCCCGACGCGTAAGGGGCTGCAGGACGTGTTCATCGGCTCGGCCTCGCAGTACAAGAACGCCGGGGCGGTGGCCCAGAAGGCGTTCCCGTACCTGAACCCAGCCATCGCCTCCAGCAGCGTCCTCTTCAACGAGATCAGTCATGACACGGGCAAGTTCACCAAGTTCGTGGTCAACACGGGCAATCTGGTCACCACGCTGGCTCAGCGCTCCAGCGACCTCAGCGGTCTGATCCAGCATCTGTCAACCACCACCGGTGCCCTGGCCGCCGAGCGCGTCCCCCTGGGCGAGTCGCTGCGGGACCTGCCCGGCTTCATGCGCCTGGCCAACACGACGTTTGTGAACCTCCGCAGCGCCCTTGACGATTTGACTCCGCTGGTCAACGTCTCCAAGCCGGTCGCCCCCAAGCTCCAGAAGCTGCTCGTGCAGTTGCGCCCACTGGCCGTCGACTCGGTCCCTACCGTGCGCGACCTGGCCAACATCATCAGCCGCCCGGGGCCCGGCAATGACCTCATCGACCTTACGCGGCTCGGCGTCCCGCTGGCCGCGGCAACGGTGCACAACATCAACGCCAACGGCCAGATCCGCCCAGGCGCCTTCCCCGCGTCCATCGACGCTCTGAACAAATCCACGCCGGAGCTGGCGGTGGCTCGCCCATACGCGGTCGACCTGACCGGGTGGTTCGAGGGCTTCACCCACCCCGGCGGCGACGACGCCACCGGCGGCTACAGTCGGGTCGCGCCGATCGTGGGAATTGGCTCGGTCTCCAACGGCGCGCTCAACATTCTCGACGGCGGGGGCCTGCTGTTCAACCCGGCCGATTACGCGCTCCGTCAGGTCCTCGCCTTCGGCACCACCGGCCACGACGGCATCCTCACCACCGGCCAGGGCGATCGCTGCCCAGGCTCGATGGAGCGCGGGGCGGTCTGGTACCCCGAGAGCGGTTATCCGTGTACGCCGAGCCAGGTTCCGACGGGCAAATGAAGCGCATCCTCCTCAGCGCCGCCATCCTGCTCGCCGCCACGGTGTTCATCGTCGTCTCCACCGGGGCTTCGAACCAGAGCGCCAACGGCACCTACAGGATCGAATTCGACAACGCGTTCGGTCTGGTCACCGGCGCGGACATCAAGGTGGCCGGTGTCCCCGCCGGGACGATCTCGGCCATCACTCTGAACCAGAAGGACCTCCATGCGGTGGTCACGGTCACCATCAACCAGGGTGGCTTTGGTCAGTTCCACCAGGACGCCACCTGCCAGTCGCGCCCGCAGTCGCTGATCGGCGAGTACTTCGTCGACTGCAACCCCGGCAGCTCCGGTCCGGTGCTCAAGCCCGGGAGCACGATCCCGGTCACCCACACGCAGTCGACTATCCCCGCCGATCTGGTCCAGAACGTTTTGCGTCTCCCGTACCGCGAGCGCCTGTCGCTGATCATCAACGAGCTCGGCGCCGCGGCCGCGGCCCGCTCTGGCGATCTCCAGTCCGCTCTTCAGCGGGCGGTGCCGGCCCTCACCCAGACCGACAACCTGCTCAACCTGCTGGGCAACGACTCGACCACCCTTCAGAACCTGACCCGGGACTCCAACTCGGTCATCACCGCGCTGGCCAACAACAGCGCCAACGTGAAGCGCTTCATCGACGAGGCCAACCGGACCGCCGGCGCGACGGCCACGCAGTCGACAAACCTCCAGGCCACCTTCGCCAACCTGCCCGCCACGCTCGAGCAGTTGCGCCCGGCGATGGCCAAGCTGGGTCGGACGGTGACCACCACCACGCCGGTGCTCCAGAACCTAAACGCCTCCGCTGGCCAGCTCGACCGCTTCTTCACCGACCTGCCGGCGTTCTCCCGCTCCTCGAGGCCGGCGCTCAAGTCCCTCGGCCAGGCTTCGATCACTGGCCGCAAGGCGGTCATCAACGCCCGGCCGACGATCACCGCGCTGAACCAGTTCGCCAAGCCGACGCCGGAGCTGGCTGGAAACCTGAGCATCGTCCTACACGACCTGGACACCCAGAGCCGCGCCGTCGAGCCCGACCCGCGCAGCCCCGGCGGCAAGGGCTTCAGTGGCCTCCAGGCGCTGCTCGGCTACGTGTTCAACACCGCTCTGGCCATCAACACCTACGGCCCCTACGGACATGTGCTGGCCGTGGACGGCTTCTACAGCAAGCAGTGCTCGCCGTACCAGTCGCCCGCGTCGTTGGCTCTCTACCTGAAGCAGTACGGCGCCTCCCAGCGCAACTGCTACGCCTGGCTTGGCCCCAACCAGCCCGGCGTGTCCACGCCTGACCCGAGCAATCCCGGCGCGCCGATCCCCGATCCGGGCGGAGCGCCTCCCGGGCAGAAGGGTGTGGCCACCAGCGCCAGCCGCCTGACCGCCTCGATGGTCATGGCCAACAACAAGTCCGCCCAGCCGGCCGCCGGCTCGACCTCGTCCCCTTCGAGCAGCAGCACGACGTTGGCCGCCACGACGAGCAGCCCGACCGGCATCGGCTCGAGCTCCACCACGTCGGGCAGCGCTCCCCAGGGGACCATCGGTCAGATCGTCAGCGGCACCGGAATGGTCCACCGGACGAAGTCCTCGACGGCCAGCTCGGGCTCCGGTAGCTCGGCGCCGTCCACCAGCCAGGCACAGACCCTCCTCAACTACCTGCTCGCTCCCTGATGGCTTCCGCCACCCGCAGCCGCCAGCCCTCCGCGTTGGCCAATCCTGTTCTCGTCGGGGCGATGACCGTGCTGGTTGCGCTGGTGGCGGTGTTTCTGGCCTATAGCGCGAACCAGGGTCTGCCCTTCGTGCCCACCCGGGAGCTCAAGGTGAACATGGCCAGCGGGTCTGACCTGGTCATCGGCAACGAGGTTCGCGAGGGCGGATTCCGCATCGGACTGATCTCGGCGCTGAAGCCGATCACGTTGCCCAGCGGTCAGGTCGCCGCTCAGCTCACGCTGCAGCTGAATCAGGGGGAGGGTCAGGTCCCGTTGAATTCGACCGCCGAAATCCGCCCCCGCTCGCTCCTCGGACTGAAGTACCTCGATCTGCATAAGGGGACCTCGTCGAAGATCTACGCTGATGGTGGGACGATGCCGATCACGCAGACCAGCGTGCCGGTTCAGTTTGAGGATTTGAATACGGCGTTTGACCCGCCGACGCGGCGGTCGATCGATAAGAACCTGGTTGGGTTTGGGGATACGTTGGCGGCGCGGGGTTCGGCGTTGAATGACACGATTGCCAGCCTCCCGCGGTTGTTGGGCTATCTGCGTCCGGTGGCGGCGTATTTGTCTGATCCGAAGACGCAGTTGACGCGGTTCTTGAACTCGCTTGAGGGGTTCATGGGCGCGGTCTCGCCGGTGGCGCAGACGAACGCGCGCCTGTTTACGGATATGGCGACGACGTTCGCGGCGATTGGGCATAGCCCGAGTGATCTTGAGAACACGATTCGTCTGTCTCCCTCGACGGAGAAGGTGTCGACGCAGTCGTTGAAGGTGCAGCAGCCGTTTTTGGTTGATCTGGCGAATTTGGGGACGAATTTGGCGCCGGCGACGGCGGAGTTGCGTGCGGCGTTGCCGGTGATCAATCCGGCGATTGAGGTGGGGACCAGGACGTTGGCGCGGACGCCGTCGTTGAACGCGAATTTGCAGCAGGTGATGAACGCGTTGAACAATTTGTCGCGGGCGCCGGGGACGAATATCGCCATCAATGGGTTGACTAATACGGTCAGCACGCTGAATCCGATGGTCCGCTATCTGGGGCCGTATCAGACGGTGTGTGATTACTGGAACTACTTCTGGACCTATCTGTCGGATGCGTTCTCTGAGCAGACGAGCTTCGGGTTCGCGCAGCGCGCGCTGATCAACAACGCCAACAGCGGTCAGCCCAACAACATCGGTCAGGAGGGGGCGACGGCTCCGGTCAATGGTGGCGGGAGTGACTCGGCGACCACTGGCGGCAACGAATTCCTCCACAGTCAGAGCTATGGGGCGGCGGTGAGCACGACCGGCGCGGCGGATTGTGAGACCGGCCAGCGCGGGGACCCGAAGAAGCTCAACCATTTGGACCCGCAGGGGCGCAACCTGGGTACCGACACTCACACCCCGGGTCTTCAGGGTCCGACGTTCGCCGGTCGTAGCCATGTTCCGGCCGGGGAGACCTTCAGCCGCTCACCGACCACCGGACCCCAGCTCGCGACCATCCCGGGGAACTC
>JBDTEE010000217.1:0-7056 GCA_039922645.1 Solirubrobacteraceae bacterium | reverse complement strand
CAGAGCACGGGGTTGACGTGCCGCGGGTCCGAGCCGGTGTAGGCACGCACCGCTTGAAACTCGATCGACAGTCCCAGAAAGCCCGTGGGGATACGCCGTCCCCGGCCGCTCTCGCCGACCTGCACCCGCACGGCGCCCTGGGCCGGGACGTCGGCGCTGGATAGTCCCGATGCCAGCCCGGCCGGGTTCCCGGAGCTAGTCCCGATGAGCACGGCGATGATGACCAGGACCGTTCCCGCAACGGCCAGAATCGCCGCCAGTCGCCAGCGCATCCGCGACTCGCTCAAGACCGTTCCTCGCCCAGGGCGGCCTCGGTGTCGGCGATGACCTGCTCGGTGCTCTGAAACCAGACAGCGCGAATTCCCAATGCGCGGGCGCCCTCGCAGTTGGCCTGGAGATCGTCGATCAGCAGCGCGGCCTCCGCGGACACGCCCAGCCGCTCCAGGGTTAGCTCGTAGATCTCGGGCTCCGGCTTACGGCTGCCCACGAAGGCCGAATCCACCACGACATCGAAGATCTCCTCGACGGGGAGCATGGCGCGCCAGCGGGCCTCCCACTCGCGCACGTTGTTGGTGCAGATGGCCAACTTGTAGCCGCGCTCACTGAGCTCGCGGAGATAGGCGATCAGCGGCTCGTTCGGTGTCAGGTTGGCGAAGTAGCGCTCCCCGAAGCCGGTCAGGTCCACGGCGCGGTCCAGCTGCCGGGTGAGCTGGGCAGCCAAGCCGGCGAGGAACTCGTTCTCGCTGAGCCGCCCCGTCTCGAGGTCGAACAACGGGTTGGCGCCGCGGGCGACACCGAGCGCGACCATGGCCGTGCCCAACTCGGCCAGCGGGATCCCGGAGTCATCCTGGAAGGCGGCGAAGGCCCCGGACAGGGGGGATGTGAGCACGCCGCCGAAATCGCTGATCACCGCCTCCACCCGCATCACGGTTTCGTGATTAGAGGTGAGCGATTAGGTAGACGCCGGTGCCGTCGTGTCCGGCCGAGTGACAGTGCAGCGGAGTGATGGCCAGGCGCAGGCCATCGCCGCCTGCCTCGGCGGCCTGACCGGCAGCTTCAGCGGCGGCGCGGCGCGGATAGAGCTCCTCACCATCGCCAACCCACAGCTCGAGGCTGGCCCGGGCCGGAAGCTCCGAGGGCCGGAAGGTGGTCGAGAGGCGGGGATCGGTAACCGCCACCCATTCCTCAGGGTCGAACAGGGTGGCGGCGAGGGCGTCCTGCTCGTGGCCGTCGCTTCCGGCGGGCCGCAGCGCGCGCACGGTCAGCCCGTGATCGTCGCCGAACCAGCCCGAAAGGGCACGAACAGAGTCCAACCCACCGATCCGGGTCTCGGGCTCGACGCTGACCGTGCCCGGGCAGCTCACGGCTCGTTCGTTTCCAGCGACACTGAGGCGCCCCTCGACATGGCAGAGCTCATCCCCCGCCGCGCTCGGCTCGGCGGCGCCGTCCTCGCCGACCGGGCTGAAGCGCAGCTCGAAGTCTTGGCCGCTCAGCAGCCAGCCATCATCATCGTGGCGGACGGACAGCTCGCCGCTGCCGATGGCCGACCCCGTCCCGTCGGGGGTGCCGAAGGCCAGGGCCGCCGTTCCAGCGCTCACCGCTCCACCCCAGACCTCGCCGGCGGCGTCTCCGAAGCAGAGCAGCCGCAGCGGCCTCGACTTAGCTGTGCTCATCGGGGCAGGCGGGCGGAGTTGATGTCGGTCGCGGTTGACTCGACGTCGTGGGGGGGCGGCGGACCGCCGAAACGGGTCGCGCGTAGAACCAGGCGGCTCTGGAAGTTTCTCACCAGGCCGATGCGGGCCAGCCAGCGGGTGGGCGGGAGCAGAAGCAGCAGCCCAATCACGTCGGTGATGAAGCCGGGCACGATCAGCAGCGAGCCACCGACCAGGATGAGCGTCCCGTCGAGCACCTCGCGACCTGGTGGGCGCCCGGTGATGATGGCCGCAGCCCGCAGGCGTCGCCAGGCGGCGCGGCCCTCAGCTCGGACCAGCCAGACGCCGACCGGCCATCCGGCCATCAGCAGGAGCACCGTCAGCAGGACGCTAATCGCCTCGGCCACCTTGATGGCCACGTAGAGCTCGGCAATCGGCCAGCAGATCAGTAGTAGGACGGCAACCATCGTCCCTCACAGGCTAATGGGTCAACTTCAGAGCACCTAACCGGCAGCTCTGAAGATCCCCCGTCGCCGGAGGAGGACGCCACCTACGACGCTGACCAGGCGCGAACCGATCGGGCTCAGGCCACGGCCG
This sequence comes from Solirubrobacteraceae bacterium, assembly GCA_039922645.1. Lineage (GTDB taxonomy): Bacteria > Actinomycetota > Thermoleophilia > Solirubrobacterales > Solirubrobacteraceae > Palsa-465. Next base: position 4,807 of record JBDTEE010000217.1, on the reverse strand, counting down.
GAGCCGGGCCCTCGAGCCGAATGCCCGGCAGGCGATGCAAACCGACGAGCTCGATCAACGTGCGGATCTGGGGCTGGGCACCGCGCAGTAGGACCGCCCGGCCGTGGGTGCGAAGGCGCCGAGCCAGAACGGCGATGTCGAGCATCAGTGAGGCATCGGCAAAGACCAGCTCGGTCAGATCGATGATGACGTCGGCTTGGGCACGAATCGCTCGCGTCAGAGCGGGTCGGCGGACGCCCTGCGTGTTGCGATCCTCATCGCCACGGCAGCGCAGGGTCGGGGGCTTGTCATCGAAGTCGACGATCGCGCAACCCTAGTCAAAAGCTGCGGGCGGATGCCACGCCGATCTGGCGTCACTGCTGCGGGGATGTTCGACAGTTCGGCACACGTTCGCAACACCGACAACTCGGCAGGCGTCCTACACTCCAGCCCATGGCAACAGTTGACGAAGTCACCGAGGTGCTGCGCGACGTGATCGATCCCGAGCTGGGCCTGGATTTCGTCGAGCTTGGACTCATCTACGACGTCGAGGTCCAGGACGGCACCGTCCGCGTGACCTACACGCTGACCAGCCCTGGGTGCCCGATCGGACCCCAGGTCTCTGAGCAGATCGAGGAGTTCGTAAGCGAGCTCGATGGCGTCGAGCAGGTTGAGCCGACGATGACGTTCTCCCCGCCCTGGACTCCGGAGCGGATGAGCGAAGACGCGAAGTTCGCACTCGGCTTCTAAGAGTCCCTGCCAGGATCGATTAGGTCCGGGCCGGCGGGCGGCCCTCATACATCCGTCTGCTCGAATCGGACGCCGCCGCAGTACATGTGTCGGCTGGACTAGGACGCAGCCGAGCATGTGCCGATACCGGCTGCATGAAAGACATACTCGCCAGCTTTCGGCGCTACCTAGTTGAATTGTTGGACGGCCAGGCTGGGCAGACGCTGGCCGAGTACGGGATTCTGGTCGCGGTGATCGCCGTCGTCGTGGTTGTCGGGGCGGTCACCCTGGGCGGCAGTATCTCGAGCATGTTCGGCTCGTCGTCCGGCGGTCTCTAGTCCTTCTAAAGGATGCCTGGAACGGGCCTTCCCGTTCAGGTGCAGCGTTGCGGGCCTAAACGTCGACCGGGTCGGGCGGAAGGTGGCGGCCGAGCTCGCGGCTGAGGTCGATGGCCCGAATCTCGTGCTCGCCGGGAAGCTTGGCCAGCACCGATCCCACGACCTCCTTGACGTCATGCTGGTCGCGGCCGAGGTCGTCGTAGAGCGACTTGAGCGCTGTGTGCACGATCTTCAGCTGCGTCGCGGTCAGCTCAAGACGGTAGGCGGTCTCGTCGGGTCCGATCAGATCGCTGTCCATGCTTGGGCCCCCTCAGGATTCAGAGTTCTTGCGGGCCTGGCGCTGTCCACCCCGCTGGCGCTTGGCGCGCCGCATGTCAGCCGCCGGCCCGTGGCTCGAGCGCCCCTGAGCTTCGGGCAGGATCCGGGCTGGCCGTCCGCCCGCGCCGCTGCCGTTGCTGCTCTTCTCGCCGTTGCTGGATTTGCGGTTGCCGTTGGTGGTCTTTCCGGCCCGCGCGCCCGCCTTCTCCGTGGTGCGCCGCTTGGCCTGGGCCGGACGAGCTTGCCCGCGGGCGATCGCCAGCAGTTCGGCCACTGAGTCGGCGATGCCCGCGGCGACCACGTCGATGTCGGGCAGGGCGTCGTAGTCACCCAGCAGTCCGAAATCGAGCCCGCCGTTGTAGGACATGATCGCGATGGCCAGCGCGTGGTTCTCGGGCAGGAAGGCCACCGGGAACACGTCCTCGAGCTGACGACCGAGCACGTAGAGCGGCAACTGCGGACCGGGGATGTTGGTCACGATCAGGTTGAACAGGCGGGTGGAGAAGTTCAGCCGCGAAGCCTGAGCCAGGACCGTGGGCGGAGCCAGGTTGTTGACCGCCGCCAGGGTGGCCGCGCCCTCGGCCTGCTTTGACTCCTTGAGCCCGTTCATGGCCTGGCGAACAAAGCGCAGTCGCGCCACCGGATCGTCGATGTAGACGGGCAACGGACCGCGCATGACCGTGAGTTGATTGCCGAGCGTGTTCCTCTGGGCCTCAGTCCGCACCGAGACGGGGACCAGAGCACGCATCTCCAGACCCTCGGTGCGGACCCCGCGTGAGTGCAACCAGTCAGCCAGCGCCCCGGAGACGACGGTCAGCACGACGTCGTTGACCGTGCCGCCCAGCGCATCCTTGACCTCCTTGAACTCCGAGAGCTGCTGGCGAACGACGGCAAAGCGCCGGTGGGGGCCGATGGGCACGTTCAGAGGCGTCTCGGGGGCCGGATTTAGCCCCGCCCAGACGATCTCGCCGACGCCTTCAGCGGCGTCCCGCAGGAGGCCCAGCGAGGTGGCCGGACGACTGGCGGCGGCCAGCGCTCGGGCCAGGATCCCGGCCGAGGTGGTGACCATGCCGCGTAGGCCGGCCACGACCATCTCGGCCCCTGAGGGTTCTGAGCGCGGACGCCATGGCTCGAGTTCTTCCGCGGGCGGCTGAGGCTTGCGTTCGAGGTCGAACAGCACACTGGCCAGATCCACGCCGGAGACGCCGTCCACGAGTGAGTGATGGGTCTTCATGATCAGCGCGAAGCGGCCATCGGCCAACCCCTCGACGACCCAGTTCTCCCACAGGGGCTTGGCCCGATCGAGTTGCTGGGAGGCAATCCGCGAGGCGAGCAGGAAGAGCTGGTCCTCGTTGCCGGGGGCCGGCAGCGCGGTGTGGCGCACGTGGTACTCCAGGGTGAAGCTCGGATCGTCGACCCACAGCGGACGGCCCGTTTCGAATGGAGGGGTGGCCAGCTTCTGCCGGTAGCGCGGGACCAGGTGCAGCCGCGAGCGGACGTGGTCGAGGTAGTCCTCGAAGGGGGGTGCCGGGCCCTCGAACAGCAGCACCGCGCCGATGTGCATGTGGGAGGAGTCACCCTCCTGATGCAGGAACGAGGCGTCAATGGAAGTCAGGCGGTCTAGGTGCTGCTGGGACACCGTCTCCCTCTCCTCGCTAGTGCTCGGACAACGTAGTCCAAGCCTACCCACCCGGCCGCGGTCAGGTCACGCTCGAACCTGGCCGACGGTAGGGTTAGCGCCAGTCGATGAGTTGGGACTTCTCAACCGAGCCGGAGTTCGAAGCCAAGCTCCAGTGGATGCGCGAGTTCGTGCGCGAGCAGGTCTGGCCGCTGGAGACGCTGTGGGCGGAGCTCGGCTGGGAGGGGCTGCGGCGCGCGGCCGTGCCCCTTCAAGCGCAGGTCAGGGACCAGGAACTCTGGGCGGCGCACCTCGATCCCGACCTCGGTGGGCAGGGTTTTGGCCAGGTCAAGCTGGGTCTCATGCACGAGATCCTGGGCACCAGTCCGATCGCCCCGCTGATGTTCGGCAACGCTGCGCCGGACTCGGGCAATTCGGAGATCCTCGCCCTCGCGGGCACTCCTGAGCAGAAGGACCGCTACCTGCACCCGCTGCTGGCCGGCGACTTCAAGTCGGCCTTCAGCATGACCGAACCGGAGACGGCCGGCTCGGATCCCACGCTGCTCAGCACCCGAGCCACTCGGGACCGCGACGGTTGGGTCATCAACGGCCACAAGTGGTTCTCCTCCAATGGCTCGATCGCCGACTTTCTGATCGTCATGGCGGTCACCGATCCCGAAGCGCGACCCCATCAGCGCGCGTCGATGTTCATCGTCGACGCCGACACGCCGGGGGTCAACGTGATCCGTGATGTGCCCACGATGGAGCACCCCCAGGAGAGCTTTGGGCAGTACGGCAACCACGCCGAGATTCGCTACGACGATGTGCGGGTGCCGGGTGAGGCCCTGCTCGGGGCCGAGGGGGCCGGTTTCCTGATTGCCCAGCAGCGTCTGTACCCAGGCCGGATCCATCACTGCATGCGCTGGTTGGGGGTGGCTCGCCGAGCCTTCGACATGCTCTGCGAACGCTCGCTCTACCGCTACGCCCACGGTTCGGTGCTGGGCAAGCACCAGACGGTGCAGAACTGGATCGCCGACTCCGAGGCAGAGATGCAGGCCGCGCGGCTGATGACCCTCCACGCCGCCTGGAAGATGGATACCGACGGTGTGATCGCCGCCCGCAAGGAGATCGCGCTGATCAAGTTCTACGGCGCCAAGGTTCTGCACGATGTGGTCGACCGCGCCCTGCAGGCCCACGGCGGCCTCGGCTATTCAACCGACCTGCCGCTCGAGGCCATGTACCGGTTCGCGCGCGCCGCACGGATCTACGACGGTCCCGACGAGGTCCATCGGGCGTCCGTGGCCCGCCAGGTGCTGCGCGGTTACGAGGCACCGGCCGACGGAGTGCCCAGCGAATACATTCCCGCACGGCGGGAGGCGGCCCGGCAGCAGTTCGCCGAGGTCCTCGAGGCCGTCACGGCCAACGACTGACCCGCCCTAGACTGGTGGTCGATGGCCATCGCCGAGTCCGTTCCCGAGAAGCTCCTCCTGGCCGCCCCGCGGGGCTACTGCGCGGGCGTCGACCGAGCCGTACAGACGGTCGAGCGCGCGCTCGAGCTCTATGGCGCCCCGGTCTACGTCCGTAAGGAGATCGTCCACAACAAGCACGTGGTCGAACAGCTGCGGGCCCGCGGGGCCGTGTTCGTGGAGTCCGAGGCCGATGTCCCCGAGGGCGCGACCGTCGTTTTCTCGGCTCACGGGGTGGCCCCCAGCGTTCACGCACAAGCCGCGCAGCGCAACCTGAAGACGATCGATGCAACCTGCCCGCTGGTTACCAAGGTCCACGTCGAGGCCAAGAAGTTCGCCTCCGAGGACTACACGATCGT
>JBDTEE010000216.1:0-3596 GCA_039922645.1 Solirubrobacteraceae bacterium | reverse complement strand
GACCTGCTCGGGCTCGGCGTCGAAGTGCTCGACGACCTTGCGCACACGCGTTCCGGAGATGTCGATGCCGTGCCGCTCGGCGACGGCTGAGTAGCGTGCGTACTCCTCAGCGAGGTGCTTGGTCACCGACTCGAAGCCGTGACGCGCGATCTCCACGCGCGAGGCGAAGTTCATCATCGAAGTCTGGAACATCAGCTCGTCGGTCGGCTCGGGCTCGATCAGCACGATGTCCACGCCCGGGTAGCGGTCCTCCCAGTGCTTGGCCACCTCGTGCAGGCGCTGGTGGGCGAGCAGCTTGAACACCTGGTAGCCGATCTGAGGCATGCCCATGTCGGACACCCGGCGGACTCGGGATCCGCTGAGGCTGGGGATCCGTTTCTCGAAGTCGTTGACGTAGGGCACTAGGGGGTTGACGACGATGATGAACTTGGCGCCCGCCTCCACGGCGATGTCCAGGTTGGTGGTCGAGACGATCCCTCCGTCCACCAGCTCGCGGTCGCGCACCTTGACCGGCTTGTAGATCATCGGCAAGGCACCGGAGGCGCTCACGGCTTTGGAAATAGGGATGTCGTCCCACTCCGGCGAGCCGAGCACGATGCGCTCGCAGGTGTCGAGATCAGTGGCGGGGAGATAGAGCTCGGGGCCCAGCTCGCGGAAGTCGTCGGTCCGATCGGGATCAGCCAGGATCCGGCGGACGTAGTCCTCTATCCCCTCGCCCGAGTAGAGGCCGGAGGGCAGGACCTCGGCTAGGACGAGGGCGATGTCCACGGCCGAGATCTGGCCCAGATCCCCGGCCAGCCGGCGTAGAAGGTGGACAAGTCGCAAAGGGAAGGTCGCCCCCCGGCTGAGAAACTCCCGGTAGTTGGGCCTCAGCAGGGAACTTACCTGGGCATCCGGGAACGGAGTCGGCACCTGCTGGACGATGACCCGCATCATCTCCTCCGGCGTCACTCCGTTCGCCACCGAGGCGGCCACGAACGCCCCCGCACTGGTCCCCACGTAGACGTCGAACTCGTTCACGGTCCGGTTGACCGAGAGGAGATCGAGCGCCCGTAGGGCACCCATCTCATAGACGCCACCCGTGAAGCCGCCCCCTCCGAGGACGAGTGCAGTCTTGGAGCGCTTCTGACGTCGGGCCGCCGCGGCCTTGGCGGCGGCTCTCCGGTCAGTGCTGGAAGTGTCCAGCTTTACGACCTTGCCCATACCCGCCGGATTCTAAGACTCTTGCCGGAGACCGAAGCTTTCGCCCTCCCGAGTGGTTACAACTCGGCGATGCGACGGCTCGCGCTGCTGCTGGCAGCCTCAGCGATTCTGCTCGGTTTAGCGTCGGACCCGGCCGTGGCTGCCAGGCATGCCGCGGCGGCCGCTAGCCGTTCTCTGGACGGTGCGCTCGCCCTGGGTATGAGCCAGGCCGGCCGAGCCAGCGGCGGCTACGTCGAGGACCTGAGCACCGGCGCGACCCTGTACGCCAACCGATCGCGCGTCGGTCGGCTGCCCGCGTCGGTGGAGAAGCTCTACACCACCTCAACCGCCCTGCTGCGCTTCGGCCCGGTCGCCACGCTGAGTACGCAGGTGCTGGCCACCGGCGGACTTCAGGGCAGCACCTTCGTGGGCACTCTTTATCTGCGCGGTGGCGGGGACCCGACATTCGGCTCGGCGGGCTTTGTGCGGACCGAATACGGGGTGGGCGCCACGGTCCAGCAGCTGGTCGCGAATCTGGTCAAGGCAACCGGTATGGATGCCTTCCAAGGCAGCGTGGTGGCCGATGAGTCGATGCTCGACTCGCTGCGCGGCACGCCGGCCACCGGATACGGACCCTCAATCGACGTCGAAGGGGAACTGAGCGCGCTGGCCTTCAACCGTGGCTGGGCCGACGCCTACGGCTACGTGTACTACAAGCACCCGGCCGTTGAGGCCGGCCAGCAGCTTGTGGCGGCCCTCAAGGCGGCTGGGGTCCACGTGCCCGACACGACCCGCACCCGTGCCGGCGACACGCCCTCCGGCGCCGCGCCCCTGGCCGCGGTGCTCTCGCCGCGGATGGCCAAGCTGGTCTCGCTCACCAATACTCCGTCGGACAACTTCTTCGCCGAAACGCTCATCAAGGACCTCGGGGCTAAATTCGGCGACGCCGGGACCACCGCTGCCGGGGCTGGTGTGGTGAGGTCCACGATCGCCGAGAAGTTCGGGCTCCACCCGCGGTTCAACGATGGATCTGGGCTGTCTCGGTATGACCGCACCTCGCCCTTCGATGTCGTCTCGCTCCTGCGCCAGCAGGCCAACAACCCAGAGTTCGTGGGTTCGCTGGCCGTCGCCGGGCGAACGGGAACACTGAAGCATGAGCTGCGCCGGACCTTTGCCCGGGGCCGCTGCCGGGGCAAGACGGGCACATTGACCGACGCTTCGAACCTGGCCGGCTACTGCCACGCCCGCGACGGCCACACCCTGGCCTTCGCCTTCCTGATGAACAAGATCAATCCGGACTACGCCCATCCGATTCAGAACCGGATGGTTGTCGCCGTGGCCCGCTACGACGGCTAGGTCCGAAGCAGGTCCTTTAGGCCGTCCTCGCCGAGCACCGGGACGCCGAGCCGCTGCGCCTGGGCGAGCTTGCTCCCCGGACTGTCCCCGGCCACCAGGTAGTCGGTCTTACGCGACACCGAGCCGGTCACCCGCCCGCCCGCCCCGAGGATCATTTCGGTGGCCTGCTCGCGGGTGAGCTCGGGCAACGTGCCGGTGAGGACGAGGGTCTTGCCAGCCAGCGCCCCTTCCCCCGGCGGCGGTCCTTCCTGCTCGAGCGTCAGCCCCTGCTCACGCAGATCGGCGATCAGGCGCTCCATGATCGGGTCATGCAACTGCTCGTGGATGGTGTGGGCCATCTTCGGCCCCACGCCGGGAGTGGCCTCGATGGCGTTGGTGTCGGCGGCCAGGAGCGCATCGATGGCGCGGAACTGGGCCGCCAGGTTGCGGCCGGTGACGCCGCCCACCTCCTCGATGCCGAGGGCTGACAGCACGCGACCGAAGGGCTGGCTCTTGGAGGCCTCAATCGCGGCGACCAGCTTTTCGGCCGACACCGGGCCGAACCCGGTCTGGGCGGCGATCTGGTCTGCCCCCAGGCGGTAGAAGTCAGCCGCCGTGTGCACCCAGCCGAGGTCCATGAACAGGCTGACCTGCTTCTCGCCCAGGCCGTCGATGTCCATGGCCTGCTCAAAATGGGTGAGGAGCTGCCAGCGCCGACCCGGGCAGTCCCGGTTGGGGCAACGGGTGAATACCGACCCTTCGGGTTTGACCGTCGGGGTGTCGCACACCGGGCAGCGCTGCGGCGGCTGGGGCGGCGGTGGGCGATCATCGTGCTCGGCCACGTGCGGCGCAGGCGAGAGGACCTGAGGGATCACGTCCCCGGCCCGCAGGACGATCACGTCCTCGCCCTCGCGGATGTCCTTGCGGGCCAGGTCCTCCTCGTTGTGGAGGGTGGCGAGCTTCACGGTGACGCCGCCCACGTGCACGGGCTCCAGCTCCGCGAACGGGTGCAGGTCGCCGAACTTGCCCACGTTCCAGTGCACCTGCACGAGCCGGGTCTTGGCCGTGGTCGGGGGAAA
>JBDTEE010000215.1:0-5411 GCA_039922645.1 Solirubrobacteraceae bacterium | reverse complement strand
CAGCTGCTGCTTCCGTTCCTCAGCCTTGTCGCCCTGCCCGAACTGCTCCGCAATCCGACGGTCAAGGAAGAGGCCGCGACGGCCGGCATGACGGCGCTGAACGGGCTCATGCTCACCTACCCGGTCCACCAGGCAGCCGACATCCTTTTCTGCCGGGCGACCCTTGTGCCGGTCGGGGCGGACCAGGTCCCCCACGTCGAGCAAACCCGCACCATCGCACGCCGGTTCAACCGCCGCTACGCGCCCGACCGGCCCGTGTTCCCGGAACCCGAGGCGCTCCTCAGCGACGCGCCGGTGCTGCTCGGCACCGACGGACGCAAGATGAGCAAGAGCCGCCACAACTCGATCGCGCTCGCCGCCAGCGCAGATGACACTGCGCGCCTGCTGCGCGGAGCCAAGACAGACTCCGACCCGCACATCACCTACGAGCCGGAAAGCCGGCCCGAGGTCTCAAACCTCGTCCTGCTCACCGCCCTGTGCGAAGGTGCCGACCCCGCCGCCGTCGCCGAGGAGATCGGAGGCCACGGAGCCGCGGAGCTCAAACGTCGCGCGACTGAGGCAGTCAATGAACGGCTTGGGCCAATCCGCCGGCGCCGGGCCGATCTCCTGGACGATCGCGCCTATCTGCGAACGGTCCTACGCAATGGCAGCGACACCGCGCGCGCCATCGCGCAACACACGCTCGCGGAGGTCGCCGAGGTGATGCACACGGCCTACTGACGCGGAGGCGGTAGCCGCATCGCTTCCGGTTCATCGCCGAACCGGCGACGATGTGGTGCTGCTTCTACTGCGGTCAGGACGAAGCGGAAGTCCGAGCGACCACTGCAAACCCTTGACAGACTGAGGTCATGCCGAAAATGGACGATGGCCTCACGGACGGACCGCCGGGCCGCGCGCTCATGCACGCCACCGTGGTCCTCACCCAGGGTGAGGCCCGGGATCTTCTCGACGGCTTGCAGGTGTGGGCGCAAGGTCTCTCCGAAGGTGCCGGCGATCCCAACTGGCACATGCATCTGACCGACGACACCGGCGGTGAGCTCACGATCGCGATTACTCCTGAGCCTCCGAGTTAGCGCGATCAGCGGACCTCGCAAATCGCTGCTGCCTTGTCGCTGCGGCGCCCTGGGCTTGATCGGTCGTGGCGACGAATGACGTTCGCTACCGTGGCGCCGCGAGCTCGCTCAACCAGAAGTCCTTTTCGGCGCGGTCAATGGTGGCGAGCTGCATGAGATCGTGAAGCCGCCGTCCGACAAGAGTCAGCCTAAGAGCTCCAAACCCATGCGCGCTCGCTGGTCCGGCGCTGCCGTAAAGCTCATTAGGTCGCGCAATCTGATCGCTTCCAGATACTTGAACGCCAATGACGCCTCGGTCGGCGAGATCATCGAGTTCCAAGCTGACGCCGGGCGTTGGCCGCGTCTGACCTTCGTCTCTGGCCGCCGCGGCTTGAAGGAGGGTGTGGGAGTTCTCTTCGTCGGCGAGTGTCGCAACCGCGACGAGCTGGCGGTATGTGAGGCGATCGCCCAACCGCAACAAGTACTGGGCGTCGGGAGCAGAGATGTCGGAGTATGCCACCCCTGCGTACAAGTGGGCGAGCAGCGGCACCTTGCCCTCCTCGTAGGTGGCGCCAGCTTGGCGAAGCACCCCTTCGAGTAGATCCTCTGAAGCTGGCCGTCGCAACCCGCGTTGGTCAAAGAAACCGTCGTCCCGCGGCTTCTTTTCGCGGCACTGTTCCTGCTGGACGTCCTCGGCAATCACCGCCGCGGCGGCGCCCACCCTCAACGCCTCGGCGTCACCGACTCGGTCGATGATCTCCGCGCCGAGCTGCTGGAGCCCTTACGTTGCGATGAAGCCAGCCGTCGCACCCGCCATAGCCCCCTCCGGACCACCGATGAGGCCCACCGCAGCGCCAGTGAGAGCTCCAGCAAGCTCAGCGCCGTTGGTGAGCATCCGCGCAATGCGACCCTCGTCGTGTTGACCTTCGGGGTTCTCGGTCCGCACGCCGATCAGATTACGGATTGGGCCGCAAAACGGTGCGCCTGGGCCACAGCTGGTTTTCGCCTCAGGGGCGACGAGCGCCTGGCTGCCGCTTCGAGGATGACCTGATCTAAGGGGGCAGCGAGGTCGGCGTGCCGACGTCCGATCTCGTGGCCGGTCATTCGTGATTGCGGCAGTCTGGCTCGCCGGCGTCTGACTGCCGCCTAGCCCAAACGGACACGGCTCACGACGGCAAGCTTAGTGCTCCCCGCCGTAAGTACCGTCGCGGTCAGGCGGCGAGCGGGACTGATGACTCGTCGGGGGCGTGTTCGAGTCGTCGGGGGCGTGTTTGAGTCGCTTGAGCAGCGCGGCGAGCTTGGCGCGGGTGAAGTTCCACACGAACGGCTCGGCGATCTGGTTGTAGCGATCCGCGAAGTCGTCCAGCGCCTTGGCGAGAGCGGCGGTGTCCTGGAAGTCGTTGGGGTCCAGGACCTTGCGCTGGATGATCGAGTGGTAGTCGGGTGGCCGGGAGCGTCTCAGCCCCCGGCTCCCACAGATCCGGGCGTGACAGTCTCCCGTCACCCGGCTCTTCTCACCAGCTGATCAGTACGCGCGGATCCACCGCCATTGCGCGAACAGGCCGGGCGCTCGACCGAGCAGCCCGGCCCACCATCGTTTGAACCGCGTGTAGATCCGCAGCCGCCTGTACTTCTTCCCGGCCCAGCGCCTCAAGTAGAAATTGACGCGCCGCAGGAAGGGATAAAGCGCCGACCGGTAATACCGGCCGTAATAGTTCATCCATCCGGCGATTATGGGGTTCAGCCATCCCGCCAGATCGTCTAACGACAGGTCCGTGCGAGCGTGGATCCGCATGGCGCGGAGCCGTTCGCTCTTGGCGTTGAGCGCCTCGGGGCTGACCGCGGGCAAGAACGACGTGAAACCACGTCCGGTCTTGCCGCTGATCGCCTCCCGTGGCCGGAAGGCGAACCCCAGGAACGTGAAAGAGATGTGCTCGTGCTCGCCCCGACGATTGCTGTCCTTGCAATAGACGATCTTCGTCTTGTCGGCGTTGAGCCGCAGGCCCACCTCCTCCATCCGCACGGTGATCCTGTCCAGCACCTCTTCCGCTTGGCGACGGGTGGTGCAGTGCACCACTCCATCGTCGGCGTAGCGCTCGAACGGACAGTCCGGGAACTCCCGGGCCACCCAGGTGTCGAACGCGTAGTGCATGAACAGGTTCGCCAGGCACGGCGAGATCGCCGAACCTTGCGCAGTTCCCCTTGTGCGCTCAATAAGGGTGCCGTCGGGCAACTGCACCGGCGCGGCCAACCATCTCCGCACGTAGAGCAGCACCCAGCGGCAGTCGGTCACCGTCTCGACCGCCCGGACGATGAGGTCCCAGGGAACGGTGTCGAAGAACTTCTGGACGTCCAGATCGATCACCCAGTCGTACTCCCAGCACCGCCGCCGACATGTCTCGACCGCGTCCAGCGCCGCTTTTCTCGGCCGGTAGCCATAGGAATCCGGGTGAAACCGAGGTTCCACCAACGGCTCCAGAAACCTGGCTGCGGCCGTTTGAGCGATTCTGTCCGCGATCGTGGGCACGCCGAGCACTCGGACCCCATCGCCGTGCGGCTTGGGGATCTCAACCGCCCTGACCGGCGAAGCAAACCAGGTCCCCGAGCTCATTCGATTCCAGATCTTGAAAAGGTTGCCCTCAAGATCGGCTTCGAACTCGTCCAGGGCCTGCCCATCCACGCCGGGGGCTCCCTTATTCGCCGCGACCCGCCGATACGCCTCCCACACCAACAGCTTGGGAATATCAAACGGCTTGTCCTGCTTGGGCTTTGGCTTGTTCATCTTCGCTTCCTCCCAAGGCTTGCACCCTGGTTGAACGACATGGACACTCCTGGTGAGCCGGCCCCTTCGCTCCACCACCACCCCAGCGAGCAGCGGCTTCTCAACTACTACGGGCCGGTCCGCCAGCGAGCGCCGCGACCGGTACTCAATGCCTCCGGTTTCCGCCGTTGGCACTCTCCCTCTCGCGACCTTGGGGGCCTACGACCCCGGACGCCACTTTCGACGCTCGCCTTCTCACGTTCCGTGCAAGAGCCGCAGCCCAGGATCACGCCGCCTTCACGCCGGGCACCACCTGGCCAGCAACACGGGCAGCCGCCAGACTCATCCCGAGGGAGAGATCAGGCCCCCCGGTTTCGATGCCATCTACAGTGTTTCGACGCCTCAACAACGCACGCCCAGATCATTCGACCGGGCGCTTCTGGAACGTCTTCCTGGACCCCACCTGACGCGATCAACGCCGCGCCGTTTCCCTGGACGCTCACCACGACAGTCCTCAGCTAACGCAGCACCAGGGCGGTTTGACGCCCACCCCCGCAGGGCTGACGCCGAAGGGCCAACAATCCTTCATCTCTCACACAGCACCGCCTATATGAGGAATCTTCTACACGGCTCCTCCTTCAGCGTGCGTGACGCACGATCTCGACCTGATTGAGCCAGCTGGCATGCACAGGGGTGTGGACCAGGATCAGGTTTGACCAGCGGCCCTGAAGTCGTTTGATGCTCTTCTTGCCGCGGTGGTCAGAGCCGTTGTCCACGACCCAGAACACCCTGCGCGCGGACGCATACGGCTCGCGGGTCATGACCTGGTGCACGAGCCGGTCAAACGGCGCGATCCCGCCCTTCGGTTCGCTTTGGCCGATGATCCCGCCACGGCGGACGTCTCACGCGTCGAAGTAGCAGACCGCGCCTCCGCGCTTGTACTCGTGCTCGACGCGTTGCCCGCGACCCGGGGCCGGCGGGTCGGCCGGGTGGATCCTCGCGCGCGCCTGGATTGACGGCTTTGCGTCAGCGCTGATCACGCAATCGCCCGGCTCGAGCAGCTTCCCGTCCCAGCGGCCCTCGTAGAGATCGAGGATCGCGCCAGCCCGCTGCAGGAAGTTCGGGTCGCGCGGGAAGATCCACGAGCGGGTCTGCCATGGCTTGATCGCGTCTTGGGTCAGCCACCGGCCGATCGTTGACGCTGACGCATCGCTGATTGCCTGCTCGAGAACGAAGCGATGCAGCTCAGAGCGGCTGAACCGCGACAGCGGCAACCCGTGCGTTTTGGGCAGCTCGCACGCGATCGCCTTGACCTGCGCGACCTCGTGCGGGGGGAAAACGCCGCGGGCGACCCGACCGCGGTTGATCGTGCAAGCCGTCAAGACGGTGCTCGCAAAATCTTCGTCGCCACTGCCCGACAACCTTCGAGCACATCTCAAGACGACCAGCGATCTCCACGTTCGACAGGCCCTCCGCCGCATACAGGACGACCTTCGCGCGCTGCACATCGCGATACGAAAGCGTCAGCTTCACTGCCCGCCGCTCGAGCACCAACCGCTCCTCGTCGCTCAGCGTGATGTTGACCGCCAACCTCATCA
>JBDTEE010000214.1:0-9040 GCA_039922645.1 Solirubrobacteraceae bacterium | reverse complement strand
CGGGCAGACGTTGGTCGCGCGTCCCGCAACGCGGATCCGCTCGAATTGCGGGATCGGCGATCATCTGTGCGTGGCCGACGGAGTGAACACCCGAGAAAGCCCTTATCCGTTCGCGGAGATACTCGAGCGCATCGAGCAGGAGATCATCGACCGCGGGCTGACCGTGTTCGCCCGCATCGATCACCGTGCGGGCGCCCGAGGCCAGGGCCTGGACATGCAGCAGGCGACCGTGCTCGTGTTCGGCAACCCGCGGGTCGGCACCCCAGCGATGCTCGCCCAGCCGCTGGCCGCGCTGGACCTGCCGCTTCGAGTGCTGATCTGGGAGCAGGATGGGAAGACGAGGGTCAGCTATCAGGAGCCCGCCTTCGTGGCCCGCCGCTTCGGGATCTCCGAGGAGATCCCGGCCCACGCCGAGGCTCTGGTCGACCGCGCCCTCAACAAGTAAGCGGCGAGGGCAAGAACCCTCGCGGCGCCGGGCGTGCGAGCCTCGCCGCGGGCGTCACCGCCTGACCACGCGGCGACGGCTCGCCATCCGGAACGCCCGCGGGACGGGTCATGCGCGAGCGCCGCGCGCAAGCGAGGCGACCGCCTGGGCGGCGGGCACGATCGTGTGGATCTCCTCGACGCACCTCCCGGCATACAGCGGCGTCACATCCACCACGCGATCGGGCATGCCGGCAAGCGCGGGGCCGGGCGAGTAGAGCGGGACACCTGCGCGCTGCACGCGCGGCGCCACGGTGAGCACCCATAGCGGTAGCCGCCGGGCCAGCGGCTCGGTCAGCCGGTTCAGTAGCGTGACCGGGCGCGGCCCGGCGGGAGCAGTGGCGCACCAGCGCTCGGTGGCGCCGTTGGGCACTACGCGGTGGCGGGCAGACCAACCAAAGCCGAACAGCAGCGTGTCGATCGTAAGCTCGGCGCCCAGCACCCGTTGTTTGTAGAGCGGGTGCGCGGCGCACTCGTCGGTCAAGAGGAAGCGGGTTCCGCACACCACTCCGGCCGCTCCCGCGGCCAGCGCGCGGCGTACGCCCCCGCCGTCGTGGATGCCGCCGGCGGCCAGCACGGGCTTGTCGTCCGCCAGCTCGCACGCCACCGGTAGGAACGTCCAGGTATCGAGCTCGGCCAGCAGGTGACCGCCCGCTTGAACTCCCTGCGCGATCAGGCCGTCCGCCCCCTCGGCGAGCGCCCGGCGGGCCTGGTCCTCAGTGCCGACCCGGTGCAGGACCACCACCCCAGCGCTGCGCAGGCGCTCGACGGCACGACGATCAAAGCCGTAGAACAGAACCGCGACCGCCGCCTGCGCCGAGATCACCGCCTCGACGTGGGCGCGGCGCAGGAACGGCAGCAACAGGTTCGCGGCGATCGGACGCCCCGGCGCGATGGCGCGGGCACGGCGGAGCTCGGACGCCAAGCGTTCAGGCGCCAGCATTCCGACCGTGCCGAGCCCACCCGCCTGCGAGACCGCGCCTGCAAGCTCCGCCGTCGCCAGTCCGCCACCGAGCCCGGCCTGGGCGATCGGCAGCTCCAGGCCGAGGCGGTCAAGCAGGTTCATCGACCGCCGCCGGCGATTCGTGCGGAGCCACCTGGGTCGCGGGAGCCGGCGCCAGCTCCGCAAGCGAATGCCGTTCGGGCTGACGGCTCGTGGCGTGGCGGCGGTACCAACGTCGGCCGTGGGCGTTCTGGCAGGCCCAGATCGCGGCGGGCACGATCCCGCGTGGGTGAAGCCAGAAGCCGGCATCGACGTCGAGCGTCGGGCTGACACGCCCCGGCTGCACGTCGGCGATCACGACCCCAGGGCCGGCGCTCGCGTCCCGCCAGGCGAGCACGCCGCCGCGAGCGTCGATGATGCACGCGCCCCCCTGATAGTGACCGCGGTAGGTGACGCCCGGCATGAGCGGCATCGCGCACCGGACCGGGCCGCAGTGAGCGGCGTGGGCGACCGGCGCGCCCACGGCCCGTGCCATCGCCGGGGCGATCGACGACGCGGTGCGAGCGTTGGCCGCCTCGAGGCGGCTGGTCAAGGCCGCGGGCGGCCAGGGCGGGATCGACCACCACGCCGAGCCACCCACGATCAGATCGACCCGGCCGCGCAGCCGTCGGGCCGTCTGGGTGCGCATGAACTCCCAACACACGGCGGCGCCGACCGGAACGCCGTCAGCGTCGATCACGCCGTCGTCGTTGCCGCCGACGTAGTAACAGTTCTCCCACATCGTCGGGATGTCCTTGTCGTGGCGGCCGAGCACCCGACCGTCCGGGGCGATCAGAAACCATGCGTTGCGGTTGTTGCCGTCCTCGTCGCGGCAGATGAACGACCCGCCGACGACAGCGCCGTGGTGCGCGGCAAGCTCCTGCAACAGCTGCGTGCCAGCACCGTCAGGCGGCAGCGCCGCGCCGGCGATCGCGTCCACGAAGCCCATGCCGGTCGTGAAGAACTCCGGCAGGATGATCCACTCCGCTCCAGCCGCTCCGGCCTCGTCACCCAGCGCCCGGCAGCGGCGCAGGTTCTCGACGACATCGCCGACGGCAGACTCAAGCTGGATCGCGGCGACCCTGATCGCGGCCTCCTTCTACCGGCAGCATCCGCGTCGAGTCTAAGCCGGCCCCCGAGCGCCCGCCCTCCCACAACCGAATGAGCCCAGCCATGGTTCGGATCGGCAACTCGTGGGATGGCGCCTCGCGAGAGCGCACCTCATCGTGTGTTCGTGCACCGACCTGGTCGTACCGATACTGATCGAAGAGGAGGTCAGCGAGATGCGAAACCTTGGCGCGAGGAATCCGCCCGCGAGCTATCAGACGGTCAAGCTCGCCCGCGGCCGGCATTCCTCACTTGAAGACGGCGTGTGCGTGATGGAGCTGGCCTCGATGCTCGCGGACGAGCCGTTCAGCGACCGCCCACAGTCGGTCTGCCCGGTGATCGGCGCGTTCCTGCGCGCGTACAACGACCGGGTGGACGACCGCTGGCGCCAGGATCTGTATGCGTACGCGGCGAAGGTGGTCGGCACGCGAAGCACGATATCGGTGGAGGGCCAGCGCGCGCAGATGTGTCGCGAGTGGGCTCGGCAAACGAGGGCCGGTGGCGCTCTGCCCGCGCAGCCGGTTGGTCCACCGCACCAGCACGGCCGGCTTCGGGGATGGCTGCAGAGCTACCGTCACCGACCGGAGCACGCGGGGCGTCGCGCGGCGATCACATTCGGCCGGCGCGAGCTGGACTACCAGGGTCACATGCTCGACGACGAACTGCACCGTGCGGCGCTGCGCTTCGTCGATGAGCTGATCGCAGTGGGCAGAAACGACGACCCGGGGCTTGCCGAACTGCACGCGATTTCCGTGGAGCATCCGCCCGCGCGGACGTGGTAGCTCGACTGCGATTACCTACCCACGAGGAGGACCAAGTGCCGGACAGCGTGTACCCGACCGCAACCAGAGAGCTCACAGGACGGCGCAAGGAGGCGGCGCCCGAGACCCACGATGCCTTTCAGGCGTTCAGTCGCCAGGTGTTCGCCGACGGTGCGCTGCCCGAGAAGACCAAGCAGCTGATCGCGGTCGCCGTCGCGCACGTCACCCAGTGCCCTTACTGCATCCGGGGTCACGCTCGGCTCGCGCAGCGCCGAGGCGCGAGCGAGCAGGAGATCATGGAGGCGATCTGGGTCGCGGCCGAGATGCGAGCGGGCGGCGCGTACGCGCACTCGGTGATCGCGCTCAACGCGCTGGCCGCGGAGGAGGACGAGAAATGAGCCAGGAACGAGGCATGACGGACGACACGCTCGACATAACAACAGCCGGCGACTTGTCCCCGCAGGCCTCGAACCTCGATGCGCTAATGGTCGAGGTCAGCCTCACGGCGGGGCGGGGCACGATCACCGTCTGCGGCCACGACGACGACGATCCCGAGCTGGTGGCGATCCGGCCCCTGGCCTCGCGACTGGGTGCACAGGCCTCCGACAGCGATTGGGAGGGGCACGCGGACGCGGTGATCTTCGGCTGGCTCCTCTCGCCCTAGCGAGGTTTGCGGCGTGGTGAGCATGAGGCCAGCTGACTGGCCGCCGCCGGTGGACCCAGTCCGGGAGTTCGTCGCCGAGCCAACCGATCCGGAGGGGGAGCGCGTCGAGGTGGGGGTGGTGATCGTCGGCGGGGGCCCCGCCGGGCTGGCGTGCGCGATCCGGCTGACGCAGTTGCTCGAGGCCGAGCCGGCGCTGGCCGAGTCGCTCGGCGAGGTGCCGGTTGCCGTGGTGGAGAAGGGCCGCAGCACCGGGTCGCATCTTCTCTCGGGGGCGATGATGGACCCCTCGGCGATGCGCCGGTTGTTCCCCGAGCTCGAAGAGCGGGCGTGGCCGACCTACGGTCCGGTCGAGCGCGAGGCGGTCTATCTGATGACGAGCCGGCGCGCGGTTCGGCTCCCGCGCGTGCCGCCCCCGTTTCGCAACCACGGAAACCACGTCACCTCGATCGCTGAGCTTGGCCGCTGGCTGGGCGCGCGGGCGGAGGAAGCCGGCGTGTACATCCTCCCCGAGACCGCCGCGTACCGGCTGCTCGTGAAGGACGGGGCGGTCGTCGGGGTGCGCAGCGGCGAGAAGGGGCGCGGGCGAGACGGTGGCGAGCTTCAGAACTTCGAGCCGGGCTCGGACGTGATCGGGCGGGTAACCGTGCTCGCGGAGGGAACCCAGGGCCACCTCACCGACACCGCGATCAGCCACTTCGGCCTCGCCGAGACGGATCCCCAGGAGTGGGAGCTGGGTGTCAAGGAGGTGTGGGAGATTCAGAGGCCACTCGATCGCGTGATCCACACGCTGGGGTGGCCGCTGCGCTACCGGGCGAGGTATCGGGAGTTCGGCGGCACCTTCATCTACCCGATGGGCCAGGACAGGCTTTCGATCGGCTTCGTCGTCGGGCTCGACTACCGCGACGCGACGCTGTCGGCGCACGATCTGCTGCAGGAGTTCAAGACCCACCCGTTCGTGTGCCAGCTGCTCGACGGCGGACGGCGCGTCGCGTGGGGCGCGAAGACGATCCCGGCGGGCGGCTGGTGGGCGATGCCCCGGCTGTGGGCGCCCGGCATGGTGATCTGCGGCGACGCGGCGGGCATGGTCAACGTACCCAAGCTCAAGGGCATCCATCTGGCGATGCATTCGGGCATGTTCGCGGCCGAGGCGATCGTCGAAGCGCTCAAGCGGGGATCCACCGAGGATCTCGCCGGCTACCAGCACCGGATCCAGGCGAGCGTGATCGCCTCGGACCTTCACCGCTCGCGCAACATGCGTCAGCCGTTCACCAGGGGATTCGCAATCGGCGCTGCGATCGCCAACCTGATGGAGCTGACCGGCGGGCGTTTCCCAGCCGGCCGCTGGCACACCGAAACGGACGCCAGCGTCGGCGTGTTCGTCGGCGATCGCGACAAGCGCTACCCAAGATCGGACCGCAAGCTGACGTTCGACAAGCTCGGAAGCGTGTTCCTGTCGGGCAACGCGACCCGCGACGACGCGCCCAACCACATCCGGATCGAACGCAAGGTACCGCTCGCGGTCGGGCTGATGTGGCAGCACATGTGCCCAGCCGGCGTCTACGAGGTGCCCGAGGAGGCGCTAGAGCACCGCGGGTCGGGGGGCAGCACGAGCGACGGCGAGCTCGTCGACGTCCACGTCACGCCGTCCAACTGCATCCAGTGCGGCGCGATCTCCGCCAAGGGTGGGCGGCTCACGCCGGCCGAGGGCGGCGACGGGCCCAACTACCAGGTCACGTGAGCGAAGGGAGGCGGAGAGCGACCGACGTAAGATCCGGCGCCGTCGCTGACGCTAGGCAGATGGTCCTTGCCGCTCGGTGAACAGCAGCTGGCACGGTGACCGAAACTTTCAATCGAGGAGGCCCAGCGATGACGACAGAGGAGAAGGTGCCAACCGCCGACGAGACTGCGGTCTCGGAGGCGCAGATCGCAGTTCACTGGCGCGAGGAGGAGTACATCGAGCCGCCGGCGGAATTCGTCAAACAGGCGAACGCGAACGACCCGGCGATCCTCGAGCGCTTCAGCGAGGAGCATTTCCCAGACTGCTTCACCGAGTACGCGGACATGCTCACCTGGGACCACAAGTGGGACACGGTCCTCGACACCAGCAACCCGCCGTTCTGGAAGTGGTTCGTCGGCGGGCGCCTGAACGCGTGCGTGAACTGCGTCGACCGTCATGTGGAGACGCGTGGCGACAAGAACGCGCTGATCTGGGTGCCCGAGCCGGAAGACGCCGAGACGCGGGAGATCACCTACGCCGACCTGCACCGCCGCGTCAACGAGTTCGCCGCGCTCCTGCAGGACTTCGTCGGCGCAAAGACGGGCGATCGGATCACGTTCCATTTGCCGATGGTGCCCGAGTTGCCGGTGTCGATGCTGGCCTGCGCGCGGCTGGGTGTGATCCACTCACAGGTATTCGGCGGGTTCAGCGGCACTGCGTGCGGGCAGCGGATGGCCGACGCCAAGAGCACGATCCTGGTCACGATCGACGGCTACTACCGAAACGGCCAGCTGATCGACCACAAGGCAAGCGCCGACGAGGCGATCGAGGCCGCGCACAAGGCGGGCGTCGAGGTCGAGAAGGTGCTCGTGTGGCGCCGGCACCCGGGCGAGTACCACTCGCAGAGCCCGATGGTCGGAGGCCGCGACTTCTTCGTCGACGAGCTGCTCGAAAAGTACTCAGGCCAGCAGGTCGAGCCGGTGTCGATGCCGGCGGAGGCGCCGCTGTTCTTGATGTACACGAGCGGCACCACCGGTCAGCCGAAGGGGTGTGAGCACTCGACCGGCGGGTATTTGAGTTACGTGACCGGCACGTCGAAGTACTACCAGGACATCCACCCCGACGATGTGTACTGGTGCTTCGCCGACATCGGCTGGATCACCGGCCACTCCTACATCGTCTACGGGCCGCTGTCGCTCGGGACCACGAGCGTGATGTACGAGGGAGTCCCTACCTATCCGGACGCGGGGCGGCCGTGGCGGATCGCTAAGAAGCTCGGAGTGGACATCTTCCACACCGCGCCCACCACGATCCGGATGCTGCGCAAGGTCGGCCCGGAGGAGCCTGGAAAATACAACTTCCAGTTCAAGACGATGACGACGGTCGGAGAGCCGATCGAGCCGGACGTGTGGCGGTGGTACCACGAGGTGATCGGCAAGGGCAACGCGGCGATCACCGATACCTGGTGGCAGACTGAGAACGGCGGCTTCCTGGGCAGCACATTGCCCTTCCTGCAGCCGATGAAACCGGGCAGCTGTGGGCCGGGCGTCCTCGGGATCTATCCGGTGATCTACGACGAGGATGGCCACGAGGTGCCCAAGGGGTCTGGCAAGGCCGGCAACATGTGCATCCGTAATCCGTGGCCGGGCTCGTTCTTGACCATCTGGGGCCAGGACGAGCGGTACGTGGAGACCTACTACAGGAAGTACAACAAGAACACGGACAGCAAGGACTGGCACGACTGGCCGTACTTCTCCAATGACGGTGCGATGCAGGCCGCGGACGGCTACTTCCGGATCCTCGGCCGGGTCGACGACGTGATCAACGTCGCCGGGCACCGGCTCGGGACCAAGGAGCTCGAGTCCGCCGCGATGGAAGTGCAGGAGGTCGCCGAGGCGGCCGCGGTGCCGGTGATCGACGAGACGCGCGGCAAGGTCGTTGAGATGTACGTCTCAGTCAAACCCGGCGTCGCAGCGAGCGACGAAGTTGCGCAGAAGGTCTCGCAAGCGATCGAGAAGAACATCGGCAAGATCGCGCGGCCGAAGAACGTGTGGGTCGTGCCCGACATGCCCAAGACACGCTCGGGCAAGATCATGCGCCGGGTGATCGCCGGGATCTCCAACTTCGCCGACGTCGGCGATACCACCACGCTCGCCAACCCCGAGATCGTGGAGGACATCCGCCATCTGGTGCAGAGCGAGAAGCTGGCGAAGGGCGACACCCCGCGCGAGCTCAGCGACAAGGAGAAGGAGGAGATCGCAGGCTTCGGCCAGACCGAGTAGCGGTTCCCAGATCTCGGCGACGTCGAGGCCGGCACGCTCCCACACGCGACGCGATGTCGAGTGCGCCGCTTGGCCGGCGAGTTCGCGACGCTCCTGGACGCGGCGCGGGGTGTCGGGACGAGTCAGCTGCGCTGGCGAGTCGAGCCCCGCGACTAGGCCTTTCACCCTCGATGCGCTGCTGGCGCTCGGCTGCGCTCGCGCTCGACGGCGAGGTCGGCAACTCCACGTTCACCGAGCTGTTCGCCGAGCGGCACCCCGAGCGCACGTCCAAGCCTACGTCGCCGAGCATAGCGACGTCGTCGACAGCGGTTGGCTCGTGCCTACTCCCTGGCCTTGTGGCGACGCCTGCGCACGGGCGGCGGCCCAGGTGCCGAACAGGCGGGTGACGATGCTCGCCGCGGGCCAATCCCCACAGGCCAGCCGCGCAAGCGCCTCTCCCCCGCGCCGACACGCGTGCGAGCGCGACCAGTCGTACGTGGGCAACCGGCCATAACGGGCGCGCCAGTCGCGCATCGCGTCGAGCACCCGCTCGCGGTTCCAGCGGCGCTCGATTGCGCCAGGGTGGCCGGCCTTGCAGTACGCGTAGGCGTCGCCCTTGCCGTTGCGCGGCTGCGTGTACGCGCCACGCCCGCGGCACACGCCCTGGTAGCGGGCCTTGACCCCCCCGAGCCTTCTCGCCCGTCGGGTCGTAAATGGACCCCGTACCATTAAGACCATTCCGTTGAGTCAGAACTTCATTGCGTGTGACCGCGGCCAGGTGTTCTTGTTGCCGCCGTCGATGACGGATTGGTTGGCTGAGGATCATCTGGTGTGGACGGTGCTGGGCGCGCCGGAAGCACCAATAACTGTCAGTCCTGAAGCAGGAGCTGTCTGATCTTCAGATCGTCTCGAGAGGGCCGAACTGGTCCTCGGTGGGCTCTGCTCAGCAGAACCACGGCTCGGTGAGCCGTGGTCTCCCTTCGGTCGATCCCATGTCGATCGCCTCCGGCTCGGGTCCGTGAGGCTCGCCGGTGGCCTCGCGCGCCGCTGCGCGGATGCGCGCGA
>JBDTEE010000213.1:0-26645 GCA_039922645.1 Solirubrobacteraceae bacterium | reverse complement strand
CGCGTCCGTTCCCGGGTAGCTCGTTCAGCGCGCCCTTCATCTGTTCGACCATGAACGGGCAGGTGTCGTGGCAGAGGGAATGGATGAAGGTGAGCACGACCACGTGCCCCCGGTACTGCGAGAGGCTGACCCGGCGACCGTTCTGGTCAACCAAGCTGAAGTTGTGAGCGGGGAGGTTGGGGGGCATCAGCGGCCCGTCGAAAGGTGAGCTGGACACCGGCGCCGCGGCGCCGCTGCGCGAACCGCTGCTCGTGGCCACGACGACGAACACGATCGCCGCCACCAGGGCGATCAGCACGCCAATGAGCGCGCGCTGAAGCTTCGCCGCACTGACCATAAGCCGATTTTGGCAGCCTGGGCCGCCCAGCGCTACGTCCGTGCGCGAGCCTCCCCTCGCCCCCCACCGTGAGCGGGAAACTACACACATGGAGCCAACCCTGATCACGACCCTGCGCGAGGCCATCAGCGATGAGCGAGTGCTGGCGGCGATCGCGACCGTGCCCCGGGAGAGCTTCGTCTCGGAGGCGGATCGCGAGCGAGCCTGGGAGAACGTGGCCCTGCCCATCGCCTGCTGCCAAACGATCTCTCAGCCGCTGGTCGTCGGCCGGATGCTTGAGTTGCTCGAGCTCTCTCCCGGCGACACGGTGCTCGACATCGGCACCGGGTCCGGTTACCACGCCGCGCTCCTGGCCCAGCTGGCCGCGCAGGTGTTCTCGATCGAGCGCCACGTGGAGCTCAGCCAGCGCGCCGCGCGCACCCTGGCGGAGCTCGGCGTCGCCAACATCAGCTGCATTACCGGGGATGGATCGGACGGGCTGCCCGAGAGGGCGCCGTTTCAGGCCATCAATGTGGCCGCCGCAACCAACTGGGCGGCGCTGCGTCCGCTCGAGGATCAGCTGGCGCCGGGTGGGCGGCTGGTCGCCCCCGTCGGCCAGAAGGAGCAGTATCTGGTCCGGTCGCGCCGCACCCGAACCGCCTTCCGCCGCGAGCGGCTTGAGCCGGTCAGGTTCGTGCCGCTCGTGCGGGATCGGCCCCGTTGACCGCGCCCTCGGTAGCGCCGAGCCGGCGCACCATCACCTCAACGGCGGCGGGATTGTCATCCACGAGCACAAAGCGCCGGCCCAGCTGCCGACACACCGCGCCCAGCGTGCCGGAACCGGCGAACGGATCCAGGCACCAGCCTCCCGACCGCGACGAGGCGGCGACCAGACGGCGCAGGACCCCCTCGGGCTTCTGGGTCGGGTAGCCGGTCTTCTCCGCTCCGGTGGTGGGCACGATGGTGTGAAACCAGACGTCGGTGGGACGCTTGCCCCGGGCCGCCTTCTCGGGCCCCACCAGGCCGGGGGCCATGTAGGGCTCCCGCTCCACCGCGTCGGCGTCGAAGTGATGGCCGCCGGGGGTGCGAACGTAGGCCAGGATCGTGTCGTGCTTGGCGGGCCAGCGCCGCTTGGTTTTGGCGCCGTAGTCGTAGGCCCAGATGATTTCGTTCAGGAACGCGTCCCGGCCGAAGATCTCGTCCAGGAGCAGCTTGCAGTAGTGGGCCTCCCGGTAATCGATGTGAAAGTACAGCGTGCCGTGTGGGGCGAGTAGCTCGCGGGCCCGGATGAGTCGTGGCTCGAGGAAGCCGAGATAGTCGGCGAAGGTGTCCTCATAACTCAGCGAGCCAAGCACGCGTGAGCGGTACCGGCGGCCCCCGAAACCGACCCGCCCGGCCTCGGGATCGGCGGCCATGGACATTGTCTGGCGCAACTGCGCGCGACCGGTGTTGAACGGCGGATCCATGTAGACGAGATCGAACTGACCCGACGGCAGACGCTGTAGTGCGTCGGCATTCTCCCCGCACAGGAGCAGGTCCTCATCGAGCACGACCGGCTCATCGCAGGGCTGCACGCGCATCCGCCGAAGAACGTATCGCGAACCGCGGAGGGCAAAACCCCGAGTAGATAAGGGTCTTGACCCGGTGCTTACACCATCAGGCGCTAGGATCTGCCGTGGTGGTTTCTGACTTCTACAGCCGCTTACGAGCGTCTGCGCTCGCAAGCAAGGTCACAAAGTACGCGATTGGCTCGGTCGTCGCCCTGGCGACCAGCATCGTCGTCTTCGCGATTCTGTACGTCATGCACGTCTCTACGACGTGGTGCTCGATCGCGGCCTTCATCGCCGGCGCAGTCCCCAACTGGATCCTGAACCGTCGCTGGGCCTGGGGGGTCCGCGGCGAGGTCGAGATCCTCCGGGAGATCGTCGGCTACCTGATCATCTCGATCCTCGTCCTGGTTGCCTCATCCGCGGCGACCGGCTGGGCACAGGACCAGGTAGGCGGGATCCCCACCGGTCACGGCATCCGCGTGCTTCTGGTCACCACGGCCTACGTGGCCGTGCAGGCCATGTTCTTCGTGGCCAAGTTCGTGGTCTATGAACACTGGGTGTTCGCCGGCCGCTCGCGCCTACGCGCGGCCGTGCGGTCCCGCCACCAGGTGTGGACCGCGGCCCGGGCGAACCGCACCCCGTAGCCGAAGTTCCCGCCCTTCTTGGTGCCGGTCGCGTGCTTACCGCGATCGCGCATCGTGGTCGGCACCTCGGCGAGACGGAAGCCGTTCAGCGCGGCCGAGATCATCAGCTCTGAAGCCTGGTACTGCGGCTGCTCCAGAGTCACGACCCCGGTCAGGTCAGAGCGCATCGCCCTCAGGCCGCAGGCCGGATCGGTGATGCGTTGACGGACGAGCACGCTGATCAGCGCCCCGAACACGATCACCCCGGCGTGGCGCGTGGCGTCGGTGGTCAACTCGCTGCCGAGGCGGCGTGAGCCGGAAACGAAGTCGGCGCTTCCGGCCAGGATCGGCTGGATCACGCGAGCGATCTCATCGGCCTCGTACTGGCCGTCGGCGTCGATGGTGACGATGATCTGCGCCCCGCGGGCTCGGGCCAGCCAGTAGCCGAGCCGGAGTGCAGCGCCCTGGCCACGGTTGACCGGGACGTCACAGACCAGCGCACCGGCGGCGAGCGCCCTGGTCGCGGTCGCGTCCTTGGCGCCATCGACGACGACGATCACCTCGGTGGCCAGTCCGGCCACCTCCGGGGGGATGTCGCCGATGACCTCGGCCACGGTCGGCGCCTCGTTGTAGGCCGGGATGACCACAGCGAGCGGCGCGCCGGCGCCAGCGGGGTTAGAGGCCAGAAACTGATCGGCGGCGGCGCGCTCGGCGTCTTGCAACCGGGCGTATTCCTCCGGGCCGACCGCAGGCCCTGGCTCGACCATGGTCATGCCGGGCCTCCGCTGGTGCTCACCGGCGCTTCGATGTCAGCCGTGGACCACTCCTCCCATACCCCGACCAGGCCCTGGGAGAGCTCGGGGTACTCGGGAGACCAGCCGGCGGCGTGGGCGCGGGTGGGATCGACGATCACCGCCGGCATCTCGCCCGCTTTCGCGGGACCGTGCCGCACATCGATCTCCATGCCGGTGACAGCGCGCACGGCATCGATGACCTCGAGCACGGATAGCGAGCTGCCCGAGCCGATGACCATGGGACCGGCCCAGGCCTCACTGGTCAGCCCGAGCTTCATGGCGGCGACGACATCGGCGACATGGACGTAGTCGCGGACCTGCTGCCCGTCACCGTAGATCTCGAAGGTGTTGCCCAGGCGGATGGCGCGCATCAGACGCGCGACGATGCTGTCCTTGGCCTGCATGCCGGGGCCGTAGACATTGGTCAGGCGAATACAGGCACACCGGAGGCCGTAGGAAGCGGTGTAGGCGGACATGAGCATCTCGCCTGCCGCCTTGGTTGAGCCGTACGGGGTCAGCGGCTTGAGCACGTCGGCTTCAGAGATCTTCGGCGTCTCCATTGGGCCGGTGACGGCGTTGGTGGAGGCAAAGGACAGCGAGGTGACGCCAGCGGCCCGGCCGGCCTCAAGCAGCGCCGCGGTCCCGGCCACGTTCGTCCGGTAGGTCAGTTCGGGCTGCTCGAGCGAGCGCAGCACCGAGGTCACCGCGGCGAGGTGAACGACGGACTGAAAGCCGCCGTCGAAGGCGCGCTCCAGGACCTCGCGGTCGGCGATGTCACCGATCACCACATCGACCTCGGGATCGGGGTGCGGCTGGAGATCGACCACCCGGATCTGAGCTCCGGCGGCGGTCATCTCGGCGACCACACGGCGACCGATGAAGCCCGAGCCTCCGGTGACCAGGATCCGGCGACCGGCCAGGGAACGGTCCGGGCCGGCTGACCCCTCCGTCGTGGAGGTGCTCACTTGGTCTCCGCCATGTTCATCGGACGCTCCAATACCTTCTCTCTACGCAGGATCTCGCACGGTCGCGGTTCGCCTGCGGGGGTGATGGGTCGGCGGCGACAGGCTCGCTGACCCGCAAGCGCACGAGGATAACCAACCGGGCGGCACTGAGGCCAGAGCGGAGGATCCGGGAAGGATAGGCGACGCGGGTCGGCTGATAGGTTCGCCCTGCCGTGTCCGAGCAAACGTTTCAGGCGCGCGGACCGCTCGGGGGCGGCCCGGTCGGCGTCTCGCCTCCACGGGCCACCCTGGCCCGCATGGGCGGTCTGGCTCACCGCGCACGGTGGCCGATCACCGCGGTGGCCCTGCTCGGACTCTCGGCGGTGATCGTCGTCTGGGCCCGGGTCCGGCCGGGGTATGACCCCTACGGATGGCTTGTCTGGGGCCGTCTCACCTGGCACGGCCAGCTGGACACCAACGGCGCGCCGTCCTGGAAGCCGCTGCCGTTTCTGTTCACGCTCCCCTACACCTTGTTCGGCCGACACGCGCTCTACCTGTGGATGACCACAGCCTTCGCGATCTCGCTGAGCGGTGCGGTGTTCGCCTGGCGGGTGGCCTTCCGGCTCGTCGATGCCCCCGGCGAACGGCGCTACGCCGCCTATGCGGCGGGTCTCACAGCGGGGGTCGCCCTGTTGGCCATCCTGGACTTCCCCCATTCGCTCCTCAGCGCCGAGTCGGACACGATCGTCGTCGCGTTGTGCCTGGCGGCGATCGACTGCACCCTCCACCGTCGCTACGGCTGGGCGTTCTGGGTCTGGTGGCTGGCCGCCCTGGGCCGGCCCGAGGTCTGGGCCCCGCTGGGGCTGTACTTCCTCTGGGCCTGGCGAGCCCAGCCCGGGCTGCGCGTGCAGATGCTCGTCGGCTTGGCCCTCATCCCGGTGCTCTGGTTCGGCATCCCGGCGCTCACTTCGAAGAGCCCGTTCTCAGCCGCCACGCTGGCCGAGCGCTCGCCCCGGGCGCTCCACGCCAACAAGGTCACGGGCACGATTGGCCGCTTCCTGTCCCTGGACCCGACGGTGGTGAAACTCGCTGCCGCAGTGGCGGTGATGCAGGCCGTTCTGCGCCGTGATGGCAGGGTGCTCCTGCTCGCCGGTGGGGTTGTTCTCTGGGTCGCGGTGGAAGCGGCGTTCGCGCTGCACGGCTGGTCCGCGGTGCGGCGCTACATGTACGAGGCGGCCGCCGGGGTGGCTGTTCTGGCCGGTGTGCTCATCGGGCGCCTGATCCTCGATCTCCCGAATGTCCCCGAGGCATTGCACAGACCCCGGTGGACGACCGCAGCGGGCATCGCCTCGCTGGTGCTAGTGCTGGCGTTCGCCGTCTCGCTGGTACCTATCCTCCATGGACGGATCGCCGCCGAGCGCCTTGACCTGCGCGGCCAGCGGACACGGACCGCCTACATCGGCTTGCTCGCTAGCGCGGTGCAACATCTCGGGCAGGAGCGGATCCTGGCCTGCGGGCAGCCGCACATCGGCATCGGCTGGCAGAGCATCCTGGCCTGGCAGCTCGGTACCAATGTCGGGATCCTCTATTTCAACCCCGCCTCCCATGTCGCCCCCAAGCACCCGATCGTGAACATGTACCCGCACTCATACGGTTGGCAGATCCTGCCCAGTGACTGGACTAATTCGGCCCAGGCCGCCCGTTGCCGACGCCTCGCCTACCGGACATGAGCGTTCGCGCCCGCCGTCCGCCCCGCCGAGCGACCATCCATCAGCGCCGCGCGCGGCTGGCCGGGCTGATCCTGCTGGTGGTGATCGTGACCATCGTGCTCTGCGACCTGGGCGGGAGCCTGCCCGCCCCTCCCCGGGGCGGGGCCGCTCTGGGGGCAGCGGCCGGTGATCCGTTTGGCTACCGCGCCTCGCGTGAAAGTGACTTCGTGGCCCGGGCCACCGCCGGGGAGGCCCACGTCCTGTTCGTCCAGAGCCCGGGCGGTGCGATGGCCACGGCGGCCCGCGTAGCCGCCTACCGGCCGCTGATTGACCGGGTCACCGCGGGGACGAACATCGATCCGAACCTGCTCGAGGCGCTGGTGTTCGTGGAGAGCGCCGGGCGCCCGCAGGTCATCGCCGGCTCTGACCCCGCCAATGCCGCCGGCCTCACCCAGATCCTGGCCGCGACTGGTCAGTCGCTGCTGGGCATGAACATCGACCTGGCCCGCAGCCGCCGGCTGACCCGCCAGATCGATGCCGTCGCTGCCGGCGCCCGGCGCGGGCTGCTGGCGCCGCTCTTGGCCCAGCGCACCGCGGCCGATCCACGCTTCAATCCGTCAACCGAGCTCGCTGCCACGGTGCGCTACCTCCAGGATTCCGAGCGTCAGTTCGGCCGGGAGGATCTGGCCATCGAGTCCTACCACATGGGGATCGGCAACTTGCATCAGGTGCTGAGCGACTACAACGGCGGCACGCCCGTCCCCTACGCGCAGCTCTACTTCGACACCGCGCCGGATCTGCATCGCCAGGCTTACAACCTGCTGGCCGGGTTCGGTGACGACTCCTCCCTGTACCTGTGGCGGGTGCTGGGGGCGGCGCAGATCATGCGCCTGTACCGCACCGACCGCACCGCGTTGCGCCATCTCAGCGCGCTGCAGACCAGCGCCGCCTCCAACGCCCTGGTCCTGGAGCCGCCGGGCAGCTCGCCGCGGTTCGCCGACGCGCCCGCTCTCTCGGCCGCCTACCAGGATCATTCGCTCGTCCCGCTGCCCAGCAACGCCACCCAGCTGGGACTGATTTACGACCCCGCGATGGGCGCCGGGGCAGCCAAGCTGGGTGTGCCCAGGGGTCTGTACCGGGGCCTGCGGCCGGTGGCCCTGCGCATGCTGATTGCGCTGGCCGCGCGCGTTCGCGCCCTGTCCGGCGGAGCCGCGCCGATCGAGGTGAGGACCGCGGTGGCCGACCGCCAGTACATACACGAGACGGGCACAGGTTTCGCCTCCTCAGCCGACGGCTACTCGTTTCAGATCGCTCGTCGCTACGTCAGCACCACTCAGGCCAACGCGTTTCAGGCCGTGCTCGATCGTCTGCAGGCGCTGAATCTCATTGCCTGGTCGCGCGATCCGTCCAGCATCGATATCACCGTGGCCCGTGATGCCGGCCTCTGGACGCGGTAGCGCACCGAACCCAATAGGTTCCCGGCTGTGACCGCAGTCGCCCGCACCCCCGAGGAGCGCTTCTCGGATCTCCCGGACTTCCCCTTCGCCGCCCACTACAGCGACTTCGGGAACCTGCGGCTGGCCCGGGTGGATGAAGGTCAGGGGCAGCCGGTCGTCTTCATGCACGGTGAGCCGACCTGGTCGTTCCTGTGGCGCAAGGTGATCCCCCCGGTACTCGAGGCCGGCTACCGCTGTATCGCCCCCGACCTCCCCGGGTTCGGCCGCTCGGACAAGCCGACCGATATCGAGTGGTACACCTACGACCGCCATACGGCCGCCATGACGGCGCTGCTCGAGGACCTCGACGTGCGGGGAGCCACGCTAGTCGTCCACGACTGGGGCGGCCCGATCGGCCTACGGCTGGCCGTCGAGCAGGCTGAGCGGATCGAGCGGATCGTCATTCTTGACACCGGCCTGTTCACCGGGCAACAGAAGATGACCGACGCCTGGATCGCCTTCCGCGATTTCGTGGCCCGGACCGACCACCTGCCCGTGGGCTTTCTGGTTCGCGGAGGCTGCCATCGAGACCCCGGTGACGCGGTGATCGCCGCCTATGAGGCGCCCTTCTCCGACCCGGCGGCTAAGGCCGGTGCGCGGGCCTTCCCGCTCATCCTGCCCACCACTCCCGAGGCCCCCGGAGCCGCGGCGGGCCAGCACGTCCTCGAGACCCTGCGTGACGACGAGCGGCCCAAGCTCGTCCTCTGGGCTGACTCGGACCCGGTGCTGCCGCTGAGCACCGGCCGGCGGTTTGCCCAGGCCCTCGGCACCGAGGTCGACCACGTGATCGAAGGGGCCGGCCACTTCCTGCAGGAGGACGCGGGCCCGCAGATCGGCGAGCTCATCGCCGACTGGCTGCCGGCCGTACAGCGTCAGGTCTAGACGGTTTGCTTCTCGGCTGGCTCCGACGCCGGGGCCGCCGCCGGGGCCACGATTTCGGCATCGCCCGTGCGCTTCTCGTAGGCACCACGCAGCATGTGATCGGGGTTGACCAGCACCTGGTCACTCTTGAGCAGCTTAGAGATGAAGTCGGCCACTGAGCGCGGCACTAGATACATGGTTCGCATCAGCCCGGCCACCGACTTGGGCACGAATACGTCGACACGGCCGGTCTGAAGCGCCTCGACGATGGCCCCGGCCACGTCCTCGGGCTCAGCCACCTTCACGCCGCGGCTCCTCTGCAGTCCGGAGCCAAGTTCGGTGTTGACCACCACCGGCATGACGATGCTCACGTCGACGCCGGTTGGCCGCACCTCGGCCCGGATGGCCTCGCTGAGCCCGACCACGGCGTGTTTCGTCGCGCAATAGGTTGCTCCGCCCGGGAAGCCGGCCTTCCCGGCCACCGAGGCGATGTTGACCAGATGGCCGCGGTTACGCGGCACGAAGCGCTCGAGAGCCAGCTTCGAGCCGTAGATCACGCCGTTCAGATTGATGTCGATCATGCGGTGGGCCGTGGCGTCGGTCTCCTCCAAGAAGGGCCCGATGGGCATGATCCCGGCGTTGTTGATGAGGACGTCGAGCGGTCCGAGACGCTCCTCGACGGTGTCCAGGAACTGGGCGAAGCTGGCCCGGTCAGTGACGTCCAGAGGCAACCCGACGGTCCCGCCGCCCAGCTCCTGCGCAGTCGTTTCGGCCAGGCCGGACTCGATGTCGCCGATGCCCACACGTGCGCCCTGGTTGATCAGAGCGGCGGCCGTCGCCCGCCCGATTCCGCGCCCTCCGCCGGTGATCGCCACGACCTTGCCGGCCAGTGATCGTTGCGCTTTCGCCATTCCAATTCTCCTCAATTTGATGCGTTGGGTCTTGCGTAGAAGTTACCGGGCGGACGGTCCCGGCGGGCCCTGGCTGGCCGGCCAAGCAGCCGGGTCTATATCGTCCCGCTCATGGCTGAGTTCCTCTATGAGGGCCACCGGCTGGACTACACGACCAACGGCGAGGGTGATCGCACCACCATCCTCCTGCCCGGACTGCTCCTCTCGCAGAAGATGCAGACGCCGCTGGCCCGGCAGCTGGCCCGACGCGGCAACCGGGTCATCACGCTCGATCCCCTCGGCCACGGGGCCTCGGACCGGCCGCTGGAGATGTGGCACTACTCGATGGCCGCTTTTGCCCGCCAGACCGTGGCTCTGCTCGATCACCTGGAGCTCGAGCGGGCGGTCGTCGGCGGGACCTCGCTGGGAGCCAACATCACGCTGGAGGTGGCCTCGGCGGCTCCTGAGCGCCTGCAGGGCATGGTGATCGAGATGCCCGTGCTCGACAACGCGATTCCAGCCTGCGGGGTCGCCTTCACCCCACTGCTCATGGCCTTGAAGTTCGGTCGACCGGCCATGTCCATGCTCGCCCTTGGGGCCCGCGCGGTGCCCCGCCAGTACGTGCCCTTCCTGGCTGAGATCGGGCTCGATTCCCTCTCCCAGGCACCGGGTCCGAGCGCCTCGGTGCTGGGCGGGATTCTCTACGGTCGCGTCGCTCCGGATCACAACGAGCGGGTGGGCTTCGAGGCGCCGACGCTGGTCATTGGCCATCCTCGTGATCCGATCCATCCCTTCTCGGACGCCGGGATGCTGGCCTCCGAGCTGCCCAACGCCGAGCTTCTGCTCGCCAGCTCGATCCTCGAGCTCCGGATTCGCCCCAAGCGGCTCACGGGGCAGATCGCCGACTTTATCGATCGGTGCTGGGACAGCCCGGCGGTGCGCGCCGCCCCTTCGCGCCGGACCGCTGTCCGCGGACCAGGTCGAGCTCCCCGGGCCCGACCTCGTGACCGTGCGCGCAGCGGAGCTGGACGGTGACGGGATCGCTGAGGCGGGCTCGGGTGGCGAACTCGTCGAATCTGCCTTCCAGAGCGGCTGGTTCGTGGTAGCCGGGGCGTCCCTGCTAGCCGCCCTGGCCGGCGCGACCCTGCTGCGACCCGCCCGGGCTGCCCCGCGAAGCGTGCCGGTGGGCGCCGAGGCGTGTTGAAGTGATCAGCGGGGTGCGGGCGGCCCCGGTGGGGTGACGATGTCGCGCCCGGTAGGGGCGAAGGTGTCGTCGAGCTCGAGTTGCCAGTAGTAGCGCGTGAAGGTCACCCCGGCCTTGAACTCACCCACATGCGGCTCGACCCGCTCGCCGGCGGCCATCCGCACGATCAGCTCCGGGTAGGTGTGACCCGGACGCGCCGCGTACATGGGCGCGGG
Organism: Solirubrobacteraceae bacterium; assembly: GCA_039922645.1. GTDB lineage: Bacteria > Actinomycetota > Thermoleophilia > Solirubrobacterales > Solirubrobacteraceae > Palsa-465. Next base: position 16,043 of record JBDTEE010000213.1, on the reverse strand, counting down.
AAAGGCGCCGCCGAAGCGGGTGTTGACGTCGGTGATGCCGATGCCGACGCGGCTGTCACGGAAGGCCTGCACGGTGCAGGGGCCCCGGCAGCCCAGCGCGTCCACGACCCGCCGACCGAGATCAATCAACTCGGAGTCGTCGATCACCGTGCCCTTGATCGATTCTCCGCCGCGGGATTCGAGCATCGTCCGGGGGATCGCGTTCAGGCAGCGCCCCTCGAGATCGGACAGGCAGTCGATCGAGAACTCGGGCCCGTCCATGGCCAGCTGAAGCATGGTCGGCTCCTTGACGTAATTCACGAAGAACTCCGCCGCGGCGGCGTCATCGGCGCGGTGGATGGAACGCGCCCCGGAGCCCTGGCGGGGCTTGACCATGACCGGGTAGCGCTCCACGGCATCGCCCGGGAGCACAGTGGGCGGCGAAGGTAGCCCAAGTCGCTCGAGCAGCCGATGGGCTTCGTATTTGTCGAATGTCGAGCGGGCGAACTCAGGATCGGGCACGAACGCCGGCAGCTGAGCGGCCACCCGGGCATGACCGAGGACCTCGAGATCGAGATCGGTGAGCGGCACCACGGCACCAACACCGAACTCCTCGCACAGAGCCTGAAGCGCGGGGACGTAGGCGGGGTCGTCGATGCGGGGGACGACGCGGTGGTGGTGGGCGGCGTACTGAGCCGGCGCCAGCGGGTTGGGATCGGCGGCGATCACGGTGGTGTGCTGGGCAAAGGCCGAGACGATGTCGTAGCGCTTGCCCACCCCGGTGAGCAGCACAGCAGGAGCCCCGGGGATCACGGCCCGACCCGCTCGGGCTCGGTAGGCTCGGTGGGCTCGGTGCCCGCCTCGGCCGGCGTGTCCTCGGGCGTGCGCCACCCGCCGCCGGCGCCCTTGTAGATGCCGTGAGAACTCAGCACCAGCCGGGCGGTGCGGGCCAGGATGCGCAGATCGAGCGCCAAGGAGCGATGGTCGACGTACCAAAGATCGAGCTCGATGCGCTCCGGCCAGGGCAGGGCCGCGCGGCCATTGATCTGGGCCCAGCCGGTGATCCCCGGCCGGACGGCCAGCCGTCCGCGCTGGCGTGGTGTGTAGTGGCGGACCTGTCCCTCCACCGTGGGCCGCGGCCCGACGATGGCCATCTCCCCGCGCAGGACGTTCCACAGATTCGGCAGCTCGTCCAGCGAGTAGCGGCGCAGCAGTCCTCCAACCCGGGTGATGCGACTGTCGCCCTCGGCGATGGCCAGACCCGCGCCCTGGGATTCGGCTCCGCTGACCATCGTGCGGAGCTTGTAGATCTCGAACGTCTGGCCGTCCTTGCCCACCCGGACCTGGCGGTAGATCGGATCGCCCGAAGACTCGAGGCGGATGGCCAGGATCAGCAGCGCGACCAGCGGCGCGCTGAGCGCCGAGCCGGCGCCGGCGAGCAGGATGTCGAGGCCCCGGCTGATCATCGCGTGCCCTCGGCCGGCTCCCAACCGGCGTGGGTGCCGTGGGCCAGCCAATCCCACAGGCCCGCCGCCAGCGAGGCCGTGGTGAGCACGTAATAGCGCGCGACCAGGAGAGGTCGGGAGGGAATCACCGGAGCCAGCAGTGCTCCGAGCAGGACCGCCAGTTGGAGCAGGACCGCGACCACGTAGATCCAACCCTGCCCGATCAGGATCAGGCTCGAGACGAAGGCGACCAAATGCAGGAAGGGCGAGGCGTAGCGCAGGACGCGGTGGGAGACGATCATCAGGGCATAGAGAGGGTCATAACCGCGAGGGTCGAGCATCCCGCCCCGCAGAACGATCGGCCAACCGTGGCTCATCATCCGGCGCTTGCGCGCGAACTCGCCCTCGATCGAGGGCACCATCTTCTCGCTCGCCCGCGCCGACGGCGCGTAGACCGCGCGCCAGCCGCGCTTGACCAGATTGAACGGGAAGGACAAGTCATGACCCATGATCGGATCGACGACCAGGTAGGAGTCGTGCCGGGTCGCGTAGATGGCCCCGTTGCCCCCGGTGACCGAGCGCACGTCTGATTCGAGCCCGCGCAGAGCCATCTCATAGCGCCAGTAGAGACCCTCCTGGTTGGTCCCCGCCTCATTGAGGAACCGGACCTGACCGCAGACGTAGCCCACCCGCGGGTCGGCGAACGGCGCCACCAGCGCCCGCAGGGCATCCGGCTCCCAGCTGACGTTGGCGTCGGAGAAGGCGACGATGTCATGTCGAGCCTGGGCCACGGCGGCGTCCTGAGCACGGATCTTGCCGCCGCGGGGCAGCTCAAGGACGCAGTCCGCACCCGCGGCCCGAGCTCGGGCCGCGGTCTCGTCCGGCGAGCCGTCGCAGGCGACCAGGATCTCCAGCCGCTCGGCCGGGTAGTCGAGAGCGCGGAGGTTGGCCACCCGAGTGGCGATCACCTCCTGCTCCGCATAGGCCGCGACGATCACCGCGACTCCGGGAAGGTCTCCGGTGGCGGACGGCGCGTCAGGGCGCCGGCGAATCCGCGCGAGCAAGCGGAGCAGCGCGAAATAACCAGCGTGCGTGTAAACGAGCAGGCCAGTGGAGATCCAGAAGAGAACGGCCACGACAGTCATCGCGGTCGGATTCTGGCGTAGGCCGGGGCCAGAGGACCCGCGCCACGTCGTCAGGCCTACCCGAGAGGGTACTTGATCCCACAACTAACTGCTAGAGTTAAGCCAATAGTGGAACTTGGACTGGCCACCTTTGGCGATCTGAGCTCGGGCGTCAGCCCAGAGCAGCGGATGCGCGAGCTGATCGAGGAAGGCGTGCTCGCCGATCAGCTGGGCCTTGACGTATTCGCCATCGGCGAGCATCACCGAGAGGACTTCCTCGTCTCCTCGCCGCCTGTCGTGCTGGCCGCGATTGCTGCTCGGACCGAGCGCATCCGGCTCTCGAGCGCGGTCACGGTGCTGAGCTCGGATGACCCCGTGCGCGTGTTCCAGCAGTTCGCCGAACTCGATCTGATCTCCGGCGGCCGGGCCGAGATCATGGCCGGCCGAGGATCGTTCACCGAGTCCTTCCCGCTGTTCGGCTACGACCTCGACGATTACGACGAGCTGTACGCCGAGAAGCTCGAACTGCTGCTGAAGATCCGTGAGGCAACCCGCGTGAGTTGGTCGGGGCGCCTGCGCCCGCCGCTCAGCGACGCCGCAGTCTTTCCCCGGCCGGTCCAGGATCCGCTCCCGGTGTGGGTCGCCGTGGGCGGCTCGCCCCAGTCGGTGGTCCGGGCCGGCGCGCTTGGCCTGCCCCTCACGCTGGCCATCATCGGTGGCCAGCCCGAACGCTTCGCTCCCCTGATCGCGCTCTACCGCCGTGCCGCCATGCAGGCCGGGCACGACGCCACCACCCTGCCGGTGGCGATCAACACGCATGCCTTCGTCGGCGAGACCTCGGCCGCGGCTGACTCGGCCTTCGCCCACGCCTATCTGGGCATGATGAACCGCATCGGGCGCGAGCGGGGCTGGCCGCCCGCGGGCCGGCCCGAGTACGAGGAGCTTCGTTCCCCGCGCGGCGCGGTGGCCGCAGGCTCACCCGAGCAGGTGGCCGAGAAGATCCTCGTCGAGCACGAGCTGTTCGGCAACTCCCGCTACCTGGCCCAGATGAGCGTGGGTGCCGTGGCGCACGAGGACGTACTGCGATCCATGGAGCTGTTCGGCACCCAGGTTGCTCCCGTCGTCCGGGCCGAGGTGGGCCGCCGCACGGGCGGCGCGTCGACCACCGACGTGACGGACACCGCGGACGCCCCCGCGGCCGCAGGTTAGGGACGGGCCAGCGCGTCCATGAAGCTGTAGGTGCCGGAGTCCAGCAGCTCGCGACCGGCTCTGATCAGTGCCGCCGTGGCCACCTGGCTGAAGGCCCCGCCGACCGAGATGCGCGCGACGCCGGCCTGCGCCAGCGCGGCTACCGGGGCCAGACCGGGTCGGACGAGGACATTGATCGGGCGATCGACAGAGGTGAGGAGGAGGCGGATGTCCTCGATGTCGGTCACGCCGGGCGCGTAGAGCACGTCCGCGCCGGCCTCCTGATAGGCCTGTAGCCGGGTGATCGTGTCGGCGATATCGGGGTTACCCCGAATGAAGTTCTCGGCCCGTCCGGTCAACACCAACCGAACGTCGCCGTGAGCGGCCTCGGCAGCGGCGGCCACGCGCTCGGCGGCCAGCCCGATGTCGAAGATCCGCGGATCCGTGCCGCCGGCGAAGTCCTCGATCGAGCAGCCGGCTAGACCAACCTGCACCGCCCCGGTGACGGTCGCGGCCACCGCGTCCGGGCTGGGGCCGAACCCGTCCTCAAGATCGGCCGAGACGGGTACATCCACCGCAGCGACAACGGCCGCCGCGTGGCCCAGGGCTTCCTCTCGGCTGACGGAGCCGTCGGAGCGGCCTAGCGTCGCCGCAAAGCCGCTGCTGGTCGTGGCCAAGGCTTGGAAGCCGAGCTCGGCCAGCACCTTGGCGGTTCCGGCGTCCCACGGATTCGGCATCAGGAGGGGTCGCCCCGGCACGTGTAGAGCCGAGAAGAGGTTGGCCTTCTCTGCCTGAGAGCTCACGGCCCAGACCGTAGCGGGTCGGTTACACGAGCGAGCGGTACAGCTCCAGGGTCGCCCGCGCCGCGCGGTCCCAGGAGTACTGTCCCCGCGCGGCGGCGAGAGCCGCCGAGCCGAGCCGCTCCCGCTCGCCTGCGTCGCCGAGCAGCTCGATCAGCGCTGCGCGCAGGCCGACGGGATCATCTGGCACCACCAGCCGCGCCGCGCCGGCGTCGGCCACCTCGGCTAACCCGCCCACGTCGCTGACCACGATCGGCTTGCCGAAGGCCAGCGCGGTGGCCAGGACGCCGGAAAAATCGAGGCGCTCAGTGCGCGTATAGGGAAGGACCACGACCTCGGCGCGGCGGAAGAAGGCGGGCAGCTCTCGGTCGCCGACGAACCGGGGCACGAACCGCACGCTCGGCCCGGCGGCCGCCCGCAGGGGCTCGAGGTCCATACGCGGGCGTCCGACGATCCACAGCTCGGCGTCGCTCACTCCCCGCCACGCGTCCAGCAGTGTCTCGATGCCCTTGTAGGGCCGGAGCAGGCCGAAGAAGAGGACCACCGGCTTCTGGACGGCGTCCAGCTCTCCGGGCAGCGGCGCCGCGGGCAACTCGGCCAGGTGGGTGAAGGCACCGTGGCGGATTACCCGCACCTTGCTCTCCGGGAGACCCAGCCGCTCGACGAGCTGGCCGCGCCCATATTCGCTGTGCACGATCACCGCGTCGACGCGGTCATAGAGGCGACGCTGGGCCGCGGCCTGACCCGGCTGGGCTTCACGGGGCAGGAGATCATGAGCGGTGAGCACGACCGGTCGGTGAGGCAGCAGATAGGCGTCGAGCCACTGGACGGCCAGCCACTGGAAGTGCACGAGGTCAAACCGCTCCCGCGCCAGCCGGCGCAGGCGCAGCATGTCGGGCACGTGGTCGACCAGCTTGGTGACCCGGCGCAGCGATGAGCCGGCCGCCGCCCGGGAGTGTCGGTAGAAGTGCTCGGTCAGCTCATAGCCCGACGCCTGAGGTGGCGCGTCGTAGGCAAAGCGGCTGGTGAGCAGCTCGACCTCGGCGCCGGCGCGGGCCAGAGCCGTGGACAGGGCATGGTCGTAGGGCAGCGTGAACGCCGAGGGATCGACCATTCCCACGCGCATCAGGGCGGACCCTCCTGGAGGGGGTGACCAGCCAGAGCGGCCATGCGCTTCGCCGCCGAGTGCGCCTGCACGCCGCCCAGCGCATGGACCCGGGCCGACTTATCACTCATCAGGCGCAGCACCCCCGGGGCCAGGGCGGCCAAGCCCGGCTCCCCGGGCGCTCGGTGGAGGCCGTCGGCCAGGCTCCGTAGTGGATGGCGCAGCACCAGGCGCCACAGTCCGAGGGCCCGGGTAGCCACGCCGTCATCCTCGCGGTAGTCGACAGTGAGAGTCCGCGCCGCCGCCTGGTCAAAGGACTCGGGGCGCGCCATGGCCTCCACCCGGGCGCCGGCCAGCGTGCGGGCAAAGTCGCTCAGGGGATCTCCTCGAGCCGGAAAGCGCTCGGCGACAAGGATCACCCGAGCCGGCTCGCGTAGCTCCTCAGCCGGGCGGTTGGAGAGCAGAAAGCCGGCCAGCTCCTCGACGCCCAGCAGAGCATCCAGGGCGGCGAAGCCACGACGCTCCCACCGTCCCGGGGGCGGACCGGCCCAGGCCGCACCGCGGCGCCCAGAGGAAGCGGCCGGGTTGTCACGCAGCCGCCCGAGCACCCGGCCGCTCGCCCGGCGCAGCGCGGGCTGGGGGGCGAAGTCCTCATAGCGGCGGGCCAGCCACGCGCGGCCCGCCGCATAGCCGCGCCACTGTTGGCGCAGCGTCTCGAGATTGGTGCGATAGCGATGCTCGACCCTGGCTTCGGGCCGGGCGGCCAGGCGCCAACCGGCCCGCTGTAGGCGCCAGCTGAAGTCGGTGTCCTCGGCGGCCCTCACGCCTTCGTAGAAGCCGCCCACGGCCACAAAGGCCTCACGCCGGACGAGCAGGTTGGCCGCCACGGCACGAGGGAGGTAGGGGTGGGCCAGGTGCGCTCCCTGACCGAGGAAGTTGCGGGAGGCCCCGTAACGGGCAGCAAAGCTCGCACCGTCCTGGGCCGCGATGACCTCGCCCGCCAGGGCTCCGACGTCTTCAGCGATCGGCTCGGCGAAGTAACGCTCCAGGATGTCGGGGACGGCGCGGCAGTCCGCGTCGAGGAACAGCACCCAGTCGCGGAGGGCATGCTCGGCCCCGACGTTGCGGGCGTGAGAGGGCGAGCGCTCACCGTCCACCGTGACCACCCGGACCCGCTCGGCGCTCAGGCCGAGCCCCGAGTTATCGGCCAGGATCAGCTCGTCCTCCGGCCGGGTTCGTAGTTCGCCGAGCGCGGCCAGAGCCTCGGCACCCGCCACCGGCGAGCCCGCGAAGGGCATCACGACGCTGACCGCGGGACGGCTCATGGCTCGGTGCTCGCCGGGGCCGAGGGTGGGCGGCGGATACGAGCCAGCAGGGCGCGGGCCTGTTTGAGCTCGGCCGGATGGGCGAAGCCGCCGGCCAGCAGGACGACCGGGATGAGCAGGAAGACGAGCGCGCGGGTCAGGAAGCCGAGGGCGCCCTGGGTGGGCAGGAGCAGATCGCCGAGCGCGGCCAGGCCGCCCATGACGAGGACCAGCCGTGCCAGCCGTCCCCATTCGAACTGGACCGTGAACGCCGCACGGGTAAGGCGGTACATGGCCGCCAGCATGACCACGTAGGCACCGCACAGGGCGATCCCCGCCCCGGCGATGCCCCATCTGGGGACCAGGACGACGATCAGGATCACGTTCGCGGCCAGCCCGGCCAGCGAGGCGGGGAAGTTGCGCGTCGTCACCTTGGCCCGGCCGGCGATGACCAGGAAGACCACCCACAGCCCGTAGAGGGCCCAGCCCAACGCCACCCAGGGCAGCGCGCGATAGGCACCGAAGTACTGGGGTGCGGCGAGCAGGCGCAGGACCCAGCGGCCGAGCAGAGCCAGGCCGGCCACCACCCAGCCGCTGATCAGAAGGTAGTAGGTGGTGACCAGGCCGTAGAGGCGGGCGGCCTGGGCGTCGTCGGTCACCGAGTAGGCCAGCGGCGGCCATGCGTATTGGAAGCCGCGCACGATGAAGGCCACCGCACCGGCCAGCTTGACGGCGATCGAGTACAGCCCGGCCAGAGCCGGGCTGCGGTTGTGGTAGACGTAGAAGCGGTCGACGAGACTGAGCGCATAGACCGAGGCCTCAGCCGGGACGGTCGGCAGCCCGAAACGCAGCAGGACGCCCATCCGCTCAGCGCGATCACGCCTGACCCGGAGCCGGTCACGCATCGTCCACCACAGCACGACAAGGACCACTGCGGAGGCGCTGTAATTGCCCAGCAGGAGTCCGCGGGCGCCGTCACCAAACCCGACCACCAGGATCACCGAAGCGGCCACCGTCATGAGCACGTTGGCCAACGAGGCGATCGCATAGGTGCGCAACCGCTCGTCCACTCGGAGCAGCCCGTAGGCCAGCTCGAGGTTCGTGAACGACCACAGGCCGAGCACGGCGACCAGGAAGGTCGTCGTGTCCCGGTGGCCGAGCAGCAGCGTGCTCAGGGGCCAGGCAAATGCCGCCAGCACTCCCGCGGCGAGCGTGCTGGTCAGGAGCAGGAAGCCCGCAGCCCGGCGCACCAGGGCGGCACGGCGCTCCGGGTCCTCGTCGACGAAGTAGAAGCGCAGGAAGGCTTCGATGATCCCGAAGCGCACGACGATGCTGACGAAGATGACGCTGTTGGCCAGCAGCTCGACCACGCCATAGCCGGCGGGCGCGATGTAGCGCGTGTACACCGGCAGCAGCAGGACGGCGATCAGCTTGGAGACCACATCGGCCAATTGGTAGGCGGCCAGCGAGGAGACCAGGCGCTTCAGGTAACCGGTCATGCGCCGGTAACGGTAGGGATCGGGGCGGTGGTGTGGGCGCGCGCCACCGGCCGCCGCCGGATCTACCGGAAAGGCATAAAACGGAGCCCATATGGGAAGGCCCTAATAAACGGCGGGGCGACGGTGGACACGAACCCATATCCCGCCAGCGGCTGTGTCTCGACGAGCGGCGGGCCGTGCATTACCGACGCCCAGCTGCAGACCGAACTGTCGAAGGTCGTGGCCGCCAAGGGCTGGCCGAAGGGGATGAACATGATGTACTTCGTGTACTTCCCGCCCAACGTGACCACCTGCACCGACGTCACCTCGACCGAGTGCTCGGGGACGGTGTACTGCGCCTACCACAGCTCGCTGGGCAGCGGAACCTCGACGCTGCTCTACGCGAACATGCCCTACGACGGAGTCTCGGGGTGCGAGAGCGGGGAGGCCCCGAACGGGGACACGGCCGCTGACTCGGAACTCAACGTCTCGAGCCACGAGAACATCGAGGCGATCACCGACCCATTGGGCACCGCGTGGTACGACTTGAGCGGGCAGGAGATCGGAGACAAGTGCAACTTCACCTTCGGCGCTCCGCTCGGTGGCGCCCCCGGGGCGCAGTACAACGAACAGATCAGTAGCGGCAACTACTACCTGCAGGAGGAATGGAGCAACGCTCCTCCGGCTGCGCGCAGCGCATGTAGCACCCGCCGTCGCGTCACGGTTCGCCGGCCCGTCAGCGCACGGGCCGGCGGCCGGGGCACCTACGTCGCCGGGAGCGTCCTCAGCGCGTCAGCACGCGGTACATGGACAGCATGAGCTGCTGGCCATCGAAGTTGTGGGCCAGGCTCGAGCCGAAGCCGGGCAGGCCAACGTCAATGACCAGGCCGTGGCCCAGCCGGTAGGCGATGACCGCCGGAGTGGAGGGGCTGACACCGGCCTCCGAAGCGACGGCTAGCGGGGCGCTGAGCCCGGGGAAGGACTGGAAGGTGGGGTAGCGGAGCGTCCCTGAGGTGCCCGAGAAGAGGTGCAGGGCATCGTGCCCGGCCAGGATCAGTGAACCGCGGCTTGGCGTCACCGGGCCCACGCGCGCGCCGAGCGCGTCCGTGCTCCGCGGTGCCGTCGGGTCGTAGGCGCGGGTGCTGTTCAGGGTGACCCCGCGGCGGAGGCTGTCGATCCCCAGCGAGAGGACATGACCGCCACCGGTCACATACGTGCGCAATGCGCTGGCCAGTGAGGGCGCGAGCCAGGTCTCGTCTCCGGCCAGGATGACCCCGCGATAGCTGCTCAGCCCCGTCGCGCCCGGCGTGGCCAGGGCCAGGGCCAGGTCCGTGGTCACGCTGAAGCTCAGGTGATGGTGGCGCACGAAGCTCAGCAACTCGCTCTCATCGTCCCATCCGGCCGGCAGGCCGTTGACCAGCGGACGCGCCAGTGGCACCGGGTATCCGGCGGTCAGCGTGTCCGGTATCCCGTCGTGGTCGTCGTCGACCGGGTTGACGCCCTGCCAGGTGAGGGCGGGAAGGACGACGAGGACCTTGCCGCCGGGGCCGGAGCGCGGTCCGGCGATGAGCGGCACCGTCGAGCGGTGATCGCCGTAGCGAAGGGCCAGCTCATACAGGCCGGCACCACTGCTCGGGAGGGGCACGCGGAGCGTTACCGACCGAGTCGACCCCGCGGCCAGCACCGGCTTGCGGCCGGCGCGCCGGAGGGCCCAGTGATAGGGGTGCTGGCGCGCGTCGACGTACACCGTGGCCTTGCTGCCCGCGGCGACGGGGACCAGCGGCGGCTGCGCGGCCAGGTAGCGCACGGTCACGCCGGCGCCGGCCGTCGTGCCCGCCGGCGGGGGCAGTTCGACCGGGAAGCGACCGGTGTTGCACGCCTTGTCGGTGACCTTCAGTCCGATCAGATACGTGCCCTGGGGGGCTGGGTGGCCACCGATCGTTCCATCCCAGGTGCTGGTCGATCCGTGTCGTCCGGCGAACGTCTTGACCAGCCGCGGTCCCCCGGGCAGGTCGGTCCGGAAGATCAGCACCCGGGGCGCCTGGCCGTCGGTGCCCGAGTAGCTGATCTGCACACCTGAGCCCGCGGCCTGGGGGACCAGCGTGGGGCTCACCCGGGTCACGCGCGGCCGCGGCGGGATGGTCTGGACCGTGACCGGCTCGGGGCCGGCGTTGTTCGAGATCAGGACGGAGCGGTCCTGACTGACCAGGATCACGCGGATGTAGTAGATGCCGTCGGGGGCCACGACGCCACTCGAGGTCCGGCCGTTCCAGGTGAATCCCCTGCGCATCGGGTGGTTGCCCCCGACCATGTGTACCCCCGAGGCGAGGGTGTCGACCAGCGTCCCGCCCGCGTTCTCCACGTACACGTCGACGTCATCGGAGCGGTTGAGCAGGTAGAAGGAGACGAACATCCGCCGGTGGTCGACCCCGTCGCAGACCTGACCATCCACCGGGTTGATGGCCGCTGGATGAGGCGCGGGGGTGCCGGCCAGCAGCGGGGTGGCCACCTTCAGGTGCTGCGTGACGAAGAACGCAGCGATGGTGGCGACCGCCAGCGCGACGAACGCCGCGACCGGCAGCCGGCTCACAGCGGGATCACCGCCACGTTGGGGACGTCGAAGTCATGGAAGGCGTCCAGTCCGCGGGGGTCTGCCTGACACAGCATCACCCTGATCGAGCCGCCGTGGCAGACGACCAGCGTGGGTTGGGGCGCGGCGGCGTGGATGTCGGTCAGTGCGGCGGTGACTCGCTGCTGCTGCTCGAGCAGCGACTCGCCACCGGGGAACCGGAAGTTCCCTCCGCGGCGCCACTCCGCATAGAGCTCTGGCTCCTCGCGCTCGATCTCCCGCATCAGATGGCCCTCCCAGCGGCCTCGCGCTCCCTCGCGTAGACGAGCGTCGACGTGAGGCGCAAGACCGATGCGCTGACCAACGATCTCCGCGGTCTCCTGCGCCCGGATCAGGTCCGAGGACCACAGCGCCCTAATGCCGTCGCCTGCCACCCGCTCAGCCAACTCGCGGGCCTGCGTACGTCCGGTGTCGTTCAGGGGCGTGTCAACCCAGCCCTGGAAGCGCAGCGGTAGCCGGTTGTCGTTGGTCTCACCGTGACGGGCGAGAAGAATGCCACCGAGGTCCGCCATTGGGCTCATCCGGCCGGAGCCTGCGGTTTGGGAAGCGCGGGCGAGAGGCCTCATCCGGCGGGCACGAGCCGCCGGGAGGGTCCATCAGTCATCGATGTCGATGGCCGCGGTGTCCGAGCGGAGCCCGACCCGCATCGTCTCCAGCGAGAGAACCTCTTCGGGAAGGATGTTGCCCAGGTTCACGTCGGCACCGAGACGGCGGATGAACCACACCTGCTGATCCTTGCGGGGCGCCTCGAAGAGGATCTTGTCCGCCGGGACGGCGTGGACTATCTCGTCGATCAGCCCCATGCGGACCTCGCCGTCATGCCGGAAGATGCCCACGCTGCCGCTCTCGCGCGCCTCGGCGATCACCTTCCAGGCTCCGGCCTCGAGCTCGGTCTGGATCTGCTCGACCCAGCGGAACGGAGCCATGATGCGCGTGTCGTCCTTGGACCCCACCTCCGACAGGACGGTGAATTCGCCCGACAGCCGCTGGATCAACTCGAGCTTGCGCTCGTGCTCAAGGGTGATCGTCCCATCAGAGACCTCGATGTGCTGGATCTCGAGCTTATGCAGCCACTTGACCAGCGCGTCCAGTCGGTTCTGGGCGATGGCCAGCTCGGTCAGCGTGCCGCCGAGCATGACCGGGATGCCGTGTTCGCGGTAGCGGGCCAGCTTGGTGTCGAGGTTGCCAGTGGCCACAGCTGTGCCCCAGCCCAACTTGACCACGTCGATGTAATCGCCCGCCACTTCGATCAGGCCGTCGACATCGGCCACGGACAGGCCACGATCGAGGACGTGAGTGATGCCCTCCTCGCGGGGCTTCTGAGCCCTCTCCGGAAGTTTCAGGAGTTCTGTGATCGACATATTGGAGCTGCCTGATGCTACGTGGTCGTGCTCGACAGGGCCTGCGTGGTCGACGCGGCCGAGGAGAGGTCCGAGCCGACGGTGACGATGACCTGTGCTGGGCAGGCAGTCGACTGCGGGCAGGCCACCGCCTGATTGGTCTGGGTCACCGGCTGGATGGCCGTCGAGCCCAGGTTCAGGGAGTGAGCGACGATCTGGGCGGCACGGCGCTGGCCGGCCAGATACCCGACCGTGGTCGCCGTCTGGGTTTGATCGGTGGCGGTGGCGATCGTCCCCGGCTTGTACCCGGCATTGGTCAGGCGCAGGGAGATGTCGTGCGCCAGGTTGGTGGTCGAGGTGCCGTTGAGCACGGCCACGGTGACCTGCGCGGGCTTCAGAGCCGGGGTGCGACCGTGGCGGTGTTTCTTCGTGGTCGCCGCCTTGGAGATCACCGACGAGCTCTGCGCCTGAGTCGAGCCCCCGTTGTTGGAGGTGACGACGACGAGCACGGCCACGATCGCGCCGAGGAGAAGAAGCGCGACAAGAGCCATCAGCCCGCGCACAAACCACGTGCGACCTGCCGGCGGCGAGGATTCGAGCAGGGGCCGGGCCGGAGGCTGCTTGGCAGCGGTCGGGCGGGCTCCGGCGATCCGGTACGGCCGGCCGGGACCCTGCGCGGGGCGGGGCGGGGCGGCGGCCGGAGCCGGGGGCCGGTTCTGGCCCGCGCCGTTGGTGACACCGTTGCCGGCTCGCGCAGGCGGTGGCGTGCCCCCGGCGGGCCTGCCGGTGGCTGCCCCAGCGGCGGTGGCCGGAGCGGGGCCGGTGGCGGGTGCGGGACCGGAAGGGGCAGCGGGCCCCGTGGGCCCGGAGGGTGCGGGCGGCGCCATGATGCCGCCTCCGCTCGAAGCCTGCGCTTCGTCTGCGCCGACCGTGGCCACAGCGGCACCGGCTCCCGCCGCGGCGGCGGCTACCCGGGCGCGCCCGGAGCGGACGGAGATGGCTCCTTCATCGCCGCTGGGTACGAGCCGGGTGGCGGCGCTGAGGGCGGGCGCGCCGACCCCGGCGGGAGCCATCGGCACCGCGCCAACCGGCAGCGGAGTGCGAGCGGCGGTGCGGGAAGCGACGGGAGCGGCGGTGGCCGCAGCCGGCCGCGGGGCCACGCTGGGGGCCGCCGTGTTCGCGACGCTGCCCCGGGCAAGGTGGGCTACGTGGAGCTCGAGCTGGCGGACCTGGTCTGCGGCCTCAACCAGTCGGTCGCGAAGCGAGGCCGTCTCGCGAGCCTGCGCGAAGTAGAGCAGGATGAGGATGGCCAAGCCGACGATGGCGGCAAAGCCCGCATCGGCTCCCACAGAGGAGACGAAGTGGCTAATTGACAGGGCATACGGAGGGGCTCCCATTGCTTGGCGGCCAGTCTAGGTGTTTGGCACCACGGATCGGTGTGCGCTCACGCCGGACCCACGGGACTGCTGTCACCGGTCTCGTGTCCCGCTGGGGCTCCGGAGGCGCGCTCGCCGATCATCCGGGCATGAGACAGATCGGAGACATGTTTCGCCAGGGCGGCGGCGTCACCTTCCAGCACGAGCAGGTTGATTTCCGCGAAGGTGCGCTCCACCCAGGGCGGATCAAGGCGGTCGTGCTCGGCTCGAATTATCCGCTGCGCCGGGGTCGGCTGGGGGTGCTCTGAGGGGTTGAACAGCTCCTCGTGGAACTTCTCGCCCGGCCGTGCCCCCACGATCTCGATCGCGATGTCATGCCCCGGCTCAAGACCGGAGAGGCGGATCATCTGCTCGGCCAGGTCCAGGATGCGGATCGGCTCGCCCATCTCCAGCACATAGATCTCGCCGCTCTCCTCGCCCAGGGAACCGGCCCGAATGATCAGCTGGACGGCCTCCGGGATGGTCATGAAGTAGCGCTTCATACGCGGGTCGGTGACCGTTACGGGCCCGCCGGCAGCGATCTGACGGCGGAAGATGGGAACCACAGAGCCCGAGGAGGCGAGTACGTTGCCGAAGCGCACGGTCGCGTAGCGGGTTGCGGGGTGCTTGACCGCGGCCGCCTCGACCGCCCACTCGGCCAGGGCCTTGGAGGCTCCCATCACGGTGGCCGGCGTAACGGCCTTGTCTGTCGAGACGAGGACGAAGCGCTTGACCCCCAGCTCGCCGGCGATCCGGGCCACCAGGCGGGTGGCCAGCGCGTTGTTGCGCACCGCCTCGACTGGGTTCTGCTCCATCATGGCCACGTGCTTGTAGGCGGCGGCGTGGAAGACGACCGCCGGGCGGTGCTCGATCAGCACCTCGCGCATCCGCTCCTCCTCCTTGCAGTCGGCCAGCACCGGCACAGCGGTGCGGAAGTGGCGGTCCTCCTCCAGCTCACGCGTGATCTCGAACAGGTTGTCCTCGGCGTGGTCGAGCAGGATCAGGCGCCGCGGCCCGACCCGGGCGATCTGACGGCAGAGCTCGGACCCGATTGAGCCGCCCGCCCCGGTGACCAGAACGGTCTCACCGGCCAGATAGGCGCCCACCCTTTCGAGCTCCTCGCGGACCGGCTCGCGCCCCAGCATGTCCTCGACCTGGACCTGGCGCAGCTGCCGGGTGACCTTGAGCTCGCCTGAGCCGTCGCGGAGCAACTCGAACACGGTCGGAGTCGTGCGCACGGGGATCCCGCGCTCGCGGCAGGCGATGACCACCCGGCCGCGCAGGGTTCCCGGAGCCGAGGGGATGGCGATCACGACCTCGTCGGGCTCGACCTCGTCGAGCACTTTGACCAGATCAGTGGTGGTGTTGCCGAGCACCTTGAGCCCGTGCTCATCCTTGATCCCGACCTTGCGCGGGTCGTCGTCGAGGAAGCCCACCGGGCGTAGGCGCAGCTGGGGGTTGCGCATGAGCTCACGGACGACCAGGCGTCCTCCGTCACCGCCGCCGATGACCAGCACCTCGCGGGCGCCCTTACCGACTCGGAAGGTACGGATCCGTCCCTCAAAGAACAGCTGGACCGCGAACCGCGCCCCGAACAGCAGCGCCAGCGTGAGCAGGAAGAAGAGCGCGATGACGCTGACCGGCAGCAGGACCGCGGAGGCCGTCCCAAGGACGGTCTCGATGTGGCCGGGGTGATGGCGCCGCCCGGGCACGAACACGCTGTGCGGTGCGGCAGCCACCACGGGATGCAGCAGCGCGATGCCACCGACCACGACGACGGTGGCTACGAACACTCCCTTGAGCACCGCCTCGTAGTCCCGCTGGCCGACGTAGCGCCAGAGCCGCTGGTACTGCCCGAAGGCGGTCAGGGAAACCAGCGCCACCAGGACGACCCACGGGATCGTGGTGTGGAAGAGCAGCCCGTAGCGATGGTTCGGTCCGCGCAGGCCATTCTCGAAGCGGAGCTGGAAAGCGAGTAGGTATGCCAACGCGACCAGTACCCCGTCGAGCACCAGTTGTGGGATGGCGTGGCGGTGGACGGGGAAGGCCGCGGATCTGATCCGCTGGCGCATGCGCGCGAGATTCTAGTGCCCGAAGTCCAGGATTCCCGCACTAGACAGGGGGTTTGCCCTACGGTCCCCGGCCGCTAATCCGACGCTAACGGCTCTACTTAGGGACCAGAACGCCGCCCGGATGGCGGGCGGTAGGCACGAAGAGCGCCGTCATGTTGGCGCAG
>JBDTEE010000212.1:0-19229 GCA_039922645.1 Solirubrobacteraceae bacterium | reverse complement strand
CCGTGCGCGGCGGCCAACCCCTGAGACTGCAATTCGGCAGCCCGGTCGCTGTCTTCGCCGCCGGGACGCCCGGCCAGCTTCACTCGCACGTCCTGTCGGCGCCGACCACGGTCGTCACCGTGCCCCGCAGCGCCCCAGCGGGCACGATCTCGGTCGCCGCTGCTGCCCGCACCTGGGAGCGGGCCCGCCCGGCGGCGGTGAGCTGGTTCCCGGCCGGCGGCGCCGCCACCGCGGTCGCCAGTCCGGCTCCCGGGGGGAGCATCGATGCCTCCACGCCGATCACGCTGACCTTCTCCAAGCCCGTCTCGGCCGCGCTCGGGTCTCATCTGCCCCCGGTCTCGCCGGCCGCGTCGGGCAGCTGGCACCAACTGAGCTCGCACGCGATCGTCTTCCGGCCCAGCGGCTACGGCTACGGCCTGGGCGCCAAGGTCCACCTGGCTCTACCCAGCGGCGTGCGGCTCGTGGGCGGCCAACAGAGCACGAATGCCAGCGGCGGGACCTGGACGGTCCCCAGCGGATCGACGGTCCGCCTGCAGCAGATGCTGTCCTTGCTCGGCTACCTGCCCCTGAAGTTCCAGTACTCGGGCGCAGGCGTCGGTCTCACGCCCCAGGAGCAACTGAACGCGGCGGTCCATCCGCCCGCGGGGCACTTCTCTTGGCAATACGCCAATACTCCCGCGGTGCTGCGGGGCTTCTGGGCACCGGGCAGTCTCGGCGTGATGACCCGCGGCGCGCTGATGGCCTTCGAGAACGATCACGGCATCACCGCCGATGGGGTGGCCGGGCCGGTCGTGTGGCGCACGCTCATCGGCGCCGTCCTCGCTGGGCACCGCTCCACGTTCGGCTACACGTTTGTTTCGGTGGACAAGAATGCTCAGCGGCTGACCGTGTGGCACAACGGCCGCACGGTCATCGGCGCGACGCCGGTCAACACCGGTATCTCCTCGGCGCCGACGGCTTCCGGAACCTACCCGGTGTTCGAGCACGTTCCCGTGACGACGATGAGCGGCACCAACCCCGACGGCAGCCATTACCACGACCCCGGCATCCAGTGGGTCAGCTACTTCAACGGCGGGGACGCACTGCACGGCTTCACGCGCGCTCAGTACGGCTTCCCGCAGAGCTTGGGCTGCGTCGAGATGCCCACCGCCGTCGCCGGAAACGTGTATCCGTACACGCCGATCGGCACGCTCGTCCACGTCGCCTGAGTCCACATTCACACACCGTGGGTCAGCTGGGTGACAGGCGTGTGCGGAGGGCAAACCGCTCGGACGGCGAATAGCCAGCATCCATATGGTCACATCGTCTCCCGCCTTCGCTGTTTCGCCTGATTGGGAACAGGCCCTGGACGGTTTCGCCGCCGACCTGCGCCGCCGCGCGGTCGCGGCCAAGACGCAGCGGGCCTATGCCATCGACGCCCAGCAATTCGCCCGCTGGGCCCACGCGGCTGAGCTTGAACCGGCGCAGATCGACATGCGGGTGCTGCGTCGCTATGTGGCCTCGCTGTCGGAGCGAGGGCAGGCGCCGACCACCGTGGCGCGCAAACTGGCCGCGCTGCGCGGGTTCTTCCGCACCCAGATCGATGCCGGGGAGCGGGCCGAGAACCCGGCCGAGCTTCTGCACTCGCCCAAGCGGGCCCAGCGCCTACCGCGAGTCCTGAAGGCCACCGAGGTGTCGGCGCTGCTTGACCGCATCCCGGCCACGGGCCCGCTGGAGTTGCGCGACCGGGCCATCTTCGAGCTCGCCTACGCCTCGGGCCTGCGTGCCGAGGAGCTCGTCTCGCTCGAGCTCGAATCGATCGACTTCGACGGCGAGTCGGTTCGCGTGGAGGGCAAGGGTGGGCGCACCCGTCTGGTCCCGGTCGGCGAGCACAGCCTGCGCGCGCTTGAGCGCTACCTCGAGAAGGGTCGGCCACCGCTGGAGCTCGGCGAGACCCGGGCGCTGTTCCTGTCGAAATCTGGCCGGCGCCTGAGCACCTCGGACATCCGCCGGCGCCTGCGCAGCTGGGCCCGGCTGGCTCAGGGCGCTACGCCCGCCCTGGCTGGCGCCCATCCGCATGCCCTGCGGCACTCCTTCGCCACACACCTCCTAGACGGAGGCGCAGATCTTCGGGTGATCCAAGACCTGCTTGGCCACGCAACCATCTCGACTACTCAGGTCTACACTCGGGTAGAGTCGGCGCGACTTCGATCCGCCTATGAACGCTCTCATCCGCGTGCGTAGGCCCCGAAACGGGGGTTGAACTGGAAACCAACGTAAAAGCGATCGAGCTCCACGACCTCTGGAAGCGCTACAAGGCCTCCGGCGACCAGCGGGCTCGCGAGCGCCTAGTAGTCGCCTACTCACCGCTGGTCAAATACGTCGCCGGACGTATGGGTTCCGGGCTGCCTGCGCACGTCGAGGAGTCCGACCTGATCTCCTACGGCCTGGGCGGCTTGATCTCCGCCATCGAACGCTTTGATTTGTCCCGGGAGATCAAGTTCGAGACCTACGCCATAACCCGTATCCGAGGCGCGATCATCGACGAGCTGCGCACGCTGGACTGGGTGCCGCGCTCGGTTCGCGCCCGGGCGCGGGAATTTGAGCGGGTCAACATGAAGCTCGAGGCGCGCCTTCAGCGCGCGCCGAGCGATGAGGAAATGGCCGTTGAGCTCGAGATCAGCGTGGGTGACTTCCAGGAGGCCCTGATCCAGATCTCCAACTCGACGATCGTGGCGTTGGATGAGCTTTGGAACGTGTCGGACTCGAGCGGTGACCAGGTTTCTCTGTTGGACACGCTGCCCGACCGGGCCGCTCCCGATCCGCAGGTTCTGGTCGACGAGTCGGAACTACGCGATCGGATCGCCAACGCGATCGGCGCGCTACCGGAGCGCGAGAAGCTCGTCGTCGCTCTCTACTACTACGAGAACCTGACCCTGCGGGAGATCGGTGAGGTCCTCGGGGTGACCGAGTCGCGCGTGTCCCAGCTGCACACCAAGGCCGTGCTGCGGCTGCGGTCCAAGCTGGCCGGCGAAGTCGAATAGGCCGGGTCGCATGCGACCCGACCCGTACCAGCAACACCCGTCCCGGGTGTAAGGTCGCTCTTTCGTTCGCGAGCGAGAGGAGACCCGCCATGCACAAGGCTGCGGACCGCATCCGCAACGTGGCCATCGTCGGCCACCGCGGGAGCGGAAAGACGTCCCTGCACGAGGCGCTGCTGTTCGGAGCCGGGGCCGTGAACCGGCTCGGCTCCGTGATCGAGGGCTCGACGGTTTCGGACTCCGATCCCGACGAGAAGGCACGCCAGATGTCGATCTCCGTGGCCCTGAGCACGTTCGAATGGCAGCAGCGCAAGGTCAATCTGCTCGACACCCCGGGGGACTCGAGCTTTATCGCCGACGCCCTCGGCGCGCTGCGCGTCTGCGAGTCCGCCGTCTTCGTGGTCAACGCGGTCATGGGGGTCGAGGTCCACACCACCCGGCTGTGGCAGCGGGCGGCCGAGCTGGATCTGGCCCGGCTGGTGTTCGTGAACATGCTCGACCGCGAGCGGGCCGACTTCTTCCGCACGCTGGACTCGCTGAAGTCCGCGTTTGGCCCGCATGTGGTGGCCACCGAGATCCCGATCGGCTCCGAGCATGAGATCTCCGGCCTGATCGACCTCATCGACATGAAGGCCTACGAGTACGACCCCGCCGACCCCGGCCGGGATAACTGCACCGAGATCCCCATCCCCGACGAAATGCAGGCCCAGGCCGAGGAGTACCGCGAGAAGCTCATGGACGAGGTCTCCGAGACCTCCGACAGCCTCATGGAGCGCTACCTGGAGGGCGATCAGATCTCGCACGAGGAGATCGTCGCCGCGCTCAAGGACGGCACCAATCACGGCGCCCTTCACCCCGTCACCTGCGGCGTGGTCACCCGCAACCTGGGGACCAACCGGCTGCTCGATGCGATCGTCGAGGACCTGCCCTCGCCGGTCAAGCACGGTGGGCTCGAGGTGGGCGAGGTGACCCTCGAGGCGGTCGAGGACGCCGCCCTCTTCGCCTACGTCTTCAAGACCCGTGCCGACCCGTTCGCCGGACGCATCAACCTCTTCCGGGTCTACCAGGGCACGATGCGCCCGGACTCCCAGGTGCTCAACACCCGCACCCACAACAAGGAGCGCATCGGCCAGCTGATCACCTTTACGGGCAGCCAGACCGAGCACGTCGAGGAGTTCGGGCCGGGGGACATCGGCGCGGTGGCCAAGCTCAAGGAAACGAAAGCCGGGGACTGGCTGGCCGCCCGCGACGAGCCCATCACCATGCCCAGCATCAAGCTCCCCGCTCCGGTCATGGCCTTCGCCATCGAGCCCCGCAGCAAGGGCGATGAGGACAAGGTGTTCAGCAGCCTGCGCCGGCTCCAGGAAGAGGATCCGACGATCGACCTGCACCGGGATGCGCAGACCGGGGAGCAGATCGTGGCCGGTCTCTCACAGATTCACGTGGAGGTGATCGTCGAGCGGCTGAAGGCCCGGTTCGGCGCCGAGGTCAGCCTCAAGCCCCCTCGCGTCCCCTACCAGGAGACGATCCGCGGCTCGGCCAAGGCCCACGGGCGGCACAAGAAGCAGACCGGCGGCCGGGGTCAGTTCGGCGACTGTCACATCGAGATCGAGCCGCTAAATGATCCCACCCACCCCACCGGGTTCGAGTTCGTCAACGCCATCAAGGGCGGTGTGATCCCGTCCGGATTCATCCCCGCGGTGGAGAAGGGCGTGCAAGAAGCCATGCAGGAGGGGACCGTGGCCGGCTATCCGGTCAAGGACGTCCGGGTGCGCCTGTTCGACGGCTCCTACCACACCGTCGACTCCTCAGAGATGGCCTTCAAGGTGGCCGGGAGTCATGCCATGAGACAGGCGCTCGAGCAGGCGGGGCCGGTGCTGCTGGAGCCGATCATGCTGGTCAGCGTCAACGCCCCCGAAGACACTGTAGGAGACGTGATCGGCGATCTGAACGGCCGGCGGGGCCGGCCTCTGGGCATGGAGCCGGTCGGCGCGGGGATGACCGATATCAAGGCCGAGGTGCCGATGTCGGAGATGCTCGCCTACGCGCCCGACCTGCGCTCGATCACGGCCGGGCAAGGAGAATTTACGATGGAGTTCCTGCGCTACGAGGAAGTGCCCGGGCACCTGGCCACAAAGATCGTCCAACAGGCACGCGCCGAGCGCGAGACGGTTAAGGCGTAGTAGGCTCGAACATGTGAATACCAGGGCAATCAGCACCTCCGTGGCGGTTTCCGCCTGTGACGTGTGCGGACGAACCCTGTTGCGGGGCGAGCGCGCCGAGACTTATGTCAACGGGGGCGAGCGGCACACGGTTTGCGAGCTCTGCACTTCCCGCGCGTTGCACGGTGGCTGGCTGCGGGAGGGAGAGCTGCCCGACTACGGCGACACCTCCGCGCGGATCGACCGCCGCCGCTCGCTGCTGAGCCGCCTGCGCCCCCGGCGGGAGGCCCCGACCCGAGAGCCCGAGGCCGAGCTCAGCTACGCCTACGAGGAGCCGGAATCGCCCCTGCCGCCGGCGCCGCCAGCCGCGCGCCCGGCGCCCGCGCCGCGTGCCCCGGCGCCCGTTCGCGCCGACCCCGCTCCCAGTCAGCGTGAGCCCCGGCACGTGCGGGCCGTCCCGACCAGCAGCGAGCATCGTGTCTTGACCGCCATGGAGCTGTTCAACGCCTCCGAGCACCCTCGGACCGTGGCGGGCATCTCGCGTTCCCTGGGTTTGCCCGAGGTGGCCGTGCTGCCCTCGGGGGCCCCCTCGGCGCTGGTCAACGTCGTCGTGGCCTGGGAGCTGTGCTGGTATCGCTACGAGCTCGACCTCTCCGACGAGGTGCCCACCGTCCGCGTCGCCACCCAGGGTTACGAGCTCGATGAGCTTCCGGCCGAAGAGCGGCGGCCCAACGCCCAGGCTGACGAGCATGGCCGCCTCAGCCTGTTGAGGTAGGTTTAGCCACGAAACGATAGCCGACGTACGTTCGATGGTGCTGAGGCGGGTGCGTTGACTACCATGGGCGCCGATGATCTATTGCGTGGTGCCTGAACCGCTCGCCGATGAGCTGCTCCCCAAGCTGACCAGCTATTACGCCGATGACGCGAATGTCACGGTCATAGTTGACCGTCGCCGGGGCTCACGGCGGGAGGGCAGCATCGCGGGCGGCGGCAAGCGCGAGGTCCGCGATCGCCGTCGGGCGCGGATCCCCGGCGAGCTGCCTGAGCTCGCCATCGACTGAGCTCTCGTTCCTTGAGGCATCCATGAAGGTCATCGTCCATGTGGACGGAGGAGCCCGTGGCAACCCGGGGCCGGCCGCCATCGGCGTCGTGGTCTCATCGCCGGATGGGGCCGTGCTCGACGAGGTGGCCGAGACCATCGGGGTGGCCACCAACAACGTCGCCGAGTACCGCGCCCTGCTCAAGGGCGTCGAGCGAGCAGCTGCCCTGGGGGCCAACGAGATCGAGCTGATCAACGACTCAGAGTTGGTCGCGCGCCAGCTCACCGGTGCCTACAAGGTCAAGCACCCGGCCATGAAGCCCCTCTACGAACAGGCCATCGCCGCCCTGGGTCGATTTGGGGTCTGGCGCGTACGCAGCGTCCCCCGGGCCCAGAACGCCCGCGCCGATGAGCTGGTCAACGCGGCCCTGGACGGCACGGCCCCGTAGGAGGACTCGACCCGGTCGCTAACCTTCCCGGTTGTGACCGACGCCCTGAACGAGTTGAGTGCGCGGCTGAACGATGCCGTCGAGCGGCTGCGCGGAGGCGGGCTGGAGCCCGAGGCGACGTTGACTCTGATCGAGGAGTGCGCGCGGCTGGCCTCTGAGGCCAGCGCTCAGGTCGACCAGCGGACCCGCGCGGCGCTTGAGCCGCTTCCGGATCTCCCCGGTCAGCTCCCGTTGCCGGCGGCCTAGTGCCCCGTGTCCTTCCCACCACTGCGGACGCCACCGGCGGCCGGGAGGACGGGTAGCGTGGCCGCTCCGGCTCCGGTCCGGGGCGCCTACCCCGATCACCTCCGGGTGTCCGTCGAGGAGTACCTCGAGGGACTGCGCTTCTCCACTGAGCTGGCCACAGCCGGCCTCGAGGAGGCGATGCGCTACTCGCTGCTGGCCGGCGGCAAGCGGATCCGCCCCGTGCTCGCCCTGGCCACGGCCGGCGCCGTCGAGTTGCAGCGCGCCGCGGTGCTGCCGCTGGCCGCGGCTCTCGAGCTCATCCACACCTACTCGCTGATCCACGACGACCTTCCCGCCATGGACGACGATGACCTGCGCCGCGGCCGGCTCACCTGCCACAAGGCGTTCGGCGAGGACGTGGCCATTCTAGCCGGGGACGGGCTCTACGCCGAGGCCTTCCGGCTGCTCCTCTCCGAGCAGACCGGCCGCCCCGTCGACGTCCTGGCCGCCGCCGTTGAACTGGCCGCGGCCACCGGAGTCCAGGGCATGGTCGGCGGCCAGTTCATGGATGTCGCTGAAACGGCCGGTCCCGGGGCGGCGGGGCTGCGCCGCGTGCACGAGCTCAAGACCGGGCGCCTGATCGCGGCCAGCATCGAATGCGTCCTGCACCTGAGCGGAGAGCAACGAGATGCCACACTCTCTCTGTTCCGCGCTTATGCCACCGAGCTGGGCGTCCTGTTCCAGATCGTCGACGACATCCTCGATGTGACGGGATCGGAGGCAACGCTCGGCAAGCAGCAGGGCAGCGACGAACGGCTCGGCAAACGCACCTACGTAACCGAGTTCGGACTCGACGGCGCCCGGCGGCTGGCTGAGGAATCGCACGGACGGGCGCGAGCCGCCCTCAGCGAGGCCGCCCCGGACGACGCCCACGAGCTGGAGCAGATCACCGACTTCATCGCGACACGGAGCTACTGAATGACCGACCTCCTACAACGCATCGAATCGCCCCAGGATCTGCACGGGCTGACCGACGAGCAGCTCCAGCAAGTCGCCCAGGAGGTCCGAGAGCACATCATCGACACGGTGGGGGAGATCGGCGGTCACTTCGGCGCCAACCTGGGCACGTGCGAGATCGCCGTGGCCCTGCACTCGCTGCTCCAGTCTCCAAGGGACAAGGTCCTGTGGGACGTCGGGCACCAGGCCTACCCGCACAAGATCCTCACCGGGCGCCGCGACCAACTGCACACGATTCGCAAGTACGGCGGCCTGGCCCCGTTCTGCTCGATTCCCGAGTCAGAGCACGACATCATGGGGGCCGGCCACGCCTCGACGTCGATCGGTTATGCCGTGGGTCTCAAGGAGGCCATGCGCCGTGGCCATGGCCAGGACGGCCACGTGGTGGCGGTGGCCGGTGACGGCGCGCTGACCGGTGGCGTCGCCTTCGAGGCTGTCCACCAGGCCGGCGGGGAGGGAACGCCGATCGTCGTGGTCCTCAACGACAACGGCATGTCCATCGCCCCCAACGTCGGCGCCCTGTCGCGCTACTTCAACCGTGTGCGCATGAACCCGAAGCTATGGCATGCCCGCGAGGGCGTCGAGGGTGGCCTGACCAAGCTTCCGGCGCCGATCGGCGGCGCCTTCGAGCGGTTCGGACCCCACTTCAAGGAGTCGATCAAGGCCTTCTGGGCCCCTGGTCTGTGGTGGGAGGAACTCGACTGGGCCTACATGGGCGTGATCGATGGCCACGACGTCCGTGCGCTGCGCAGCGCCCTGCGCGAGGCCCTGGCCGCCGAGCGCCCGGTGGTCGTCCACTGCGCGACGGTCAAGGGCAAGGGCTTCGCCCCGGCCGAAGAGGGCGGCCTGGAGGGGATGGAGAAGTGGCACGCGGCCAAGCCCAAGTCGATCGCCAACGGCGCCCCTGCCCAGGTGGTCAAGAAGCCGGCTACGGCAAAGCCCGCTCCGCCCGCCTACACCAAGGTCTTTGGCGAGGCGCTGGTGAGCGAGTGCCGCCGTGACGATCGCGTAATCGGCATCACCGCGGCGATGAACTCGGGCACCGGGCTGAACATCCTCCAGGGAGAAATGCCCGACCGCTACTACGACGTGGGCATCGCCGAGCAGCAGGCCATCCTGTTCGCCTCCGGCCTGGCCCTCCAGGGCTGCAAGCCGGTGGCGGCCATCTACTCGACTTTCCTGCAGCGGGCCTACGACCAGATCGTCCACGACGTCTGCCTGCAGAGGCTGAACGTGATCTTCGCCATGGATCGGGCCGGGCTGGTCGGTGACGACGGCCCCACGCACCACGGCGTCTTTGACATCGCCTACCTGCGCTGCCTGCCCAACATCGTCCTCATGGCGCCCCGCGACGAGGCGATGCTGGTCCACATGCTGCACACCGCGGTGTGCTACGACGACGGCCCGGTCGCCCTGCGCTATCCGCGCGGTGAGGGCGTGGGGGTGGAGCTGCCCGCACGTCCCGAGACGATTGAGATCGGCACCGGCGAGATCCTCAGCGAAGCGACGCTGCAAGATCACGGCGCCCGGCGCGTGGCCCTGCTCGGCTACGGCTCGGGCGTGGCCAAGGCGCTCGAGGCCGCAGAGATCCTCCGCGCCCAGGGGGTCGCCGTCACCGTGGCCGATGCCCGCTTCGCCAAGCCGATCGACGCCGGTCTGGCCGCCCAGCTGGCCGCAGAGCATGAGTTGCTGGTCACCGTCGAGGAGGGCGTGCTGGCCGGCGGCTTCGGCTCGGCCGTCTGGGAGACGCTTTCCGACGCCGGCCTGGCCCCGCGCATCCTGCGGGTCGGGCTTCCCGACCGGTTCGTCACCCACGGCTCACCGGCGCTCCTGCACGAGGAGGTCGGCTTCACCGGCCAGCGCATCGCTGAACGCGTGCTGGCGGCCGTCGGCGGCCGCAGCGGAGTGACCAGCGGCTGAGTCGGGCCCCGCGCGTGCAGGGGACTCCGGACTGGCGCCCGGACGATCCCGTACCGTTGCACCGTCATGAGGCGCGTCCGGCTCGACAGCCTGCTCTCGGAGCGCGGCGTCTTTCCCTCCCGCTCGCGGGCGGCGGCGTCGGTCATGGCCGGTGAGGTGATGCTCCTGCCCGAGCGACGGCGGGCTGAGAAGCCGGGCCAGCTGGTCTCCGAGGACGTCGAGCTGGAGCTTAAGGCCGGTCCCGACTTCGTCTCGCGGGGTGCGGTCAAGTTGGGCAACGCCCTGGACACGCTCGGCGTGGAGGTGACCGGCCGCCACGCGCTTGATGTCGGGGCCTCCACCGGCGGCTTCACCGACTGTCTGCTCCGCCGCGGGGCCGAGCATGTGATCGCGCTCGACGTGGCCTACGGCCAGCTCGACTGGCGGCTTCGCTCAGACGAGCGGGTGACGGTGATCGAGCGCCGCAACGCACGGGCGATGGAGGCGGCGGAGCTGCCCTACGCGCCCGACCTGATCGTCATCGACGTCTCCTTCATCTCGGTGGTCAAGGTGCTCGGGCCGGTGCTGGCCTGCGCGGCCAAGCGCTTCGATGTTCTAGCCCTGGTCAAGCCCCAGTTCCAGGTAGGCCGGGCCGGTGTGGGCAAGGGCGGCGTGGTTAGGGATCCCGAGCTGCGCCGGGACGCCCTGATCGAGGTCGGCCGGGCCGCTCTGCAGCACGGCGCCGCCGTGCTCGGTTACGCAAGCTCCGGTCTGCCGGGACCCAAGGGCAATCTCGAAAGCTTCGTCTGGCTGGCCGAGGCCGGCCGATCCGGCGTGGATGATCTCGAGCGGGCCGCCCGCGAGGTCGAGCCATGATTCCCGTGCGGACGGCGGCGATCCTCACCCACCGGCGTCCCGAGTTGACCCGGGAGGCGCTGGACGCACTGATCGCGCTGGCCCGCGAGCGCGGCATCGAGCTGCGCTTCGATCCCGAGGAGACGGCCAAGCATCACCTCGAGCCCCAGCCCGG
This sequence comes from Solirubrobacteraceae bacterium, assembly GCA_039922645.1. Lineage (GTDB taxonomy): Bacteria > Actinomycetota > Thermoleophilia > Solirubrobacterales > Solirubrobacteraceae > Palsa-465. The sequence goes on along the minus strand of JBDTEE010000212.1, from coordinate 8,388 downwards.
ACTGATCCTCAACGCCCTGCCCGAGGTCAGCATCGAGGTGTGCATCGCGCTGGGCGGGGACGGCACGATCCTCTATGCCCTGCGCACCTACGCCGGCACCGGGGTGCCCGTGTTCGCGGTCAACTTCGGTGAGATGGGGTTCCTGGCCACCGTCGATCGTGACGACACTCAGTCCGGCCTCGTGCGGGCCTTCGACGGGGACTTCGAGGTCCTCTCGTTGCCCGCGATCGAGCTCTCCTGCGGGCGGGGAGACTGGCTGGCCATCAACGACGTCTCGATCCACCGCCAGCAGGGCCGGCGCGTGGCCGACCTCGAGTACGCCGTGGGCGGCGATGAGGTGGGGCGCGTCCGCTGCGACGGTCTCGTCGTGGCCACGCCGGCCGGCTCCACGGGCTACAACCTGGCCAATGGCGGCCCGGTCATGGCCTGGGGGGTGCGCGGCTACGTGGTCTCCTTCATCGCCCCGCATTCGCTGACTGCACGCACCCTGGTGGTGGCGCCCGACGATCGCCTCACGGTCCACAACCGCTCGCAGGAGGAGGCCGTCGACGTCACTGTGGACGGGCGGCCGATCTGCGTGATCGACGCCGGCGACCGGGTCGAGGCCCGGTTCGTCAATGATCTGGCGCACCTGGCCCAGATTCCCGGCACCACCTTCTACCAGCGCTTGCGCCAGAAGTTCGGGCCGTTGGCAGAGCCGTTGTAGCGGTTCGCCCTGGGGCAGCGACCGATCCGTCGGCGCCGGCTGGTAGACCGTCGTCAATGCTGCATGAGCTACGCGTGGAGAACCTGCTTCTCATGGAGCGGGCCGAGCTGCGGCTGGCCCCGGGGCTGAACATGCTGACCGGCGAGACCGGCGCGGGTAAGACGCTGTTGGCCCACGCGCTGGACCTGCTGCTCGGCGGGCGGGCGCGGCGCGGGATCGTGCGCCCGGGGGCTGAGGAGGCCTACGTCGAGGGGGTGTTCGCGCTCCCGGCCGAGCTCGCCGGCTCCGAGCGCCTGCCTGCCGGAGCCGAGGAGATCGTCCTCGCCCGGCGCGTCTGGCCCGATGGCCGGACCCGCGCCTATGTCTGCGGGCGCTCGGCCACACTGGCCGATCTTCAGGAGCTGGGCGGGGTGCTGCTGTCGTTCTACGGCCAGCACGAGCACCGCAAGCTGATGCTGCACACCGCCCAGCTCGATGTGCTCGATGCCTTCTGCGGTCCCGCCCAGGCCGAATTGCGCGACCGCGTCCGCGCCGCCTACGAGGACGTGCGCGAGCGCCGGCGCGGGCTCGAGGAGCTCCGCGAGCGGGCCGGGGCCCGGGAACGCGAGCTCGACCTGCTCGGCTTCGAGCTCCAGGAGATCGAGGCCGCGGCGCCCAGCCTCGAGGAGGAGGCCGAGCTGAGCGCCCAGCGCGACCGGCTGCGACACCTGGAGGCGCTGCGCGGGGCGGCCGTAGCCGGGGCCGATGCCATCACCCCGGAGGTTGGCACCGGGGTGAGCGAGCTGCTGGTCGCAGCCACCCAGCAGCTCGAGCAGGTGGCGGAGATCGACCCCCAACTGGCCGCGGCAGCCGAGCGCATGGCCGCCCTGCGCTACGAGGCGGAGGACGTGGCCGGCGAGCTGCGCGGCTACCTGGCCGGGCTCGAGGACGCCGCCGCCGACGGGGGGACCGCCGGCCTGGAGGCCGTCGAGGAACGGCTGGGCGTCCTGGCTCGTCTGCAGCGCAAGTACGGGGGCGGCCTGGCCGACGTCCTGGCCCACGCCGAGCAATGCCGCACCCGGCGCGAGGAGCTCGAACACGCCGAGGAGGCACTGGAGGCAGCGGAGGGGGAGCTGGCCGGCGCCCAGGCCGTGCTCGACCGGCTGGCGGCGAAGCTCGCCTCGGCACGCCGGCGGGCCGCGCCCGAGCTGGCCGGCGCAGTGCGCGAGCGGCTGGGGGAGCTGGCCATGACCGACGCTCAGTTCGAGATCGAGCTCGGGACTCGGCCCGAGGGCTGTGGGCCCCGCGGTACCGAGACGATCGAGATGCTGATCGCCCCCAACGCCGGGGGTCTCCTGGCCCCGCTGCGCGAGGTCGCCTCGGGCGGTGAGCTCTCGCGGGTCATGCTCGCCCTCATGAGCGTCGCCCACGGTCAGCCGGCGGGCAACCGTGAGGACAGCCCGATGCTCGTCTTCGACGAGATCGACGCCGGGATCGGGGGCCACACGGCACGGGCGGTCGGGGAGCACCTGCGCGAGCTCGCCCGCGGACGCCAGATCCTCTGTATCACCCACCTGCCCCAGGTGGCGGCCCTGGCCGAGCGCCACTTCACGATCGCCAAGGACAACACAGTCAACCCGGCCACGACCACGGTCACCCCGTTGCAGGGTGACGCCGTGGTCGGGGAGCTGGTCCGGATGCTCGGCGGCGCCGATGAGGACCAGGCGGCCAACGAGCATGCCCGTGAGCTTCTCCGAGTCGCCTGAGGTCCACTGAGGCCCCGAGCCGGGTTCCGTCTGAGGCCTGGGTAGACTCGACGCAGGCGTATGGCTCAAGACGAGACTCGGTTCATCTTCATCACCGGCGGGGTCGTCTCCTCGCTCGGGAAGGGCATCGCCGCCGCGTCGATCGGCCGGCTGCTCGTCGCCCGCGGCCTCTCGGTCCAGCTGCAGAAGTTCGATCCCTACATCAACGTGGATCCGGGGACGATGTCCCCGTATCAGCACGGTGAGGTGTTCGTCACCGAGGACGGGGCGGAGACCGATCTCGACCTCGGCCACTACGAGCGGTTCACCGATGCCAACACCAGCCGGGCCTCCAACGTCACCGCGGGCGGGATCTACAACACGGTGATTCGCCGCGAGCGCCGCGGGGACTATCTCGGCGCCACGGTCCAGGTGGTGCCTCACATCACCGACGAGATCAAGCAGCGAATCAAGCTGATGGCGGCCTCCAGCGACGTGGACTTCGTAGTCACCGAGATCGGCGGCACGGTGGGCGACATCGAGTCGCTGCCCTTCCTGGAGGCCATCCGCCAGTTCCCGGTCGATGTCGGCCGCCGGCGCTGCATGTTCATCCATCTCACGCTGGTGCCCTACATCGGACATGCCGGCGAGCTCAAGACCAAGCCCACGCAGCATTCGGTCAACGAGTTGCGGCGCATCGGTATCGCGCCGGACATGGTCGTGTGCCGCTCCGAGGGCGAGCTCTCCACCGATATCCGCCGCAAGATCGCGCTCTTCGCCAGCCTGCCGGTCGAGGCGATCGTCTCGGCCTACGACGTCCCCGACATCTATCGCGTCCCACTGGTCTTCAACCAGCAGGGTGTGGACGAGTTCATTCTCCGCGAGCACTTCGGGCTCGAGCCGGGAACCCCGGACCTGAGCGACTGGGCGGAGATCACCCGCCGGGCCGCCGCCGTCGAGCGTTCGGTGCGGATCGCCCTGGTCGGCAAATACGTGCAGCTCGAAGACGCCTATCTGTCAGTGGTCGAGGCCCTGCGCCACTCCGGCGTTCACCACGGCTGCAAGGTCGAGGTCGACTGGGTGGACTCAGAAACCGTGGGCGAACCCGAGGTGGCCGAGCGTCTCAAGAGCGCGGACGGGATCCTCATCCCCGGCGGCTTCGGGGGCCGGGGCTGGGAAGGCAAGATCAGCGCGGCCCAGATCGCCCGTGAGCACCGCATTCCCTACCTGGGCGTGTGCCTCGGCATGCATGTCGCCGTATCGGATTTTGCCCGCCACGTGGCCGGGATGGAGGGCGCCAACTCGACGGAGATGGACCTCGAGACGCCGTTTCCCGTCATCGACCTTCTGCCTGAGCAGAAGGAGATCGCCGACATGGGCGGCACCATGCGCCTCGGCGCCGATCCGGTGAAGCTCCACGACAGCACCCGGATTCGCTCGCTCTACGGAGAGGCGGTGGTCTACGAACGCCACCGCCATCGCTACGAGGTCAACAACCATCTCAGGCGACGTCTGGAGAGCGCCGGGCTCATCTGCTCGGGTACCTCGCCTGACAATCGGCTGGTCGAGGTGATCGAGCTCGCGCCCGAGGTGCATCCGTTCTATGTGGCCTCCCAGTACCACCCTGAGTTCAAGTCCCGGCCCGAGCGGCCGGCTCCGCTGTTCCGTGAGTTCGTGGGCGCCGCTCTCGACCATGCCGGCTACGGCGACGCCGCAGCCGAGGGCCAGGACCGGACTCCGGTCCCCAGTGGTGACGAGCGAGACGTGAGCGTCTCGCTCGGCGCCACGACGTGACCCGCGCCACCGAGACCGAGCGCACGCAGCTGCATGAGACCTTCGCGGCGCTGTGCCGCATCGAGAGCCCGTCGGGGCGTGAACGGGCCTGCGCCGACTGGGTCACGGCCGAGCTCGAGATGATGGGCCTGCCCGTAGACGAGGATGACAGTGCCCGCGCCGCGGGCTCGGAGGCCGGCAATCTCCTCACCCGGATTCCCGGCCGCACGCCGGCCAGCATGCTGGTCTGCGCCCATCTGGACACGGTTCCTGCGGTGGCCCCGATCGAGCCCGTGCTCAGCGGCGGCTACTGGGAGAACGCCAACGCCGCCATCCTCGGCGCCGACAACAAGTCGGCCGTCGCCGTAGCGCTCGAGCTGGCCCGGCGGTTCAGCACCGCGGAGGATCCGCCGCCGGTGGGGCTCGAGCTGCTGTTCACCGTCTGCGAGGAGGTCTCGCTGCGCGGCTCGCGAGCCTTCGACGTCTCGGCGCTCCAGAGCTCGTTTGGCTACGTCCTCGACCACGCCACCCCGATCGGGGAAGTCGTGCTCGCCTCGCCCACGCACTACCGGATCGTGGCCGAATTCCGGGGCCGAGCCGCTCACGCCGGCGTCCGGCCTGAGGTGGGACGCAGCGCCGTGGTGGCCGCCGCGCGAGCGATCACCAATCTTCGCCTCGGCCGCCTCGACGAGGAGACGACCGCGAACGTGGGACTGATCGAGGGTGGCACCGCAATCAACGTGGTCCCGGAGCGCTGCCGCGTCGAGGCCGAGGTCCGCAGCCTCGATGAGGGCCGCGCGGCCGCCGTCACGACAGAGGCAGTCGACCATCTTCAGGATGCGGCCGACGCCACCGAATGTGACCTCGATCTGACCGTCGAGCGCATGTTCCAGGGCTACCGGATAAAGCCCTCGGCCGCCGAGATCCAGGTCGCCGAGCGGGCGCTGCGAGCCTGTGGGTACGAGCCGCGGCCGATCAGCTCGGGTGGCGCCTCAGACGCCAATTCGTTTCGTACCGCCGGCTTCGCCTGCAGTTGCTTGGCCGACGGGACCGAGCGCAACCATGAACCCGGGGAGCGGATCAGCGCCCAGGCTCTGGAGGACCTGCTCGACCTGGCCATCGCCCTCCTCGACGAGGCCGCCACCGAGCTCGGTGAGGCCGCGTGAGCAAGTTCGCGCCCGTCGATGCCGGGGTGAGGTGGAAGGGCGAGATCATCACCTGCGGGGTGGAGCGCTTCCGCCACGCCGACGGCGAGGTCGTCAGCCGGGAGAAGGTCTGGCACCCCGGGGCGGTGGGCATCCTCGCCGTGGACTCGGAGGTCGTGTGGCTGACCCGCCAGCCGCGCGAGGCGGCCGACCTGCCCGCTTCCCTGGAGATTCCCGCCGGCAAGCGCGACGTACCCGGCGAGCCACCGCTCCAGACCGCCCAGCGCGAGCTGGCCGAGGAGATCGGCAAGCGCGCCGCCGACTGGCGCGAGATCAAGGTCTTCTTCACCAGCCCGGGCTTCAGCGATGAGCGCGTGTGGTGCTACCTGGCCCGTGACCTCACGCCAGGCCCCGACGTGGAGCCCGACCCCGGCGAGCGGATCGAGATCGTGCCCTGGCCTCTGGATCAGCTGGAGGCAGCGATCGCCGAGTGCCAGGACTCCAAGTCGCTGATCGCCTTGTTGTGGTTGACCCTGGCCCGCGAGCGGGGGACGCTCGAGCTGGTCTGAGGCCGGCCTGGCGGCGCGGCGGCGCGTGGAGCCGGGTGCACCGGCGCGCCCAACCGCAGGACTGCCCGGCCACGGGGCGAATACGCGCCTTGTGAGCGCAGCAAGGGCATCGATCGAGCAGCGCCATCTGACCGAGCTCACGCTCGACTTCCTGGGCACGCTCGAGCTCGAGCGGGGCCTGTCGCGCAACACGCTCGAGGCCTATCGCTCCGATCTGGCCCAGTTCGGCCTCTACCTGGGGCGGCTTGGCCAGGATCCGCTCGACATCCGGCCCCCCGAGGTGGCCGGCTTCATCTCCGAGCTGGCCGACGGCCGTGAGGGCAAGCCGCCCGTCGCCTCGGCCACGCTGCAGCGCAAGATCGCCTGCCTGCGCTCGTTCTACCGCCACCTGCGCCGCGAGCAGCTGATCGATCACGACCCCACCACCGACCTTCGTCCCCCGCGCTCGCCCAACCGGTTGCCCAAGGTGCTCAGCCGCGATGAGGTGAGCCGTCTGCTCGCCCAGCCAACCGGGAACTCGCCTGCCGGCCTGCGTGACCGGGCCCTGCTCGAGACGATGTATGCCTGCGGCCTACGGGCCACCGAGGCGATCAGCCTGGAGCTCTCCGAGCTTGACCTCGAGGCGGGCATGCTCCGCGCCCGCGGCAAGGGCTCGAAGGAGCGGTTGGTGCCGGTCGGCCGCAAGGCCGTCGAGACGCTCGGCGCCTACCTCAACCGCGGCCGTCCGCGCCTGGTCGGCCTGGCCGATGAGGCCCGGGTGTTTCTCAACCTGCGCGGCGGCGGCCTCTCCCGCCAGGGCCTCTACAAGATCGTTCAGGGCCACGCCCGCACGGCCGGCTTGGAGCACCGCATGAGCCCTCACACCCTGCGGCACACCTTCGCCACCCATCTCCTGGCCGGGGGCTGTGACCTGCGCTCGTTGCAGGAGATGCTCGGCCACGCCGACATCGGCACCACCCAGATCTACACCCATCTGTCGGTCGATCGCCTGCGCGATGTCTACTTCGACGCCCATCCGCGGGCCCACATCGCCACCGAGGGCAAGGTCGGCGCTGCCCCGACGGCAACGCCGACCGCGCCGACTGAGCCGCCGTGGGCCTGACCCACTTCGATCAAGCCCGGACGGTCGAATACGACCGCGGCCATCTGCGCAGCCGCTGGACGCTACTCGGAGAATCCGCCGGTTCGCGCACCGTCGGCGTGCGCCGCATGCAGGTGCCGGCTGGAAGCTGGTCAACCCCGGCACACGAGCACGGCCGCTCGGAGGAGATCTTCTTCATCCTCTCCGGCCGCGGTCTCTCCTGGCAGGCCGGTCGCACGGCGCCGATCCGCGCCGGTGATGGGATCCTCTACGCCCCGCGCCGGGGCGCCCACAGCGTCTTTGCCCAGGACGACTTGGATCTGCTCGCCTTCGGGACCCGCGAATACGACGAGAGCCTGCGCCTGCCGCGGCTCGAGATGTCCCTGGTCGGCACCCGGGGCGTGGAGAGCGTCCCCGGCGTGCTTGACGGCGTCCCGGTTCAGTTCGCGCGCGAGGCCGAGCACGGGCCGCCCGAGCTGCCCGCCCAGCCGGGCGAGCGCCCGGCCACGATCGTCAACCTCGAGGACGTCAAGCCCGTCACCGTGTCTCGGCCCCGTGTCGAGCGCACCCGGCGCAACCTCGGCCGCCGGTTGCAGTCCGAGCGCTCGGGACTTCAGCACGTGGTCGTGGCGGCGGCCAAGGAGTCAGCGCCGCTGCACTCTCACAGCATTGAGGAGGAGATCTTCATCGTCCTCGACGGGAACGGCGTCCTCGTCCTCGATGAGGACGAGACCCCGGTTGGCCGCGGACACGTGATCGCCCGCCCCGCGGCGACGGGGATCAGCCACACCTTCCGGGCCGGCCAGGAAGGACTCACCTACCTGGCCTACGGCACCCGTGATCCGGGGGACATCTGCTACTACCCACGCTCGAACAAGATCGCCTTCCGGGGCGTAAACCTGATGGCGCGGCTGGAGAGGCTCGATTACTGGGACGGCGAGGACTGAGGGCGGGAACCGACACGAGCGCCGGCGGGCGTTCGTGGTCGTGCTGGACGCCTGCGGGGCGGGCGCGCTGCCCGACGCGGTCGATTACGGCGACGCCGGCAGCAACACCTTGGGCCATCTCGCTGAGCATCTGGGCGGCCTGTCGGTGCCCACGCTCCAGCGGCCGGGGCTGGGCAGCATCCTGGCCCTGACCGGAGTGCCCCCGGCGTCTGAACCGGTGCTTCACGGCCGCCTGCACGCGCTCGGCGCCGGCAAGGACTCGACCGCCGGCCACTGGGAGCTGATGGGACTCCCCGCCGCCGAGCGGCCTCCGGTCTACCCCGAGGGCTTTCCCGAGCAGGTGATCGCGATGGTGCGCGAGGCCAGTGGGCGTCAGGTCCTCTGCAACCGGCCTAGCAACGGGCTTGAGGCGATCGAGCGCTTCGGCGCGGCCGCGCTGTCCG
>JBDTEE010000211.1:0-3856 GCA_039922645.1 Solirubrobacteraceae bacterium | reverse complement strand
TCGGGCGACTGCTGGCTCGAAAGGGGCGGTGCGCCGGCCGGGTAGCGAGCAATTCCGCCCCAAGGCCGTTTTGCCCGATGACCCCTGGGAAGAACCGCCCTATGGAGGCCCAATTTCCCCCAAGAGGCCGCCACGGAGCCGGAGTGCGGGAAGTAGTGCTCGTTCGATCCCGCTGCTGGCTCTGCGGCGGGCGAGTGGCTCCTTACCGCGGTCTCACGCCCGAGGGCGAATTTTGTGACCCCGACGCCGGCACCTCTGGTTGCCGCCGTAGGAGGACGAACGCGTTTTCAAGCTGGCGCACGTCTCAAAGCCGGCGTCGGGGTTGACGTGGAGTTCGTCGCCCTCCGGCCGGCTCCTTCCCGGTGGGTTGCAGGATTCGCTGCACCGCGGGGGATCTCGGTGCGAGCTCGCGGGGTGTCGCGGGGTGGACTGCGCGGCGGATCGCTGGGTGGACGCGCGGGGTATCGCGGGGTGGACCCCGCCTCACGACCGGGTGATGGTCAGGGTGCCGTAGGCGCCGAGGGCCTGTCGGACAGGATCGTCGAGGCCATGAGGTGTTCCCCCTGGGCAGGATGGCGATCAGCTCCGTGGTCTGACCGGGCGGAACCGGCTGCGTCGAGGCCTCGGGACGGCCCCCGGCGGAGATGACCAGGTCATGGGTGAGCCGGCCGCCCCCACCGCGAGCCAGAGCGTCGGTCGTCGGCGGAGCAGGGGCTGCATCGGCGATCCGATTATGATCCCGCCGCATGAGTCGGTCGTTCAGGGTCCTTCTCCTATCGAGTGCATCGATCGCGGTCACGGCCCTAGCGGCGGGCTGCGGCACCGAGCACATCAACGTGCCTTCGGGCACGCCAGTCCACGCTGGGGCGGTGCTGTTCAGTCAGCGCTGCGCGGGATGCCACACGCTGTCCTACGCCGGGACCAACGGCTCGGCGCCCAACATCCGCACCGCCCAGGCCAACAGTGGCCCGAACTTCAATCAGCGCTGCGAGCGGCCGATCAGCCGGGTTCTCTACGCGATCGAAAACGGTGGCTTCTCCGGCGCCTACATGCCGCAGAACGTCGTGGTCGGCCAGGACGCGGTCAATGTGGCCAAGTTCGTGGCCACCTACGCCGGGCGCCAGGCTCCGCACCAGACGGGCATAAAGCCCTGCGATCAGCTCCCCATCGGCACCCTGCCGCCCGGCTCCGGCACCACTCAGGTGGCCTCCGCGTCCAGCTCCAGCTCTACCACCACCTCGAGCAGCACCGCCGCGCCCAAGTCGACCAAGGGCAAGGGCAAGGGCAGCGCGGCGAAGCGCAAGAAGAACCCTGCGCATCCCTAGCGAGGAGCGCGCGTGCTCGACATCAGGCTGATTCGACGCGATCCCGACGCTGTTCGCGCGGCGCTGAGCCGCCGCGGCCCGGATGCGGCGGACGCGGTTGACCGGCTGCTCGAGCTGGACGAGCGCTGGCGGGCCACCACCACCCAACTCGAGGAGCTTCGGGCCGAGCAGAACCAGGCCAGCCGGGGCCTGAAGGACGCGCCCACGGACGCCCAGCGCGCCGAGCTGGGCGAGCTGGCTGCTCGCGGCCGGGCATTGAGTGATGAGGAAACCGCCCTTCGGGTGCAGCGCGACGCGGCGCTCGCAGCCTTGCCCAACCTGCCTTCCGAGGACGCCCCGGCCCAGGACACCGTCCTGCGCGAGGTCGGTCAGGGGGCCGAGACCGGGCGTGATCACCTGGAGCTGGCCGGTGAGATGATCGACATGGAGCGTGGCGCCCGGCTCTCGGGCTCGCGCTTTGCCTACCTGCGCGGCCCGCTCGTCATGGTCGAGCTGGCCCTGGTCCGCTACGCGATGGAAAAGCTCAGCCCCGAGGGATTCGAGCCGGTCATTCCCCCGGTCCTGGTTCGCGAGCAGGCCCTCTACGGGACCGGCTTCCTGCCCGATACCGAACAGCAGATCTATCGCCTGCCCGATGATGACCTCTACCTGGTCGGTACCTCCGAGGTGGCGCTGGCCTCACTGCACCGCGAGCAGATCCTGGCCGAGGCCCAGCTGCCCCTGCGCTACGCGGGCTTCTCGAGCTGCTTCCGCCGTGAGGCCGGAGCGGCGGGCAAGGACACCCGCGGGATCTTCCGCGTGCACCAGTTCGACAAGGTCGAGATGTTCAGCTTCGTCGCGCCTGAGGAGGCGGCGGCCGAGCACCAGCGACTTCTGGCCATCGAGGAATCGATCATGCATGACCTCGAGATCCCGTATCGAGTGGTGGCCATCGCCGTGGATGACCTCGGTGCCTCGGCGTCGATGAAGTACGACGTCGAGGCCTGGCTCCCCGGCCAGGGCCGCTACCGGGAGTTGACCTCGTGCTCGAACACGACGGATTACCAGGCGCGGCGGCTCGATGTCCGCTACCGACCCGAGGGCGGACGCCCCGCGCACGTGAACACGCTGAACGGGACCGCGGTCGCCGTCGGGCGCACCATCATCGCGCTGCTCGAGAACGGCCAGCAACCGGACGGCTCGGTTCTCCTGCCGCCGGCGCTCGTGCAGTACGGTGCACCAGACCGGCTGGGTCCGGCCGCCTAAGGGGTCCGTCCTACTGGCTGTAGCGCGAGGCCCGCTCGGCCGGCGCCTCGACGGCCCGCAACCGGCGCTGAGCGCTGTCCTCGAGGACGACCAGGGCCGCTCGGGGCGGCCCGCAGGTGGCGATCCGAGCGCGCATGCGGACACCGAAGGTGTTCCAGGGTCGCACGGTGCTCCGGGCGGTTTCTGGGTCCTGCCCGTCAGCGGCCTGGGCGATGGCGGCGGCAAACGTCGTGCGGCCGCCCGCCTCGGCGTCAGCCGGGACGAGAAGCTGAGCCACCGGCTTGTTGATGGCGATCTCCTCGCTCATATCGAGGAATACCTGTGCCTCCGCGGACATGGCTTGGACAAGCAGCGAGCCGTCGACGACCAGGAAGGCGTCGCGGGCACCGGGTACCGCGTCCTGGCGAGCCTCGAGGAGCAGGCCGAGACCGCAGGACGAGCAGACGCGCCCGTTGGGGGGCGGCGGCCCACCGTCCGGCGAAGGCGCGGCGCAATGCCCGCAGAACCACACCCACGGAACATCATGGGCTAGGCCGCCCTCGACAACTCTGAGTGAAGGTCGCGAAATCAACTGGCTCCTTGACGGTAGGCGTCCCCTGGCGCCTGGTCAGCCTCCCTTACCGGCGCGAAGTGTATGCCAGGAATTATTTGGGTGCAAGATGGATTTGCCCCTCTGGTGCGGGCCGTGAACAGGTTGTGCAAAGTCTGGTCTGGACACAATTCGGACGCAAAAAGGCGGTGAGCTGGACCTCTACCGGCCGAAAGATGGCCTCTGGCGGGGAAAAGGGACCGGCGACGTGGTTGCCCATGGCTCGGCCGGATGAACCACGGACTGCAGCGGCGGCCGGCGGTGTAGGCAGATGGACTAGGCCGCTAGCCGGGCCGACTCCACCATCCGGCTATACATAAATCGTCTTGGCCCGGGCCCGGCGAGACCCTAAGAGTCCCTCAGGCACCGCCCGCGGTTGACGGAGAGGGGGGGATTCGAACCCCCGAACGAGGTTAACCCCCGTTACGCGATTTCCAGTCGCGCCCGTTCAGCCGCTCCGGCACCTCTCCTGGAGCAGGGCAAGCCTAGCGCCGTGTTCGCCGTGTTCGCCGTGTTCGCCGTGTCCGCCGCGACCGCCTGCCCGGCTCACGGCCCAGCCTGGATCTCAGAGCTGCCAGATGCCCGAGCGCAGCAGCGGTATCTCGCGGCCGCCGCGCGTGCATCCAGTGACCAAGATGTCGTCGCCGCCGATCATGAAGTCGACGTGCACGTCGCTCTGGTTGGCGAGAACGATGTC
>JBDTEE010000210.1:0-8182 GCA_039922645.1 Solirubrobacteraceae bacterium | reverse complement strand
CGGCGAGGTGCTGCACATCCGCAACCGTCAGGGGAAGGCGAACACGCAGCGCGGGTTTCGCCGGTTCGTGGAAGAGCTGATCGCCCGCGTCCGTCGCGCGGGACACTCGGGCGTGATCATCATCCGTACGGACACGGGGTTTGAGAACCGCAAGCTGATGAAACAGCTCGCCCGCCAGGGCGTCGAGTTCTCGATCGGCGTCAAGCAGTCACAGGCGATCCGGGCGCTGATCGCCGAGATCCCTGAGACCGACTGGGTCACGATCACCGACTACCCGGACACCGGAGAGGCGCAGATCGCCGAAACACAGCTCGGCGAGTTCCGGCTGATCGTCCGCCGCACCCGGCTCGTCGGAGCCCAAGCGGAGCTGTTCCCCGACTGGCGCCATCACGCGTTCGCGACCAACCGCACCGTCCCGACGCTGACCGCCGATATCGATCACCGCGACCACGCCCAGATCGAGCTCGCGATCCGCGATCTCAAAGACCAAGCACTGTGCCATTTCCCGTCCGGCCGGATGGACGCCAACAGCGCCTGGACCGTGATCGCCGCGCTCGCGCACAACCTCGGACGCTGGAGCACCCAGATCGGCCTCCCCACTCGACCCGTGCAAACCGCCCGAACCCGCCGCCGTCACCTGCTGCAGATCCCCGCCCGGCTGACCCGCACCAGCCGCCAATGGACGCTCCGACTCCCCGCCCGCTGGCCCTGGCAGACCGACTTCACCACCGTGCTCGACACGATCCGCGCGCTCCCCGCCCGCACCTGACCCGCCCGCGGCCCTCACCGACAAGCACCAGCAGACCTCACCGCCCCCGGCGCGCGCACCCCTACCCGAAACCGGGCGCCACGACAGCTTCGGCAACGGCTCCCACGGCGTTCCCCGCCCCGAACACCGCCACCCAGACCAGCATCAACCCCGACGCGCGACGTCACACCGAGTCACCCCACCCAATCCAGCAAAACCGGGTCACCCTCCCAGAGAATCGGTGACTTCAGGCTAAGCGCCGGCGCGGCTTCTGCAGCGCGCCCGCCACGACGCGGCCGCGCCACCGACGGTCATCACGGCGAGAACGCCGAGCGCCACCAATGCCTGCGGTGAGGAGTAATCGCCGATGCTTCCTCCGAGGGTGGCCGAGACGACAGCGAGCCCGGTGCCCAGCGCGGCGCCAAACAGGAGACCGCTGGCTCCGGCGAGCGCTGATCCGGGCACGAACGCGCACGTGAGCACGGCGTAGATACCGACCATGGCTATGGGCGCCCACGCGCCCAACCCATCCACATCACGGCGCAGCCGGTCGGCGGAGTGTGGCGCGAGAAGGAGCCCCACGGCGAACAGCACCATTAGCGCTGCCGCGAGTGCGCCGAGCCGTACCACCGCCCGATGCCGATCGCTCCGGCCGACTTCGAGCCTTTTAGGAGGGGGGGCGCGTCGCGGCGTGCGGGTCGAAGCCGAGCGGGCTCAGCGTCGCCCGCTCACGAGACCGGCGTTGGAGACGAGGAAGGGAACGAGGAAGTTCAGGCCGCACCTGATCCAGGTTGCCGGCGTCGGGTGTCCGCCGAGCAGCACGTCGCCTTGATTGATCGCCGTCAGCAGGACGCCGACGACGAGCGCGATCCGTACGGTCCGCGCCAGGTGGCGGCGCTGCACGCAGAACAGGACCATCTCTCTAACGGTTTCTCCGGCACGCGCCACCCGATCCGCCGGGGTTCTGGAGCGTTGGCTCAGTGGTAGAAGCCGATCGCGGTCAGGGTCACCAGAAGTACCAGGCACGCATGAAGAAAGCGCCGGCGCGGCGCAGGCGCCGCCACTCCGGCGCCGCCGCTCGGCGAGCGCCCGCCTCGCTCCCCCGTGCTGCGGGGGCGACAGCTACGTCCCATGCGCCGAGGCCGTGCACGCGATCAGCGAGGGAGGCGAACCCGAAGCGGGGCAGCTGAGGAGACCTCGGCGAGGGAAGGACGATGAGCTGCGCCTGCGCGGTCTGCGCCGCCCGTGCGATCTCGCCTGCTCCCTGTCCCTTGGCGATTGCGTAGGTGATCGATGCGCCATCGTCCACCAGTTCGCGGGCCTCGGCCAATGCCTCTTCGACGTCGGGTCGATTCTGACGTCGTTCCTCTGCTCAGTGGTCATGGCATGTCCACGTCGGTCTTTGACCCTTTGGTGGGGCACAAGGGATTCTCCTGCAGCGGGCCCGGCCGCCGCCGGGCTCGTCTCCATAGTCTGCCGCCACCCAGCCCACCGTTCAATATGAACGACATGACCGCCGCCCGCAACGTCCGGCCGATGCTCATCTCCGTGGTCGTTCCCGTTCTCAACGAGGCGGCCACCGTAGGAGCGTTGCTGGACCACCTCGCCGGCCTGGAAGGCCGGCTCGAAGTCATCCTCGCCGATGGCGGGTCGACGGACACCACGGTGCAGGTCGCATGCGAGCATGCCTCTGCGCCGCGGATGATCCAGTCGACACGTGGGCGCGCTCGCCAGATGAACGCGGGCGCGGCGGTCGCTCGTGGCGAGGCGATCGTCTTCCTGCACGCCGACACCCGCCTGCCGGCGCAGGCCTATCGCCTGATCAGCAGCGCGATTGCCGACCCGCGGGTGATCGGCGGCAACTTCAGCCTGCGCTTCGATGGCGGGGATCGGTTCTCCCAGCTGCTCGGCCTCTGCTACCGCGCCCAGCGTCGCGCCGGCATCTACTACGGCGACTCGGCGGTGTGGTTGCGACAGGAGACATTCGAGCGACTTGACGGGTTTCGCGCCCTCCCGATCATGGAGGACTACGACCTCGTGAGACGGCTCGAGCGGGCTGGCACGACCGTCTGTCTCGCCGGCCCCGCTATCACCTCCGCGCGCCGGTGGCAGCGACTCGGCCTGGCCAGGACGATCGCCTCCTGGGTGCTGATCCGCTGGCTGTACCTGGTGGGCGTATCACCGGCGCGGCTGGCTCGGCTCTATCCCCAGGTTCGTTAGCGACGCCCGCTGGCGGGCGGCTTGACCACTGGTGGTTCATGCGATTCTCAGTCGATGGATGCCGATGAAAGCGCCCTGCCTTGACAGCCCAGGCGACGGCGGCTGGGGATCGCCCGTGAACCCGCCTCACAAGAACCTGTCGGGTGTGCCTGGCGCAGAGCGAACGCTGGTGGCTTCGGCGCAGGCCGGCGATCGCACCGCGTTTGACCAGCTCGTGCAGCGCGATTCAACTCGTCTGCTGCGGCTGTTGGTGCGCATCACGCGTAGCCCGGAGGCTGCCGAGGATGCCATGCAGGATGCGCTCGTCCGGGCCTGGCGCAACCTCCCGCGCTTCAACGGACAGTCCAGCTTCTTCACCTGGCTGACCCGGATCGCCATCAATGAGGCCTACCGACTGATGAAACAGTCGCAAGCCAAGACGACCCTCCCGCTTGACGACGCCGTAGGTGAGCGGATCGCGAACTGGGGCGGCCGCCCCGAGGAGATCTTCGAGTCACGCGAGTTCCTCGGCGCCATCGACTCGGCGCTGGGCAGGCTCCCGCTGGACTACCGCCAAGCGGTAGTGTTGCGCGACGTAGAAGGACTCAGCACCCGAGAAGCGGCCGAAGCGCTCGGCATCGAGGAGCGGGCCCTGAAGAGCCGGCTGCACCGCGGTCGAATGGCACTTCGCCGGGAGCTCGACAGCTTCTTTGAGTGACAATTGATCGGGGATGTCAGTGACCGTGGCGCGGAAGAACGATTCACTGCGCGCCAGCGCGTCGTGACCAGCGCGGAGGTGGTGGAGAGCCACCGGGCGGCCGGCCGTAGCTTCGCCGTCAGCGGCGTGCGCAGCTTCGTACGGGAGGACGGCCAGGGCGACCCGGTCGTTTGCATCCCACGGCGTTCCTACGTCCTCGTTCCTGTATCGCAAGGTGCTGGCGGAACTCGCGTCCCGCGAGCTGCGCGGAGTGTCGTTCGACCTGCCGGGCTTAGGGCTGGCTGAGAGGCCGAGCAGCTTCGACTACACGTGGACCAACCTGGGCCGGTTCTGCGCGGCCGCGGTCGACGAACTTGGCCTCAACCGCTTCCACCTGGTCGTCCACGACATCGGCGGTCCGGTGGGATTCGAGCTCGCGGCGGCTCGGCGCGACCGGATCGCCTCGCTGACGATCCTCAACACGATGATCGCCGTCGACACGTTCAAGCGCCCGTGGGCGATGCAGCCCTTCGCCCGACGCAGGATCGGCGAGATGTACCTGCGCGCGGTGAGCAAGCCGGTATTCAGGCTGCTGATGCGCCAAATCGGCGTCGCCGACATGAGCTGCATCTCACCAGAGGAGATCGACGCCTACGTCGATCTGCTCAAGCGCGAGGACGGTGGTCGAGCCTTTCTGAAGATCATGCGCGGCTGCGAGCACACGCCACAGAAGCGAGAGCTCTATCACTCCACCGTGCGAGACGTCCCGTATCCGTTGCAGGTCGTCTGGGGCGAGCTCGACTCGGCGCTGAACATCGACCTCGAGGGTGAGCAGCTGCGGCGCGCGGCCGGCCTGCAGACCATTCACCGTCTGCCCGCCAAGCACTTCCTCCAAGAGGATCGGGCCTCGGCTATCGCCGAGCGGATCGCCGCTCTGACCTGAGCCTCAGCCAGCGGCGAGCTCGCCCGCTATGACCTCGGCCATCGCCACTGGATCCTCTATCTGCGGGTAATGCCCCGCCTGCGGCAGCTCGCGCACCGGGACGCCCGGACGAAGCTCCCGCAGCCCGGCCAGCACCTCCGGCGTCGCGACGAGATCCTTGAGCCCCCACGCGAGCGACAGGTACCCGGGCCAGTCACGAAACGCGCCGTGCCAGCGCTCGACCAGCCGCTCGCGCTCGCTCATGTAGTGGATCGTGCGATGAAGCAGCCGGTGGCCATCGGCATGGGACACCAGCGCCCATTGGTCGGCCGCCTCCTCGGCGGTGAGGGGATGTTCCGCGGAGAAGATCCGTCCGAACTGGGTCCGGAACGCGCGCTCATTGCCGAGCCGCACGACGAGCGGACCCGCTGGGGTGCGCAGCAGCTTCAGAGAGATCGTCGGGCTTGCGCGGTCGAGCAGGATGCTGCCGTTGAACAGCAGGGCGCGCTGCAGCTCGATCGTCAGCTTCCGCTCGAGCGCGCGGGCGAACAGCTCAGTGGCCACCGAGGTCCCCATGTCGTGGGCGACCAGCAAGACCGGCGGTGAGCCCGCTCGGCGGACCAGCTCTTCCACCGCGTCGGCCTGCCAGCTGAGCGAGTACACGTGATCGCGCGGCTTTTCCGAGAGGCCGAACCCGAGGAAGTCCAACAGCAGCATCTGGTGGCCGCCGAGCAGCTCGGTCACCCCCCGCCAGTCAAAGGAGCTCGAGGGGTAGCCGTGCAGCATGACCAGCAGCGGCCCACGGCCAGCGCGCCGCTGAACGTGGAGCTTCCGGCCCATGACACCTTCGCGCGCGCCGGCGGCGCGCCATCGTCGGACCCGTTCGGTCAGCATCTCTCAGCGCCGCGCTCGGCCGGGTCGGGTCGCTCGTACCGGCGGCTCGGCCTGCGGGAGCGCAGGTCGGCCCATCGGATGCTTGATGCCGCGGCGGACGAGCCAGATGTTGACCGGGTACGTCGTGAGCAGGCCGAGCACCATCGCGATCTGCATCATCAGCCAGTAGGCGGCTTGATCGGCCTGGAGATGAGGGCCGGGAAAGAAGACGAAGAAGACGAGCGCCATCCAGGCGAACATTCCCGCCTCGAAGGCGACCAGCGACAGCGTGTCCGCGCGAACCGCGCGTCCGAGCACGGCTCGCGTGCTCAGGTCGCTCATCGGCTTGATGGCGAAGTACTGAAACAGGATCCCAAGGGCGTAGGCGATCGCGAAGTCCAGGATGTATTCGATTCGGGCCACAGCGCGGCCCCGGCGATCGTCAGCGAGGTCGCGAACACGACCCATTCGCCGATCACGTCGCCCAGTGCGCAGCCCGCTCCGCAGTGCGTGGCCGACACGGCGACCCCCTGCCACTCGGGCACGTCCTGCTCTCCGGCCTGGGCGGCATCTCGCCTGACCTCCGGACGGCCCAGCCGCGCGTAGACCAACCAGCCGAGCACCCCCAGATACAGCGCGGTGAGCGGCCACACCGCCTCCATCACCCGCATCGGCTGGCGCAGGCCGCGGATGTAGACGTCGTATAGGACGACGCCGGCGGAAAGGCATCCCGTGGCAATGGATGCCCAGGCCACGATCGTCAACCAGTTCGGCGTCAGCGGCTCATTTCTTCTCGACTTGGTCCCAGCTATCCTCATCCTAGACCCCACCCCAGGTGGGGTAGGCCCAAAGGAAACGGAGTAGCCGATGTTGCCGCTCAACAAACAGGAGATTCTGAACCGGTTGAAGACGGTGCGCGGTCATCTGGATGGCATCGTGCGCATGACCGAGGAGGAGGCCTACTGCGTCGACTTGATGAAGCAGGTCTCGGCCGCGCAGGCCTCGCTGGAGCGGGTCAACCGGCTGATCCTCAAGAACCACCTCGAAACCTGCTTCTCCGACGCCGTCACCTCAGGACGGGCGCAGCCGGCGATCGCCGAGCTGCTCGACGCGGTCAAGTTCAACGCCGTCCTGACCGGCGCCGAGGCATCGATCGGTGGCGCGGCGGCTGGTGAGAGTTCCGCGCTGGCATCCGGGTGACCGGCGAACGAGATGGTGAGCATGCGTTCTCTCCGCGCTAGGCGCTGCCCCACGGATGGGCCGAGCGGCGGGGCGACACCGACCTGCGCAACTGGGCCCGCGGGCCGTCTGGCGTTCGTCGCTCGTGAGCTCCGGGACGCACTGCGTTCCTGGCGCCGCCGGAGGCTCGGGAAGGGGCAGCGATGACGCACCTGGTGCCGGCAGCGGTACGAGGACGGTCATTTGCGTGACGAACCCTGTCGCACCCGCAAGCAAGCGCAGCTCACGAGGCCGCATGACCCCGCACGCTCATGACCGATGAAGCGGGTTCCGGTGAGGGAAAAGATCCGACCTCTGGCGCTCAAGCGGGCGGAGAACTCTGTGACTGCAAGGCCCGAAGTCCGGCGATCGTCCGGCTGAGATTCTTGAGCATGCGCCGGCAGTTGGGACACCAGCGGACGTGCCGCTTGACTCCGGCAGCGGTCACCGCATCAAGCTCGTCGTCGAGATAGGCCGACATGTTGGCGCGAACCTCGCGGCACCGCCTGTGATGAAGCGCCATCGGATCGAACATCGCAATCACCTCACGCACTTTGACCGCAAAGGCCACGAGAAGGATTCCAGAAGGCGCGACTCCGCCGCTGGGCTTGCGGTCCGACCGTTTTGCCGCGCGGCGAGATCCTCGTTCGCTTCGGGAGGATCGACGAGCTTCGCCCATGTTCGTGAACCCTTCCGGTCCCGCGACGTGTCGAACAGAGGATGAGGCACACGGAGACACAGGACAGCACGATCGTCGTCTACACGCTGCCATCGTGTCCCCACTGCGCGCGTGCGAAGGCGCTGCTCAGACGTCGAGAACTGAGCTACCGCGAGATCGACGGCAGCGGCGAGGGCAACTTCCGCGCCCGGCTGCTGAAGCTGACCGGCGGTGCCACGGTGCCGCAGATCGTGATTTACGGTACTCCGGTGGGCGGGGCCGACCGGCTTGCACGGCTGGACCGCATGGGTCTGTTACACGCGCTCGCTCACGGAGAGCCAGTCCCAGTGACCCGCGAGCGGCGCCGCACGTCCCCGCCGCTGCTCGCTCGCTGGATCGCGGGGCGAGTACGCGGCCGCCGCGACGTCTCGGCGTTCGAGCGCATCCAAATCAAGCTGGACCACGCCGGTCGAATCGTTGAAGCCCACGAAGAGATCCCGAAGGAGCTCTCATGACCAAGGCATGTTTTCTGCTGCTCGCCGATAGGGAACCCACGAGGCGATGGGCCGGATGGCCAACGCACTCACCAGCGCGAAGGAGTTCGTCGACGCTGGCCGACGCCGTGGTGATCTTCGACGGCGCCAGCACCAGGTGGGTGCCCGAGTTAGAGGCAGAAGATCACCGCTACCACCGCGTGTACTGCGAGCTACAGGATCACATCGCCGGTGCTTGCTCGTACTGGGCCACTGCGTTCGGCGTCAAAGACCAGATCGAGGCGAGCAGCGTCAAGCTGCTCTCCGACTACCGCCGCCACCCCAGCCTCCACGGGCTTGTCTCACAGGGATACCAGGTCATCACCTTCTGAGC
>JBDTEE010000209.1:0-9733 GCA_039922645.1 Solirubrobacteraceae bacterium | reverse complement strand
GATCTCGCTCGCCGTCTGGGGACCGGCCACCGCGCCGAGCGCGCTGATCACGCCCAGCGCCAGGCTGAGCACCGACTGCCCAGCCGAAGCGGGGTACTGCTGGGCCCCGAAGCACCCGCAGCTCGCCCCTTCCCGGGCCAGACGCAGCGTGAGCACCGCGAACCCGGCATAGAGGAGCGCCATGAGGATTGAGGACCAGAGGCTCGCGGTGACCACGGCCAGAGCGGCCAGAATCAGCTCGCCCGCGGCAAAGGCGCGGACCAGCGCCACCGGAAGGTTGACGGCGTCAGCAGCGGCTCGCGGCGAGCGGAGCTTGGCCACCCCGGCCACGGCCAGCACCAGGGCGGCCACGACGTGGGGCATGGTCACTGCCGCTTTAATTTGGTCGCCTCCCGTTCAAGGATCGTGGTGGCAGCGCTGGCCGGATCGAGTTCGCGCGAGACAACGCGGTCGAGCAGGTCCTGAACCACGTCGTCCTCGCGCAGCGATTCCTCGAGCTCGCGGCGCATGCGGAACGAGGCGATGGCCAGCACCTCGCTCATCAGGTTGCGGCGTCGTCGCTCAGAGAGCGTCCCCTCGGCTTCGATGAACTCCCGATGCTCGCCCAGCTTGTCGATCAACTCGGCCACGCCCTCGCCGCGCGTGGCCTCGGTGCGCAAGATCGGCACCTCCCAGTCACGGTGCGGACCCAGGCCGAGCACGGTCTTTATCTCCCTGACCATGGTGTCGGTCAGCGGGTGATCGGCCTTGTTGACCACGATCACGTCGGGGATCTCCATCACTCCCGCCTTGAGCGCCTGGATCGAATCACCCGACCCGGGCATCAGGACGAGGACCACGGTGTCGGCGTGGTCGATGATGTCGACCTCGGCCTGCCCCACCCCGACCGTCTCCAGCATGACGATGTCGCGGCCCGAGGCGTCCATGAGCAGCGCCGTCTGAAGTGCCGCTTCGCTGAGTCCACCCAGTGCCCCGCGGTTGGCCATCGACCGTATGAACACACCCGGATCGAGAAAGTGCTCGGAAAGCCGGATGCGATCGCCGAGGAGGGCGCCCTTGGTGAACGGCGAGGAGGGGTCGATGGACAGCACGGCCACCGTGCGCTCCCGCTCGCGCTCGAGCTTGGTCAGCGCACCGAGCAACGTGGACTTGCCCACGCCGGGCGGTCCGGTGAAGCCGACCACGGACGCCCGGCCGGTCTGGGGGTAGACCTCGCGGACGAGATCCCAGCCGGCCGGATCATCGTTCTCGACCAGGGTGATGGCCCGGGCCAGCGCCCGCTTGTCTCCGTCGAGCAGGCGCTGCGCGAGTGACTTCTCAGAGGTGGCCACGAGGGCAGGCAATATTGCCAGGGCGGGCCGCCGGAGTGCATCCGCGTGTGGAGCACGCTCGAATGCGGTAGATGTAGCCGTGATGACGAATGCCCTGGTCGGTCGCCTCGACACCCTGCTGGGGGACGGAATCGACGCCGCGGTCAACCTCAAGCATCGCCGTCGACTGGATCGCCTCGGTTGGGGTCACGTCTTCTCCCCGTCCAGTCCGGGGGTATTTGCCGGCGGAGATCCCCCGCCCCGCGAGGGGTGCCGGCTCGAGGTCCTGATCGACGGCGCCAACGCCCTGCCGGTGATCGCCCGGGCCATCTCGGAGGCCAAGTCGTTCGTGCACATCACCGACTGGCACCTGGCGCCCTCCTTCGTTCTGGATCGAGACGGCGAGCACGACATCCCGATCGGCGTCCTGCTGGCGGAGCTGGCCCAGCGGATCGACGTCCGGGTGCTGGTCTGGTCCGGCGCCCCGGTGCCCGCCTTCCATCCCAGTCGCAAGGACGTGGCCGCCGCCCTGGAGAACCTGACCCGGGGAACGAAGATCCAGGCCCACGGAGATCCTCGCGAGCACCCCTTCCACTGCCATCACGAGAAGACGGTGGTCATCGATGGCGAGCTGGCCTTCGTGGGCGGCATCGATCTCACCGACGACGCGGGCGACCGCTACGACACCTCGGCCCATGAGGCTCGCCGGCAGCTCGGCTGGCACGACCTGGCCACGCGCATGGAGGGTCCGGCGGTGGCCGATGTGGCCGCCCACTTCCGGGTGCGCTGGCAGGAGCTGACCGGCGAGGAGCTGCCCGTCACACCGCCGCCCAAGCCGGCCGGCGAGACCACTGTCCAAGTCGTCCGCACCGTGGCCGAGGGCATGTATGAGCACTTCCCCAAGGGCGACTTTCGGATTGTCGAGAGCTACCTGCGGGCGGTCAAAGGAGCCCGCGAGCTGATTTACCTGGAGAACCAGTTCCTGTGGTCTCCCGAGCTGGTCGCCATCATCGCCGACAAGCTGCGCCATCCCCCCACCCCGGATTTCCGCGTGGTCGTCCTCCTGCCGGCCAAGGCCAACAACGGCGCCGATGACACCAAGGGGCAGCTCGGGGTGCTGATCGAGGCCGACGCTGGGCAGGGCCGGGTCCTCGGCGCCACGATCCGCTCTCTTTCGCCGATGAAGGACCGGGCCGATCCGCTCTACGTACACGCCAAGGTCGCCGTCGTCGATGACCGCTGGCTGATCATCGGCTCGGCGAATCTGAACGCGCATTCTTTCTTCAACGACACCGAGATGTGCGTCGTCACCGATGACGCCGCTCTGGCCCGCTCGACCCGGATACGCCTTTGGGCTGAGCACCTTGAGCTCACCGAGGACGAGGTCGCGGCATCGTCCCCGACCAGCCTGATTGACGAGCGCTGGCGCCCCATCGCCGCCGAGCAGCTGCGCCGAATGCGCTCGGGCGCCAACCCCACCCACCGCCTGCTCGAGCTACCGGGCGTCTCCCGGCGCTCTGGGCGACTGCTCGGGCCGCTCAGCGGTCTGATCGACGACGGCTGATCGAGCCTTCTACGATCCTCCCGTGCGCTCGGCCGGTACAGAGCAGCCACGGCGCCCGCGCCGGGCACCGCTGGCCCCGCCACCACCCCTAAGACCAGGACCATCCCCGCTCCGCGGCGGACCGCTCGCGTTCTGGCGCTTCGCCCGGGCCAATGGGATGCTGACCCGCGGCTACCTGTTGCTGGTGCTGCGCTGGGTGTGGCTGAAGCTGCGGTGGCGCGGGCGACTACAGACCGACGGTCTGTGCTTCGTCTGCCCGGGGGTCAAGTTCGAGATCGGCCGCGGCGCGACGGTCAAGCTGGGCCGATGGTCCTGGATCGGCCACGGCTGCAAGATCCGCGTGCATGAGGGGGAGCTGTCGATCGGGGCCAAGACGGTCTTCGGCCAGGAATGCACGATCTCCGCCTTTCAGCACATCACCATCGGTCGCGAGTGCATCGTCGCCGACCGGGTGATGATCATCGACTTTGACCACGGGATGGTCGAAGTCGAACGCCCGATCCGCGAACAGGGGATCTACAAGCGGGACGTCAACATCGGTCACAACGTCTGGATCGGCTACGGCGCATGCTTCCTGCGCGGGGTCACGGTGGGCGACAACTCGGTGGTCGGGACGAGCTCGGTGGTCACCTGCGACGTGCCCGAGAACGCGGTGGTGGGCGGGATCCCCGCCAAGGTGATCCGGTTGCGCGATACGCCGCAGACCTTCCGCTGGCGCTAGCCGCCGTCCCCAGGGTGCTCAGGCCACGAGGTCGGGGGCCAGCCCCCGGAGCGCCGGATCGCCCTCCCCGGCCAGCGCCTGACCGAACGCCGTCAGGTGGGCGAAGAACCGCTCGACCGGGTACTCCCCGGCCGTGCCCCGGTAGGCCAGGAAGGCCCAGTCACTGCTCTGCAGGGCAAGCAGCTCGCGGGCTGCGCGCTCGGGCACGGGCCGCGAGGTCACGGCCAGCTGCAGCTCGGCGGTCCGGGCGGCGAAGGCCAGTTCCGCCACCCGCGGCGCGCTCCAGGTCCGCAGGTCGCCCCCCTCTCCCCAGCTGGTCACCGGCAGCTCCGCCGGAGCCGGAGCGGGCTCGCAGTCAGTCAGGGCATCGTCGAGCGTGGTCAGCTCGAGTCCCTGGCGCGCGGACTCGTCGATGACCGCCGTCAGCCAGTCCACGCCCTCGTACCACCAGTGCCCGAGCAGCTCGGTGTCCAGAGCGCAGACGCAGACCCCGCCGCCACCCACCCGCTCGCGCACCCGAGCCACGAAATCCTCCGCGTCCATCGAGGCCTGCGCCCGCGCCGCCGCCGGGTCATAGGGGCCACCATCGTTGCGCCACGCGTGGTGTCGGAAGGTGGTGTGGCCGTGGTAGTCCCGGTAGGCGGCCCGGGACGGATAGCCGCCCTGGCTCCACACCAGGGACATGGTGGCCCGATCGATCGGCCACAGGACGGGGCCCTCATCGGTGCTCAGAGGCCACAGCTGGCGCCGGTCGCCAAGCCCGAGCACGCCGGTCAACTCAACGCAGGTGGCACTGACCCCGGCCGCCTCAAGGTGCGCATCCAGCCAGGGCGCGTGGCCGCACTCGGGCAGCCAGAAGCCGCCCGCCCAACCGCCCGCCCGCCGGCGGTGCGCGGCGATGCCGGTCTCGAGCTGGCGGGTCAGGCCGGCGTCGGTGGCCAGCAGGGGCAGCACCGCATGGGTTGCCGCCGAGGTCCAGGTGGCGGCGTCACTCAGGGCCCTGAGGAGGCCGCCGGGACCCAGCTCGTGCAGTCGGCGGGCCGCGGCCGCGTAGTCACCGGACGCCCGTTCGATCTCGACCGCCAGACCGGCCTGACCCGCGGCCCGCAGCTCGGCCGCGTCGTGGCGATGGGTCTCCAGGCGCACACCCTCCAGGAACTCCAGGCAGCGCTCCATGGCCTCGGGCCGCTCCAGCTGGTCACCGAGCACCGGGGTCAGCGACAGGGTCAGCGGCGCCCGGCCCAGCACGCGATCGAGCAGAGGCAGGTAGCTGGTGGCGATCGCCTCCCACAGCCACTCCTCCCCGAAGGGCCAGGTCCCGAAGCCTTCGACATAGGGCATGTGCGTATGCAGGACGAGGGCCAGGCGCCCCCGCCCGGGACTCACCGGCACGCGGCCAGAAAGTCGAGCGCGCGCTCGAGATCGCGGTCGCTGCGCAGCGCGAAGTCGCCGGTGGCGATGGCGGGGGTGAGGCGGTCATAGAACGGTTTGGTAATCCGGAGCCGGGCATGCACTTGGTCCCAGCCGCAGGCCAAGGCGAGCTCGTGCCAGCGCAGCTTGCCGGCGTGGAACAGACCCCACACCTCCACTTCGGGGAAGACCCGCCGACAGAGCGCGGAGAACTCCTCGGCCCGGTACTCCTTTAGGTGCCACGGGTTATCGGACTTCTTGGCCCCTTCCGGGGCCAGGGTGAGCAGGTTCGGAGTCGAGATGTAGGCCACCCCGCCGGGCGCCAGCAGCAAGCGGAAGTGCTCGAGGACGGCCGCCGGGTCGTAAACGTGCTCGATGGTCTGTAGGAAGACGACAGCGTCGAAGGCCCCGGGCTCACCGTGGGTCTGGACCATGCCGCGTTCAAAGGTCAGGTTCTGGCGCTGGTAGCGCAGCCGAGCGTGCTCATGGGCCTCGGGGTTGGCATCGACACCAAGGACGCTGCTCGCGCCGCGCGAGAGGACCTCGGAGCCGTAGCCCTCGCCGCAGGCCATGTCGATCACTCGCTTCCCGATCACCCGTGCGCCGATCCACTCGTAGACCGCCAAATGGCGTCGGAACCAGTAGTTCTCGGCGGGAACATTGGGCAGGGTGCGCTCTCCGGTCAGCTCCAGAGCAGGCACCCCGGGCGGCTGGTCACGCTGGACGTAGGCGTTCGCGGGCACCGCGACAGGGTAATCTCCGCGGCGCGATGGAGGCACTGCGCAGCGCGGATGAGATCCGCGATGTCAATACGCGATACCACGATGTCGCGGCGGATACCTACGACTCGAAGTGGGGCATCGACTTCGGACCCTTGGGCCAGCAGCAGGTTCTCGGCAAGCTCCGCAAGGTGCTCGGCCGCGAACTGAAGGACGGCTATGACCGCTCCCTGGAGATCGGCGCGGGCACCGGCTACTTCAGTCTCAACCTGCTTCAGGCGGGTGTCGTGGGCGAAGCCACATGCACCGATATTTCGCCAGGCATGGTCACCACGCTGAGCCGCAACGCCGAGCGTCTGGGCCTCACCGTTCGAGCCGCCCGTGCCGACGCCGAGGCGCTCCCCTTCGCCGACGCCAGCTTCGATCTCGTGCTCGGCCACGCGGTCCTGCATCACCTACCCAACCTGCGCCGGGCGTTCGCGGAGTTTCACCGCGTCCTGCGGCCGGGCGGCCGGATCGTCTTCGCCGGAGAGCCTTCCCGGGTCGGCGACCGGATCGCCGCCGTACCCAAGCGGGGGGCGTGGCGTCTGTCCCCGGTGTGGCGACGGATGATGCGGGCCGCTCCGGCGCCCCCGCCGGCGGAGGTCGGCTCAGCCGCGAGCGTCGACCACGACCTGGAACGCTGCGTCGACATCCACGCCTTTGACCCCGCCGATCTGCAGCGCTACGCCGGTCGGGCAGGATTCACCGACATCGAGGTGCGGGGCGAGGAGCTGGCCGCCAACTGGTTCGGGTGGTTCAACCGCAGCCTGGAGGCCAGTGCGGACCCCGCGGACGTGCCGATGCTCTGGCGCCAGTACGCCTTCCACGGCTACCTGCTGCTGCAACAGCTGGATGAGAAGGTGCTCGAGCCGCTGCTGCCGCCGGCCATCTTCTACAACCTGCTGGTCACCGCCCGCCGCTCCTAGGCCGCCGGAGGTTGGAGCCGGAGGGCCCGAGCCGCCGCAGCGACCCGCCTAGACTTTGCCCATGCCTGATCCAGTGGCGACCGAGTTCCCCCTGTTCCCGCTCGGGCTGGTCGCACTCCCCGGCGAGCTGGTCCCCCTCCACATCTTCGAGGAGCGCTACAAGGTGATGATGAGCCGCTGCCTGGTCACGGAGAGCGAGTTCGGGATCGTCTGGCTCTCCGATGACGGCCTGCGGGATATCGGCTGCGCGATGGTCATCGACAAGGTGCTCGAGCAGCTCGAGGACGGCCGGATGAATCTCTTGGCTCGGGGTACGCGCCCCTTCCGTGTCCTGGAGCGCCAGGCCCATCTCCCCTATCCGGCCGGCGTGGTCGAGTTCGTCGAGGACCGCGGTGACGAGCCCGACGTGAAGCTGGCCGCCGCCGCCCGGGCCGCGTATGGCGACCTGGTCCAGCGGGCCACCGACCGCGAGCCGGAGGCGTCCGAGCTTGAGGCGATGAGCGCCTACTCCATGGCCGCCACGGTCGACTTCGGGCTCGATGCCAAGCAGGGACTGCTCGATCTGCGCTCGGAGAACGCCCGGCTGCGGCTGGTCACCCGCCTGTTCCGGGCCGCCACCAAACGGCTTGACTTCGTCGATCGGGCTCAGGCTCGCGCCCGGTCAAACGGCAAGGTCCGCTTCGGCTGATCCGCCGCCTACGGGGTGCCGACGATGAGCGTGAACAGCACCATGAAGATGCCGAACACGATGCAGTAGATCCCGAACGGGCGCAGGTTGCCGCGGCGGAAATAGCGGGTCAGGAAGTGCACGGTGAGGATCGCCGTGATGGCGGCGAACACCGCTGCGATGATCGCGGCCTGGCGCACGCCACCGTTGCCGTGCGGGCCGGTCAGGTCCGAGAACTTGAGCAGCCCGGCCGCCAGGATGGGCGGCGTGGCCAGCAGGAATCCGAACCGGGCCGCGTCGGCGTTGCTGAGACCCCGGAGCAGGCCAACGGTCATGACCACCCCGTCGCGGCTGATGCCAGCGATCAGAGCCGTCGACTGAGCAACGCCGATAAGCCCCGCCTCGCGGAACTCGAGCGTGTCCAGTGCTCGGGACCCCTCGGGGTTCAGACCCTCGCGCTGGGCCAGCTCACGTACCTCCGCGCGCTGGCGGTAGCGCTCGGCGGCGAGCAGGATGCAGCCGTTGACGATCAGGAAGATGGCCGCCGACAGAGGCTTGGCCAGAGCCACGCGGACGGCGTGCTCGAGCAACAGGCCGAGGATGCCCACCGGGATCGTGGCGGCAATGATGAGCCAGGCCAGGCGCTCGGTGGGCGTCTCGATCCGCCGCTTGCGCAGGGTGGCGAAGAAGGCGCCGATGATGGCGACCCAGTCGCGCCAGAAGTAGATCAGCAGGCCGACCGCGCTGCCTACATGGAGCATGACCACGAAGGCCAGCCAGGGCGACTCCGGCCGGGACTGCCAGATGACGATGTTATGCCACCGGAACAGCGTCGGGAAGAGCACCGTGTGCCCGAGGCTCGAGACCGGGAACAGCTCCGTGGCTCCCTGGAGCACACCGAGCACGATGGCCTGGAAGGTGGTGATCAGATTCTGGGTGGCGGCGAGAGCGATCATGAAGGCGGGAAGGGTACCCAGGGCGCCTCATCCACGCTCAGTGGCAGAGTCCTTAGAGCCGGTGAGGGCCTAACGCGGCCCGTCCCGACCCCGTCCGGATCAGCCGGCCAGCCCGCACACCTGCTGCGCGGCCTCGGTCGCGAACAGGGCGGCTTGGGCCAGATTGGGATGCCCGGCAGTATCGCGGTCCGAGAAGGTGATCGTGCCCTGCTGCAGGCGGATGCGGAAGCTGTAGATCGAACCGGTCCGGACGCTCAGATGGAGGTTGTTCTGGGCGTCGGTGGCCAGGTTGTCGGCCAGGTCACGCGCGGTGATGAGCCGCGCGCTGGAGATCTGGTGCGCGGAACCGCGGTTACAACGGATCGTCCCGCTGTCATTGACCTCCAGGGTCAGCGTGCCGCCCTGCCCGGTGCGGGTGAGCAGGAACAGATCGGGGGCCTGAACGTTCAGCCCGCAGCTGGCCAGCGCGCAGGCCGCCAGACCGAAGGCGATCAGCCTGCCCAGCAGCGATCGCCTCACGCCGTGACCACGATCGAGGCCCCGCCCCGGCGCGGGTCACCCCCGCCCGAGAAGGCGCCGCCGGGCGTGCGGGCGGCGGCCTGCACCCCGCCGAAGAACAGGTTGCGCTCGCGAAAGGGAGCCAGGTCGCGCCCGGCCGCGGCCAGCGCGGAGCCGTCGATCCCGGGCTCGGTGTAGACGACCCCATCCTCCCAATGCACCCGGGGGGCGTCGACGGCCGCGGTAGCGGTCGCGCCTTCGTCGATCGAACGGATGATCGTCTGCAGGATCGCCGAGCGGATCCGGTTGGAGCCGGCGCTGCCCACGGCCAAGGCGGGCGCGCCGTCGCGCAGGACGACGGCCGGGGCCATCATGCTCGGCATCCGGCGGCCGGGCGGATAGCGGTGAAAACCGTGGGGATTGAGATCCTGCTCTCCCAGCATGTTGTTGAGGTGGACTCCGGTGCCGGGGACGACGACGCCCGAGGCCGACCCGTTGGAGCACGTGACCGAGCACGCCCAACCGTCCCGGTCCAGGACGGCGATATGAGTGGTGGAGCCCAGGCGGCTGGAACCCGGCCGGCGACCATCCGCGCCCTCCGCGCCCGCCTCTCCGCCCAGGAAGCGCGCGCCGAACTCGGGGTCGCTGAGGCCGTCGAGGAACTCGGCCGTGCGCTCACCCTGGACGCGCTCCATCACCGCGACGAGCTCGGCCACCGTGGGCGGACCCTCGGTCTCGCCCAGCAGCGCCAGGGCTCGGGCGATCAGCAGGCCGCCCGCCGAGGGCGGCGGATTGATCAGCACCTCGCTGCCCCGGTAGGAGACCTCCAACGGCGGGCGATCGATCACCTGGTAGGCCTCGAGGTCAGAACGGGCCAGCAGGCCCCCCCGACCCCTCACCCAGGCCGCGATCGCGGCCCC
>JBDTEE010000208.1:0-5474 GCA_039922645.1 Solirubrobacteraceae bacterium | reverse complement strand
CACCGTGCCCACATACGCGCCGTGGATCGGATTGACGACAGCCTCCATCTCTTTGACGCGCACAGGGTGGTTGATCGGCACGCAGGTCGGACGCTGGCCTGCGTCGTGGATCGAGCCGGTCGCATCGATCCACGCCACGCTCGGCGGGAAGAAATACGCAAACCCCCGTGGCTGACGGTCCAGCGGCTGGTTGGCCCCGAGGTAGGCGGTGCCCTCGTTTGACCCGGCGGACACCAGCCCGGGGCCGACGGTGAAGGCCGCCCCGCGGTTGCGGTGACCGATCAGGTATCCGATAGCGCCAGCGGCGATGAGCGCCGTGACTGCGACCACCAGCACCTTCGCGCTCGGCGTGCGAGCCATCGCGGCCGATCGTATCTGCAGCTGCAGCGCGACGGGCGATCACCTTCGGGTGGATCCAGCTCTCGCAGGCGAGCGCTCTGCTTGCCGATGCGGTCATGCGCTCGCATCCACACGAGTGGATGTCGCCGAGGAGCACCTCACGCCGCAGCGTCCCGCGTTAGGCTTGCGGGGCGTTGCGAACTGTCTGGTCGAGCCTGCTGGTTACCGCGCAACCGGCCCAATGAGCGAGCCGACGACCAGCGATACCGTCGCGTTGGTGCTTGCTGGTGGTGGCGCGCGGGGCGCCTACGAAGCCGGGGCGTTGTCCGTGCTCCTGCCGGTGCTCGAGGAGCTTGGCCAGAGTCCGCGGATCGTGCTTGGCACAAGCGTCGGCGCACTGAACGCGGCATTCGTTGCCGCGAACGTGGAACGGGCCACGGCCGAGTTGATCGAGCGTGCGCTGGCTATCTGGACATCGATCAGCTGGGGAATGGTCGCCAGGCCGCTGGTGTCGGCGTCATCGCTGCTGCGCGCTGGCGCGTACGCCGGGGAGGTGATCGGCGTGCGCGGGGCCAGGCTCGAGTCCCTCCTGGATCCAGAACCGCTCCGAGCAACGCTCCATCGACAAATCGACTTTGCCCAGCTCTCAGCGAACGTCGATGCTGGGCGGCTGGATGCGGTTGGCGTCGTCGCCACCTCGGCACTCACTGGACGCTCGGTCGTCTTCCACCACGGAGGGCCCTCACCACCCGCCGACGATCGCCGTGCAATCGACTACGCCCCGACCACGCTCGCCGACGATCATGTGCTCGCATCCGCGGCCATCCCAGGACTGTTCCCCGCGGTTCACGTCGCGCGGCCGTCGGTCGCTCGCGGCTGGTACCTGGACGGCGGCACACGACTCAACACGCCCGTCAAGCCCGCCCTCAAGCTCGGCGCGGGCCGCGTTGTGGTGATCGCGGTCAACCCGCTGCCCGCACACCCCCAGCGACTGGCCGGCGAGCAGCGCCCCGACGCGCTCGAGGCGGCCGGCCAAATCCTGCTCGGGCTACTGGGGGACCAGCTCGCCGCTGACGTCCAGACGCTCGCCACAATCAACACCCTGCTCGAAGCGGCGCCCGACAGGTCGTCCGTGGGTGCCGGGGCCAAGCGTCAGGTGCCATACATCTTGATCGCCCCCGAGAAACCCGACGCGGTCGGGGTGCTCGCGCGCGAGGTCGTGCGCGAGCACTACAGCAGTCCGCTCCAGACGCTTCGCTCGCCGGACCTGTCGCTCCTCGCCCGTCTCACAGGCGCCAGCGCCGACCCGCAGCACGCAGAGCTACTCAGCTTCCTGCTGTTCGCTTCCGACTTCGCCCGCGCCCTGATCGAGCTCGGGCAAGCCGATGCGCACCGCTGGCTCAACCAGCCACACGATCACGACCAGCTCTGGCAGGTCGGCCCGCTCACATGATGTGTCGGCCGCAGGGATGCGCTCCCGTATAGAACGCCACGCCGTTGTCGAAAAACCCGGTGCGGCTGTCGCGAGCAGACCGGCCGCGTACGAGGTTCATGCGGAGTGGAATCATGTCGGCCGTGAACCGCGTGCCGTATTGGTTTGGCGAGCGGAGTGCCAGAGGGCTGCTGACCAGGATGGTCGGCGCCTGGCTGCTCGTCGGGCTACCAGTCATTGCAGCCAGGATCTGGTGGTCCGGTACAGCGGCGATCGGCGTGTTCGTCGTCACGCTGACCGCGTACGTCACGTTCGCGAACCGTTATGTGCGCCGCCGCGGCCGACAGTCGTGACGCGAGACCCAAGCGGGTTGAGTACTCGCACAGGCGCCCTGTCCGCTCGCGCAATCCACGACCGATGTGCGCGGAACCGCAATTATCAGCCCTTTCCTCAGCGGGACAGTTTCCAATTTCCAGCGTTCCGCGCTGAGCAGGTCTCAGCGGTTCGAGCCGCTCAGATCCGAGTCGCCGGCGGAGCAGGTGCGCTGATAGGCGCGGCCATCGCGCGCCGCTGGATCATTCACCGGTGCTTGCGTGCGGCCCACAAGAAACGGATCGCGCTGCCGACGCCGAGCGCAATCATCGGGACCGACGTGGCCTGGAGCGCCTTCTCGCCCCTGGGCCCGAGCTTCTTCGGCGGCGGGTAGCCGACCCGGGCGATCGTGGCCGACGTCCATCCGCACCACCATGCGCCGCAGAACAGCTGCATCGCCTTGCGGGCCTCGGAATCCGCCAGGCGCTGGGCGACGAGGAGGATGGCGGCCCACACGGCGGCGCAGCCGACGCTGTATGCCGTGTAGTTATTGAGTCACGCTCTCATTGACGTTGCCAGCGCCGCGGCGTCGATGGACCGGACGGGGTGGGCGGGCGGACGATGACCCAATGATATTCGGTGGGGAGGCTGTTGGAGCAGACCAGGCGGGAGGCGCAGCGCAAGTTCGACTTGAGCTCGCCGCTGCTGTCTGTGCTTGGGGCGGCGGTCGTCCTCGTGGCCCTCGGCGCGGTGTGGCTGTCGGTCCGCGGACAGCACCCCTACAAAGGCCCGACCGCCGCCGGCCTGTTGGTCATGTACGGCATCCTGGTCTGCTGGATCGTCGTGGTCGTGTCGTTCAAGCGACGTGCCACGGCGGGTGTCAGCGGGCGCTCGATCCGGCAGGAGCGCGCCTACGGAGCGGCGGTGGTGACAGCCTTGGTCGGCGTGTCGGTGTTCCGGGGGGTGCTGACGCACGACGGGGTGAGCCTGGCGATCGTCTACGGGATCTACCCGGTGACGGCGCAGCTGATCGCGCTTGGCGCAGTCGGGGCCACCATCGCGGCGGCCCGGGAGCAGTGGCCAGGGTTCGGCGTCGGCATCGCGGTCGCCCTCGTCGCCGCCGGAAGCGCGTTCGCGGGACCACGCGGGGTGTGGTTGAGCGACGGCGTGGGGTGCTGCGTCGCAGTCCTCGGTTACGCCGCCGCCCAGGCCTGGCTGCGTCGCGCTTCTGTGAGCGCATGACGACCGACACGCTCGATCCGCTGATCCACGTCCCAGCGCGGCTGCGGATCATCGCGACGCTGGCCGCGCTGCCGGAGGGTGACGCCCTGTCGTTCACGCGTCTACAGGAGATGATCGGACTGACACCCGGCAACCTGATCACGCACCTACGCAAGCTCGAAGACGCCGAATACCTCACCACCGAGAAGACCGGAAACGGGCCTGCGTCGCGAACCCGCCGTCAGCGCGGTCACCCACAATTCGCATCACGGCGACGATCTCCTCGACAGTCGGGGGATCGGCCGGGTACTGCTCGCCCTTATTTCGTCGCGGACGGCCCCGGTGATAGTGATTGACAAGCCCCTGCTGTACTGCCATTGTGAGCACATGTCAATGGTCAAGGAAGAACGCCTCCAGATCCGAGTCGGTCCGGCTGACAAGGCGCTATTGGAGCGAGCTGCCGCCGCGTCGCACCTGAACGTGTCGGCGTTCGTGGTCCAGGCGGCGGCGTCAAAGGCCGAGGAGATCCTGGCCGAACGGTCAAGCATCCGGCTATCGCGCGAGGCCGCGATCGCCTTCACTGAGGCGCTCGAGCGACCGGCCGAGGTCAACGACCGGCTCGCCAACGCGATGCAGCGCAAGCGTACGTTCAGCTGGCTTGACTGAACTGCACCGCCCGGCGCCACGGGATCCGCGCCGACATCACCGCCAGCAGTTCGACAGCGGCGAGCCGGTCCTCGACGAGTGGCTGCGGCGCTACGCGGGTCAGAACCGGCGACGCGATACGGCCGCGACCTGGATGATCCCCGACGTCGATGACATCGTCGTCGCCTACGCGAGCGTCGCGATGACCGGCATCGACCGGTCAGCCGCACCAGAGACCCTGGCGAAGGGTGCGCCCGATCCGGTGCCGGCACTCCTCCTCGGCCGGCTTGCCGTTGACCATCGCTACGCCAACCTTGGGATCGGGACCGCACTCACAGCTCACGTTCTCGCAACCGCGGTCGAACTGAACGAGAAGGCAGCATGTCGGGCCGTCGTCGTCACGGCGCTCAACCCCAACGCCCGGGCTTGGTGGGAACGGCTCGGGTTCCATCCATTTGATCCCGCTGAGACTGACCAGCTTGATCTCTACCTTCTGACCAACGAGATCCAAGCAACGCTCGGGAAAACTCGCTAACCGCGATCAGCGTCGCAAACGACACCGCCGCGCGAACCCATGGTGGTCGCGCGGAGCAGGACGGCCGTCACCCGGCGGGTCGGCCACCTGGCGGACGCGCAAACCGGGTCCCTCCGCCTAGAGGCGACAATGCCCTTCGTCATCGCTGCAGGACGTCGCGTTCGGCAACGCCTTTTTGTACAGCGACACGGCGATCGTGGTCATGGAGCACCCCGGAGTTAAGGGCGAGCCGCCGCTCGGGCCGTACGCGGCGGCCCACGGCTGATCGACAGCCAGTCCAGCCACGGAAATTGCCGACCGGGCTCCGGTTGGATAAGGTCGATGTTTGAGGGGGCACGGTGCACATCGGGACCGAGTTCCGCCGATCAACCGGAGGAGGAAAGATGAGAGGACTGTTGACACGCCCACGTGTGGCTGCTGTGGCTGCGGCGGTTGTCGTAGGAGGTTCACTGCTGGGCGTCGCGGGTGCGACCGCCAGCGGCGCCGGTAAGCACGACAGCGCGACGCTGTACGTCGCGGTCACCCACACGGTCGGATCGACGTTGTATGCAGCTGGCAACTCGACGGACAAGCTGCTCGGTCGGGGCGCGATCACCTACACGATCAAGGCCGGTCTCGGCAGCAAGGCCGGCACTATCAAGACCACTGGCACGGTAGCCACTTACGGCGCCGGCGGTGAGCTGTCTGGCAAGGTGAGCGGGCTCGAGACGACCAAGGCCAACGGAACCGTCACCGAGACCGGAAAGTTCGACTTCAACAAGGGCACCGGCGCCGAGAAACGCCACAGCTACGTCGGCACGTACAGCGGAACCGGCAAGACGGCGGTGGGGCCGTTCGTGTTCCACGCGAAGGGCATCTTCAAGTAGCAGCTCGCTGCGGGACATCCCCGGCTGTGGGCTGGGGTGAGGGCCGTGCCTGCCCGGCCCTCACCCCATCACGACCAGTCGCGGCGAGAGAGCCTGGGACAAGGCGGACTGATCCGACATTCCG
>JBDTEE010000207.1:0-9736 GCA_039922645.1 Solirubrobacteraceae bacterium | reverse complement strand
CGGGCCAGGAAGTACTCGGCCTCACCGTGACTGAAGAAGGCGTTCAGTTTGCGGGTCAGGAACTGATAGCGCTCGAGCTTGAGCGGCGGGATCCACGGAGTCCCGGTGTGCAGGCGGAAGGGGAGCTCAACGAACCGGCGTAGGTCGCCGAGCCCCCTGACGGCGCTAACTTCGATCGGCATCGGCTCGGAACCGTACCTGGACCACGTCCAGCTCGCCGTCTCGAGCTGGTGGCGGCCCAAGACGAGCCCGCCACCAGCCACGACGGTTGATTCAGGCCGCCTTGAGGTCCGGCGCCTGATGCTCGCCGGAGCCCCGGTAGCGTGGCCCGTGATAGGGACCCGGCTTCTTGCGCTGCTTACCGCCCGGGAAGGCCAGGCGGAGGATGGTCCGTTGAACCATCCCGAGCTGCTGAAAGAACGGGCCTGAGTTGTAGGGCAGGCCATAGCGCTCGCAGATCTCGCGAACCTTCGGTGCGATCTCCCCGTAGCGGGTGCTGGGCATGTCGGGGTACAGATGGTGCTCGACCTGGTAGCCGAGGTTGCCGCTGATCACGTGGAAGATCGGACCGCCGTCAATGTTGGCGGCACCGGTCAGCTGGCGGACATACCAGCCACCCTTGGTCTCGTCGGCGGTCTCGTCCTGGGTGAACGTGTAGGCCTGATCGGGAAAGTGACCGCAGAAGATGATCGCGTAGGACCAGACGTTGCGCATCAGGTTGGCGGCCACGTTGGCGGTCAGCGTGCGCTTGAACGGCTCCCGGAACGAGCGCCGGTCGATCATCTGGGAGAGCACGCTCTCGTGGCCCGTCTTACGTGAGACCTTGCGCATGGCGCGCCGGGCCTTACGGGTCATGCCCTTGGCGCTCGTCTCGTCGCGGGCCTTTGCCGCGAGGACGCCGGCCTCGATTGCTGTCATGACCAGACCGCTGATCAGCGGCCAGGCGATGTAGTCCTTGGTGATCTGCGCGCGCGCCTTGCCGGCGATCCCCTTCAGCTCCTTGCGGACCTGCTTCTGGGACTTCTCGCCCTGGCGAATCGCTTCGAAGTCGAGGTCGTGCATCGCCACCCCCCACTCGAAGAGGCTGGCCAGGATCAAGTTGTAGACCGGCTGCAGAAGGTAGAACGGGTACCACTTCTGCGCCGGATCAATCCGCATGATCTCGTAGCCGAGGTCGCGGTCCTTGCCGATGATGTTGGTGTAGGTGTGATGGATGAAGTTGTGGGAGTGGCGCCAGGCCTCAGCCGTTGAGGCCGTGTCCCAATCCCAGGCACGGGAATTGATGACGGGATCGTTCATCCAGTCCCACTGCCCGTGCATGACGTTGTGGCCGATTTCCATGTTCTCGAGGATCTTGGCCAGGCCCAGGGTGCCCGCGCCGAGGACCCACGGCACCCGCCAGCGCGAGGCGATCAGCTCGGCCCGCCCCAACAGGGCGAGCCGGCGCTGTAGCCCGATCATCGAGCGGATGTAGGTAGCGTCGCGGTCGCCCAGGTCGCTCTTGACCTGTTCGTGCAGCTCGTCGAACTCCTTCCCGATGGCCTCGATCTGCTCCTCGGTCAGCCAGTGCAGCGGGTTGTCGGAGCGGATTTCCTCAGGGTCCGCGGCCATCGGGCCGTGGCCATTCTGGACGGCGGTGCTCATGCGTCCTCCTCGGGTTGCAGACGGTAGTTCGGGACGGCACAAAACATGTTCATAGCTCGATCTCGACCGGCCCTTCGGGCGCGTTGATGCAGGTCCTGATCATCTCCCCCTCCTGGCCGGACACCTTGCCGGTGCGCAGGTCGCGCACCCGGCCGGAGCACAGTTCACCCACACAGGTATGGCAGATGCCCTCGCGGCAGCCGAAGGGCAGATCCAATCCTGCGTCCTCTCCGGCCACCAGGATCGGCTTGCTCCCGTCCGACTCGGCCTCGACGCCGGAAGACAGGAACTTGATTGTGCCGCCCTCGCCCTCCTCGCCCTCCCCCAGGCCGAGGCGGGGCTGGAAGCGCTCCAGGTTTAGCTTGTCCTCCAGGCTGGCCTGCTCGTAGTGCTCGGTGAAAGCCTCGAGCATGTCGGTCGGGCCCGAGACGTAGGCCAGGCGCCCCTGCCAATCCGGACAGAGCCTCTCCAGGTCCTCGGGCCCCATGCGTCCGTTCTCACCGGTGATCTGCTCGTGGAGCACGAAGCGCTCATGGCGCCGCTCGAGATCGTGCAGCTCGTCGCCGAAGATGATCTCCTCAGGGCGGCGGGCGGAATGCAGGAGGACGGCGTCGTCGAGCTCGCCGGTCTGGTCCAGGTGGCGCAGCATGCTCATGATCGGTGTGATGCCGCTGCCGGCGCTGATGAACAGGAGCTTGGGCGGGAGCTCGCCGGGAAGGAGGAACTCTCCCTCCACTCCACCCAGCGAAACGATCGTGCCCGGGCGCCCGCGCCGCACGAGATAGGGCGAGACCTTCCCCTCGTCGACGTTCTTGACCGTGATGCTGATAAGGCCGTCAGGCCGTTGAGGGTCCGAGGTCAGCGAGTAGGCCCGCCAGTGGCGCACGCCCTCGATGTCCAAGCCGATGCGCAGGTACTGGCCCGGCTCGTGTCCGCCCCAGCGATAGCCCGGCTTGATCAGCACGGTGGCCGCGTCAGGAGTCTCGGGCTCAATGCGCTCGATGCGGCCGCGCAACTCCCGGGTCGACCAGAGCGGATTGACCAGCTCCAGGTAGTCGTCGATCAGCAGCGGCGAGCTCAGCGAAGTCAGCGCACGCAGCACGCGGCGCTGGATCGGATGAACGTTGGGTGTGGCTCCTCGCTCCGGCATCGGACTCTCTCTACTTGAAAGTAATATCCGCTGAGGTAGATTTCTACACGATTTGCCCTCGCCTGAGGCTTCAGCCTATGACGAGTTCTCTCGTCGCCCATCTCGTCGGGCGGGTACTCGAGGGGTACCCCGTTCCGTACGCGAGCCGCTGATCCTGGCCGTAGCCGGCCAGGTGTTCGCCGACGATGGCTACGAGCGGGCGTCGATGGACCGCATCGCCGATCTGGCCGGCGTCTCCAAACCGATGCTCTACGCCTACTTCGGGTCCAAGGAAGGCCTCTATGTGGCCTACATCGAGCGCACCGGCGGCGCCCTTGTGCAGCGGCTGATCGGCGCTGATGCAGCCGGCGCCGCCGGCCTACCCCGGTTGCGTGGCGTGATTGTAGAATTCTTGGCCTTCGTCGAGGAGCACCGCGACGGCTGGACCGTGCTCTTCCGCGAGCTCAATGCCAGCCGCCCCCTGGCCGAGCGGGTGGCTCTGCTGCGCGAGCAGATCGTCACCGAGGTTCAGCGCATGCTCGAGGGGGATGGCGCCTCACCGCCGGGCTTGGCCGAGCCAGCCTCCGAGGGAGTCGCCGAGGCGATCGTCGGCGCGGGAGAAGCCCTGGCCAACTGGTGGTTGAAGAAGCCCGACGTCGCCCGGGACGAGATCGCCGATTGGTACGTGGGCCTGGCCCGAGCGGCGATCACGGCGGCCACGCGGCCAGCCGATCGCAGCTGACGGCCAGGTCTGACTGTCGGGCCGCCGCGGCCCCTGTAGCGCGTCACCCGCGGACCTCGCTCCTGTGCACCCGCGCCGGCGCAGCGCTGGCTGTGGGTGCCCAGGATGCCGGTTTCCGTACACCTCTGCACCCACGTCGCCCTCAGGTCGGCTCTGGGTGCTGAGCGCGTCGGTTTCCGTACCCTGCTGCACGCACACGGCTCGCTCGCTCGGCGTGCGTGCAGCGGAGCACGCTCCCGCCCGTCACCACCCCTCCCCCGCTCAGTCGTCGACCAGACCCGCCGCCGGAGCGATCTACAGCAGGTGCTCGAGCCCGACCAGCGGTGACTCGGTCAGCTCGCCCACCCGGCGGACGGCCAGGAGCACACCGGGCATGAACGACTCGCGGTCGATCGAGTCATGGCGGATGCTGAGCGTCTGGCCGACATCGCCGAGGATGACCTCCTGGTGGGCGACCAGACCCGGTAGGCGGACCGAGTGGATCGGCACCTCGTAGCCGTCCTCGTCCCG
The DNA here is from genome assembly GCA_039922645.1 of Solirubrobacteraceae bacterium. Lineage (GTDB taxonomy): Bacteria > Actinomycetota > Thermoleophilia > Solirubrobacterales > Solirubrobacteraceae > Palsa-465. Next base: position 5,711 of record JBDTEE010000207.1, on the reverse strand, counting down.
GGCGGCCACCATCAGCTTGGCCGTGCGAGCGGCCGTCCCGCTCGGCTTGTCGAGCTTTCGATCGTGATGAAGCTCGATGATTTCCGCCGCGCGCATGTGGCGGGCGGCCTGCGCGGCGAACTGCATCATCAGCACGGCGCCGATGGCGAAGTTCGGGGCGAGGAAGACGTTGCCCGGCGCCCCCCGCAGTTTGTCCAGCGCGGCGGTGTCAAAGCCGGTCGTCCCGATCACCACGTGGACGCCCGCGGCGGTGGCCTGGCGCGCATTCTCGAGCGCCGTGTCAGGGACGGTGAAGTCGACCATTACGTCGGGCTCTGCCGCGAGCGCCTGCGCAACCGTCGTATCGAGCGCGGGGTCGGCCCGAGCCGCCAGCTCCATGTCCGGGGCACCCGAGACCGCGCCGCACACGGTCTGGCCCATGCGGCCCGCCGCCCCGGCGACGGCCACCCGGATCATCAGGCGCTCTGCAGCGCCGGGGCCAGGCCGGACATCGCCTCCTGGAAGCGCTCCTCGTCGGGTCCGATGCCGGCCGCGGAAAGCCGCTCGGGGACCCACAGCTCCTCGGTCAGCTCGACCAGGTCCTGGTGGCTGACGGCGTCGATCCGGGCCACCACCTGGTCGATGGGCATCAGTGGGGCGCCGGCCAGAATCTCGGCGCCGAGGCGGTTCATCCGGGCACCGGTCGACTCGAGGGCCAGCACAACGCGGCCCTTCAGGTTCTCCTTGGCCCGGGCGAGCTCCTCGGGGGTGGCGGGATCCTTGATGCTGCGGGCCAGCTCGGTCCCGACCACGGACATGGCCGAGACGAGGTTCTCCGCACGGGTGCCGACGTATAGGCCGATCTGCCCCGTGTCCTGGTAGGCGCTGGTGAACGAGTACACCGCGTAGGCCAGACCGCGGCGCTCACGGACCTCTTGGAAGAGTCGTGAGGACGAGGTGCCTCCGAAGATCGTGTCCAGCACCCGCAGGGCGAAACGGCGATCGTCGTGACGGGAGAGCCCAACGCCGCCCAGGCAGACGTGGAACTGCTCGGTGTCCTTGCGCTCAAAGCGCCGTCCGGAGGACTCGGGCAGACGGAGGGGATGGCTGAGGGACTCAGGTACGAGTCCCGGGCCGGGTGCGGAAACGCGCTCGTCGATCAGCGCGACCAGCGCGTCGTGGTCGACCGCGCCGGCGGCGGCGATGACCACGTTGCCGGGAACGTATCGGCGGTGGTGGAACACCTGGATCGTGGCGGGCGGAGTGTCCGAGATGACCTGCGCTGAGCCGATGATGGCGCGGCCCAGCGGGTCAGAACCGAAGGTGGCCTCGCCGAGCAGGTCAAAGATCTTCTCCTGCGGATCGTCCTCGTACATGGCGATCTCCTCCAGGATCACCTCGCGCTCGGAATCGATGTCGCTCAGAGTGGGACGGAAGACCATGTCGGCCATCACGTCGAGGGCCTCGGGAAGGTGCTCGTCAATCACCCGGGCGAAGACGGAGGTGGTCTCCTTGCCCGTGCCAGCGTTCAACTCGGCACCCATGGCGTCGAAGATCTGGTCGATCTGCACCGACCCGTACTTCGGAGTTCCCTTGAACAGGAGGTGCTCGAGCAGATGCGAGAGCCCTGCCTCCTGCTCTGATTCGTGGCGAGAGCCCGTACCGACCCAGAAGCCGAGCGACACGGACCGGACGGAGGGCATGGCCTCCGTCACGATCCGGACGCCCGACTCGAGCGTCGTCAGGCGGTGCTCTTCAAGCACTGCAGCGGCTGCTTAGCCGCGCGGGCGATCGGGGTCGCGGTCGCGAACCCGGCCACGGTCGCGGTCCCGGGGTCCGCGGTCACGGTCGCGGTCACGGGGTCCACGGTCGCGGTCTCGCGGCGGACGGTCACGGCGCTGTCCGCCGTTCTCGGCCGCGGCGATGGCCTGGAGCTCCTGGGCGTTCTTGCCCTGGATCTCCGGGTCCTCGGCCAGGCGCAGTCCGATACGGCCGCGCTCGCGATCCACCTCGACCACCTTGACGGCAATCTCGTCGCCCTTGTTCAGCACCTCTTCGACGGTGTCGATGCGGCGCCCGGGGGCGACGTTGGAGATGTGGAGCAGGCCGTCGGTGCCCTTGGCCAACTCGACGAATGCGCCGAAGGTGGTCGTCTTGACCACCTTGCCGGTGAACTGGTCACCGACCTCGACCTCCTTGGTCATGGTGCGGATCCGATCCACGAGCGCGTCACCGAGTTCGCGGTTGGACGCGTAAACGAGCACCTGACCCTCATCGTTGACGTCGATCTGGGACTCGAACTCCTCCTGGAGGGCGCGAATGGTCTCGCCGCCCTTGCCGATCAGCAGCCCGATCTTCTCGGGGTCGATCTTGACCGAGGAGATGCCCGGCGCGTAGCGCGATAGCTCGCTGCGCGGCGTGTCGATCACCTTGCTCATTTCGCCGAGGATGAACTCCCGGGCAACCTTGGCCTGAGCCAACGCGTCGCGCATGATCTCGAAGGTCACGCCGGTGATCTTGATGTCCATCTGCAGCGCGGTGATGCCCTCTGCGGTTCCGGCGACCTTGAAGTCCATGTCACCGAGGTGATCCTCGACACCCGCGATGTCGGTGAGGATGATGTAGTCATCCCTCTCCTTGATCAGGCCCATGGCGATACCCGCCACCGCGCGCTTGATCGGAACGCCGGCATCCATCAGGGATAGCGTCGAGCCACAGACCGAGGCCATCGACGAGGATCCGTTGGACTCCAGGATGTCGGAGACCACGCGGATCGTGTACGGGAAGTCTTCCTGCGACGGGATCATCGGCACCAGTGCCCGCTCGGCGAGGGCACCGTGTCCGATGTCGCGCCGCTTGGGACCGCGCATGAAGCCCGCCTCCCCGACCGAGAAGGGCGGGAAGTTGTAGTGGTGGAAGTAGCGCTTGGTCGTCTCCAGACCCAGCGTGTCCAGGCGCATCTCCTCGCGCGTCGTGCCCAGGGCGGCAACGCTGAAGGCCTGCGTCTGACCACGGGTGAAGAGCGCCGAGCCGTGGGTCCGAGGAGCAACTCCGACCTCGATCGAGATCGGACGGATCTCGTCCGAGCTACGTCCGTCGGGGCGCTTCTTCTCAACGGCGATCCGCTCGCGGATCAGCGTCTTCTCCAGCTTCTCGAACGCCCGCAGAGCGTTGGCCCGGTACAGGGCGAAGGTCTCGGCCTCGGGATCGCCGGAGTACTGCTCGAGGATCTGCTCCTCGACGGCCGCGGTAGCGGCCTGCCGGTCGAGCTTGTCCACCACCTGGGTGGCATCCTGGAGGGCGGAGCCGTGGCTTCCCTTGATCTGCTCGTAGAGCTCATCGTGAACGACGGGGATATCGACGGCGACCTTGGTCTTGCCGGCCTGCTCGGCCAGTTCGCGCTGAGCGGCGCAGAGCTTGCGGATGTTCTCGTGCGCGATATCTAACGCGTCGAGGATCTCGGCCTCGGGGATCTCGTTGGCCCCCGCCTCGACCATCAGGATGGCCTCTTCGGTGCCGGCCACGATCAGGTCGAGATCGGCGCCCTCAAGGAGTGCCTCCTCCTCGGGGTTGACGACGAAGTTGCCGTCGATCTTGCCGATGCGGACCGCGCCGACGGGGGTCGGGAAGGGCACATCGGAGACCATCAGGGCCGCCGAAGCGCCATTCATGGCCAGCATGTCGTAGGGGTTGACGTGGTCAACCGACATCGGCAGGACGACCAGCTGGGTCTCGTAGCGCCAGCCCTTGGGGAATAGCGGGCGGATCGGCCGGTCGATCAGACGGGCGGTGAGGGTGGCCTTCTCCCCCGCGCGGCCCTCGCGCTTAAAAAATGAGCCGGGGATTTTCCCGGCCGCGTACATCCGCTCCTCGACATCAACGGTCAGGGGCAGGAAATCCACTTCGCGCAGGTTTCCGCGCGTCGCGGTACATAGAACCATCGTCTCGCCCGAGCGGACGACGACGGCGCCGGAGGCCTGTTTGGCCAGCTTGCCGGTCTCAAACGAGATCTCTTTTCCTTCGATCTCGACGGACACGCGCTTAACGGCGTCAGACATATATTCACTTCCTTCTTCCTCCGCCCTTCGGTCGGCGGAGCGCTTCGTTTCTCTTTCGTTCCGAACCCGGCTGATGCTAGCGGGTACACGTGTATGAGATGGCTCTGAAGGCCTCCAATCTGGTCACAAAATGGAAGCGGACCGCCTGGTCCGGTTGTGCTACCGTAAGCGGATCGTCCGGTCCACTTTACGTTTTCGCCCGAGGAGTCCAGCATGAGCGCAACCGCGCTTAAGAGCCCGCCGCAGTCCCGGCACGTCAATCCTTGGTTGGTCCTGGTCATTGCCTGCCTGGCCCAGTTCATGGTGGTTCTGGATGCCACCGTGGTCAACATCGCGTTGCCCTCGGTCCAGCGCGGCCTGCATTTCTCAGTCGCCGACCTCCAGTGGGTGGTTAACGGCTACACACTCATCTTCGGAGGCTTCCTGCTGCTGGGCGGCCGCGCGGCTGACCTGTTGGGGCGCAAGCGCCTGTTCGTCGCCGGCGTGATCCTGTTCTCAGCCGCGTCACTGCTCAACGGCGTGGCTCAGTCCTCCGGCATGCTGATCGTTGGCCGGGGTCTACAGGGACTCGGCGGCGCGCTCGTCTCCCCCGCCGCTCTCTCGATCGTGACCACAACGTTCAGCGACGGCGACCAGCGCACCAAGGCACTTGGCGTGTGGAGCGCCATCGCGGCCGGCGGCGCCGCCGTGGGCCTGCTGGTCGGTGGCATCCTCACCGACATCGCCTCCTGGCGCTGGGTGTTCTTCGTCAACGTTCCGGTGGGGATCGCCACCGTGGCCCTGGCGCTGCGCTACGTGACCGAGTCGCGGGCCGACGTCCAGCACCGCTCCTATGACATCGCCGGCGCGTTCACCGTGACCGCCGGGCTGGTGGTGCTGGTCTACGCGATCGTCAAGGCCCAGGCCTACGGCTGGGGTTCAGCCCGGACGCTGGGTCTCGGCGCCGTTGCTCTCGCCCTGCTGGTCGCCTTTGTGGCCATCGAGAACCGCAGTCAGGCGCCGCTGATGCGCCTGAACATCTTCCGGATCCGCACGCTGGCGGTGGCGGACGCCACGCTGTTGCTGGTCGCTTCGGCGATGTTCGGGATGTTCTTCTTCGCCTCCCTGTACGTGCAGGAGATCCTCGGCTACAGCCCGCTTCGGGCTGGCCTGGCCTTCCTGCCGGTCAGCGCAGGGATCATGGTCGGCGCCGGGCTGGCCCAGCAGCTCATCAAGCGCCTCGGTGTGCGCCGGGTCTCGATCGTCGGAATCACTTTGGCCACAGCGGGGATGCTGGTCCTCACCCAGCTCCCGGTCCACGGCAGCTATGTCGGCAACCTGCTGGTCGGGTTGCTGCCCATGAGCATCGGCATGGGGCTCACGTTCGTGCCCATCACCCTGCTCGGCACCAGTGGCGTCACGGCTGAGGACTCCGGTCTGGCCTCCGGTCTGTTCAACACTGCGCAGCAGGTCGGCGGATCGCTGGGCCTGGCCATCCTGGCCTCACTGGCCGCGAGCCGGACCAGCAACCTGCTGCACGCCAGCGGCGGTGCCGGACAGCTGGCCGCCCGCGTGTCGGGCTACCACGTGGCCTTCCTGGCCGCAGCGATCATGCTCGCCGCCGGCGCCCTCCTGATGACGTTCGCGTTGCGCAAGGCGCACACGCGGGAAATCGAGCGCGAGCTGGCCACGGGC
>JBDTEE010000206.1:0-14829 GCA_039922645.1 Solirubrobacteraceae bacterium | reverse complement strand
GCCGGCAGTACCCCGCTCCCAGTTGCGCACGTCTTGTGTGGTGTCGTGTGCCAGCTCGCTCGGGGACTCAGGGGGCCCATCGGGATGGCGTTACGGCGTCTGGTTGATGCCGCTGCCTCTGCGGGTGTAGTAGCTGTAGACCAGGGCGAAGAACATCAACACCAGGAACACGGCGAAGATCAGACTGCCGCCGGCCAGCGCGAACGGGATGGCGATGTGCGCGAAGGCAACTCGCACGGTCCACTGATCGTCTCGGTCGCGCCCGGGATGCCATCGCCCGTTTCGGGTGAGTGGAGCCTTATGGCGGCGCCGGCAGGCCGGGCAGCTGGATGACCGAGAACACCAGAAGGAGGGCGCCGGCACCGATAAGCCCGTACCGGGCCTGCCGAATCCGGAAGTGGCCGCTGATCCCCATCAGGTGAGCCTCACGTCCTGAGGAAGGTCGATCACCCCATGTGGATGAGGCGCACGGGGAGGAGGCCTGAGATGTTGAAACCAGTGAACGGCAAGCAACATCTTGGCGCGGGAAGACTGTTCGCCGACGACGCCAGCCTCGTGCTCCTGCTGCTCAACGAAGCGCAGCGGCGGGCGATTTCGAGGCTCACCGGGCTCTCTGGACTCTCAACTGAGGAGTCGCTATTGCTGACGGTCCTGGCCCTTAGCGCTGCAGCGAAGGCGCTCGACGATGCAGCGCCGTCAGTGGCCGCACCCCAGGCCGAAGATTTCGTGTTGGCCGGGGCCACGCTAGGTGAGCTCTTCCATGTCATGGCGGGAAGGCCGTCGCGGACCGCGCCCGGCTTCGTGGCGCTGGTGGCATTTGCGTGGATTTGGAAGAACCACCCCCTGGCGCGCGGTTCGTTCAGCCTCGCCCGCGCGTCGGCCCACATCACGGCGGTGAGCGAGCGCAGACTCCGGGCGTACTACCAGCGGCTCTCCACCAGTACTTAGCAATGGTGACCCGTTCTACCTGAGCAGTCATCCCATCGGGTGATGCCGGCTCGCTCACGGAGCGGCACGCTCAGGCGATCAACCGCTCCGATCCCCAACGGTAGGAGGAACTCTCGATGATCTGGGCAATTCTGGCCGCCATCGGCGTCCCGCTCTGGCTCTGCGCAGTGGGCATCATGGCTCTGCTGTTGCGTAACCGGGCGCTGCGCCAGCGGCCGGGCAACGTGCCCGTGCGGGTGCGGCCTGCCGAGAAAAAACGGTGGTCGCCGGGACACGGCGTGTGGATCCATGACGTTTTCGCCTTTCGCGGGCTGCCGGCGGGGTGGAAGGAATCGCTCGTGTGGGTGACCGGCGCCGCGGTGCGGCCGGCCAGCGAGGAAGAGCGCAAGAAACTCCACCGAATCGGCGACGATCCGGTGATCATCGCCTTCACGCGCGCGGAAGGCGAAAAGCTTGAGGTCGCTGCTCGTCGCGAGAACGCCGACGATCTGCTCGGCCCGTTCGCAAACAGGGCGCAGCCGGGCGCCACCGGAGTGTCGGCCTTGACCTCGAGCTAGGCCTCGCGCGCCTGACCAACGCAGGGCGCCGACATGGACGGCGCAGCCAAGCGTGCGGTCGTGCGCAAGCTGCTGACGACGGCCGGCGCTGTGGCGGTCATCGTCGTCGCAGTTGGCGAACGGCTTGCCCGACTCCTTACTTCCGCCGCCGGCGACGGCCCACGAGCTGCCGGGGTGCCGGGACGAAATCGAGCACGAGATTTACGGCCCACACGATCAGGGGGCTAGGACAAGAGTGTCAAAGCCTCTGATGTAAAAGCCACTCAGTTCGTTGGCCCCGCGCTCGTCTAGCAGGCCTTCCGTAACTCGAAGAACGCGATGGTGCTCTGGACGACGAGCGGCGCCCCTGTTGAGTGAACGGGGCGTATCTTCAGCTCCTCGGGTTACCCCCGCGACGCTCTGGTCGGGCGCCCGGTCTACGACTTCGCCGCCGATCGTCCGCTGGCCTCTAACGGGGAGTGGCGAGCCGATCTTCTTCTCCGAGGAGGGAGTGGCTGTTCGTCCTGAGCTGCCAGACGGCTTAGAAGAAAGCGGCGCCCGTCGCAGCGGCCTGGTCCGCTGGCACGACCTGCCTTCCGAAGGGAAGAAGCGAGATCGGCACGAGCTTCAGATTGGCCACCGCGAACGGGATGCCGATGATCGTGATCGCCAGGAGGAACGCGGTCACGATGTGTCCGATCGCCAACTCCCAGCCGACGAGGACAACCCAGAGCACGTTGCCGATCACAGAAGCGGCGCCCGCATCGTCTCGGCGAACCACGGTGCGTCCGAATGGCCACAGCATGAAGCCGGCCAGCTTGAAGGCTTGCAGGCCGAACGGGATCGTGATGATCAACACGCACATCACCACGCCGGCAATCACGTAGAGCACGGCCATCCAGAACCCGCACAGGATCAGCCAGATGATGTTGAGCAAGAATCGCATGAGCCCTCCTCCTGAGGTGCATCTCTCGATTGGCGATCTGCATGGAGGGTGCCTGCAGAGAGGGTCCTAGACATCATCTGATTCGGGTTAACGCCCGCGAACCGTGCAACGCAACGCGCCGATCAGTGCGGGCGATTGCATCACCGCGAGCCCGACGCGCGCAGGTCCTCGAGCGACCGCTGGTTGACCACGTCCGCGGCGGTCGCCCATCCCCGTCGCTGTCATCCAGGCGGTCAGCGATCTGGCCGTTGTCCACGCCTGGAGTGTGACGTGGGGGCTGGTGATCGCCGGCGTTTAAGTGCTCGCGCTGGCCTGTCGATGGCATGGGTAGATGACACGACGATTGGATTGGGCCTGATGAACGGGCGTTTGGCTGCGCCGCTTGCCGTTGCGCACGGATTCCTGACCGCGTGGTGGCTCTGTTGGGGTCCTCGCCGCAGGTGATCGTCGTCGCCGACGAGCAGGGCGTGATCGCGATGGTCAACGCGCCGGCCGAGGAGATGTTTGGCTACGACCGTGCCAGCCTGCTCGGCAAACCGATCGACATACTCCTCCCCGAGGCCCGGCATCGCTCGGAGGAGGAACGCCGCGCCCGGTATTCGTTCGGTCCGCGACCGCGAGACTCGCAGATGGGGACCGAGCAGCCTGGGCGCCGCCAGGACGGGAGCGAGTTCTTGGTCGAGATCTCGCTGAGACCGGTGGCGGCCGAGGCTGGGATGCTAGTCGCCAACGTGATCCGCGATGTCAGCGACCGCACGCGGATCATCCGCCCCTCGCGGACCGCGCGCGACACCGGCGAACGCAGGCGGGCGGACGACGAGCTCGCCTCGGTGCGGATCGCCATTGATCAGCTCTTCGCCGTTTCCCCGGACGTGATGGCGATCATCGATGCGGTTGGGAATTTTGTGCGCGTCAACCCAGCGTTTGAACGCATCCTCGGGCTGAGCGCGGCTCAGATCGTCGGGCATGGCTTCGCTGAGTTCATGCATGAGGACGACCATCAGGCCAGTCTCGACCGCTACGCCGCACGGCTGGCCGGAACTGCGGTGCCCTCCGGCTTTAAGAACCGATTCCGGGGTGCCGACGGCTCCTACCGGTGGCTGCGCTGGATCTCGTCGATGCCGGTGGACGGCCTGGTGTACGTCACGGCACGCGACATCACCGACGACAGGCGGATCGACGTCGACTTGCGCGCCAGCCGAGAGCAGGCGCTTGAGGCATCGCGCTTGAAGTCGGAGTTCGTGGCCAATATGAGCCACGAGATCCGCACACCGCTGAACGGCGTGGTGTGCATGACTGAGCTCCTGCTCGATACCAGCCTCAGTGACGAGCAGCGCGAGTACGCGAGCGTCGCGCTTACGTCGGCAGAGGCGCTGATGCTGGTGATCAACGACATCCTCGACTTCTCCAAGATCGAAGCTGGCAAGCTCGACATCGTCCAAGAGGACTTCTCGATCGAGGACGCCGCGGACGACGTGTGCGAGATCCTGGGAAGGAAAGCCAACGAGAAGGGCGTCGAGCTTGCGGTCTCGATCGATCCCGGCGTGCCCTCCGTGGTACGCGGCGACGGGAACCGCGTGCGCCAGATGCTGCTCAACCTGGTCGGCAACGCGGTCAAGTTCACACCCCACGGGGAGATCATGGTCAAGGTCGGAGCCGAGCGCCGGGACGGCACTGAGTTGCTTCGCGTCGCGGTGACCGATACGGGCATCGGCATCGATCCTGACCGCCTGGCGCAGCTGTTTGAGCCCTTCGCTCAGGCCGACGGCACGACGACGCGCCGGTATGGAGGGACGGGCCTGGGGCTCGCGATCACCGACAGCTGGCTGAGTTGATGGGGGGCGAAGTCAACGTACGAAGCGCGCCAGGGACGGGCAGCGAGTTCTGGTTCACCCTTCCCTGTGTGTCCGGGACCACCGCGCACGCCGCCGGACCCGTTCGCGACCTGACCGGGATCCGCGTGCTGGTCGTCGACGACAACACCAGCAACCGCCAAATCGTGGAGCAGCAGGTGGCCTCGTGGGGCATGATCCCTGACAGCGCCAAAGATGGCCCGTCGGCGCTGGCCCTGTTGCACCGCGCGGCCGACGCCGGGCGCCCCCACGAAGCTGCCGTAATCGACCTGCGAATGCCCGAGATGGACGGGCTTGAGCTGGCTCGCACGATCAAGGCCGCGCCTCGACTTCGCGGCGCGCGATTGATCCTGCTGAGCAGAGGCAACGTTCCCGTGCCGGAGGCAAGGACAGCCGGCTTCGACGCAGTCCTGTCCAAGCTGGTCCGTCAATCGACCTCTGCAACCAGCTGGTCAATGCCCTCAGCCGAGCGCCAACGCCCCACCAGCCCGAGCCACGATCACGACCGACATCGTCGGTTGGGGCCGGTGGCCGGGTGCTGGTTCCCGACGACAACGAAATGAACCAGTTCGCGGCCAGACGAGTCCTACAGAAATTCGGGTTCATCGTCGACATCGCTCGCAACGGGCGCGAGGCGATCGAGGTGAGCGGTCGCATCGATTACGACGCAGTGTTCATGGACTGCCAGATGCCCGAGATAGACGGATACGCGGCCACTGAGGTGATCCGCCGTCGGGATCGAAACCGCCGGCACACGCCGATCATCGCGATGACCGCGAACACGATGCAGGGCGATCGCGAGAAGTGTCTCGCCGCCAGAATGGATGACTACATCGCCAAGCCACTACGGATCGCCAAGGTAGAACGCGTGCTCACACGGTTCTTCTCCGGCGATGGCACGACCGGCGCACCCGAGGCCGACCACGCGGACACGAGCAGGATCGAGAGCGGCAGCACGTCCTCAGCCGAGGAGCAACTGGTGATCGATCACGAGCTGGTCGCGGAAATCCTCGCCGGCGGCGAGGATGCCGGCCTGCTCGAGCTGTTCCTCACCCAGTCAAGATCCCGGGTCGAGGACTTCGCCCACGCGCTGGATGACCGCGACCCGGCTACGCTCGCGCACGTCGTACATACGTTCAAGGGCAGTTGCGCCACATTCGGCGTGGTCAAACTGGCAGACGCGCTCGCCCGGCTGGATGGCGCCGAGGGGCCGGCGTTGCTTCGTAGAGCCACGACCTGCAGCCCGAGCTGAGAGATCTCCTCGCCACCACCGAGCTCGCCCTCACTCAGGCCGCGGCGACAATCGAGAACGAGGGTCTCGATCAAGACAATCTCGCCCGAGCCGATAGGTGAGCAGAGGTAACGCATGACCACTAGCTCCAGCTTCCTTTCTCCGAGCGAAACTCTCGGCCCTGCTTCCACGTCGATTGCCGCCGCCGCGCACGCCAAATCATCTGACGCCAGTGACCCCATCCGGTTCGTCGCGTCGGACTGGAACCCCCGCGTGCTCGTGGTGGACGACGACGACATATGCCGGATTGCGGCGCAACGCTTGTTGGAAAAGCTCGGAATTGCCGTGGATGTCGCTCGCGATGGGCAGGAGGCCCTGAACATGAGTGCCGGATGGCCCTATGTGGCGATCTTCATGGACTGCGCCATGCCGAACGTCGATGGCTACCAGGCCGCCCGGCAAATCCGCTACCGAGACCGCGAGAGCTCAGGTGCGCTCGTGATCGTGGTGACCACGCACGCCCGCCAGACATGCCGGAATGGACCACCACATTCCCAAGCCCCTGCGCCTTGACGTGCTCGCGGCGGAATGCACGAAGCTCGGGCTACTCCCCCGGGCAGACACGCAACTGCGCATCCTCGCTGCCGCCGTCGAGGTCGACACCCCCCGTATTGACGGCGCCCGGGGCGACCGCCGGGCGCAGCGCGGTCTCGACCGCGACGGGCGCCGAAAGATTCGTTCTACGCGCGTCGCTCCAGCTGCCCGCCCTGTGGCGAGCTGCCAACGCACGTGATACCGGCTCCCTGGGTCGAATCGCCCTCGAGCTGAAAGAGTCGGCAGCAAGCGCCGGTGCAGCACGCGTTGCCGATCTCTGTGACCAGATGGTCAACGCTGCCAACCATGACAAGACCGAACTTGCGACGAGTATCGAGCCGCGCCTCCGTCGGGCTCTGGCAGAAACCGCAGACGCGATCCATTCCCGTCTGGAAGGCCCGGAGCCCACCGACGCTGATGCGGTCGATGTGACGAACGGAGATGCCCCGCAAACGGCCGAACCTCAACGCCTGACGCTGCGAATCGCCACCGCGGATGACGATCCGCTCGCGCGGCGGGTCATCGCCGGGATGATTGATCGCGCCGACGGGCTCGAGCTCGTCGGAACCGTCGCCGGCGTCGAGGAAATCGTCGAACTTGCCGTAACCAAGCGTCCCGACACCGTCCTCCTCGACTGGATGATGCCCGACGGCGGCGGACCGGAGGCGGCACGCAAGATTCTCGAACGGTGCCCCGACACTCGCGTCATCGCGCTCACCGCGTCCTCCAGTCCCGAACGTATACCTCGACATGCTTCAGGCAGGGGCATCGGGACTGCTGCTAAAGGGATGCTCAACCGAGGCGCTTGCGCAAATGATCCGCCGCACCTCCGAACGCCCGGCCTGAGCCGGTGATGGGGGTCGCCCGATGTGTGGATAGTGTCTGCGCCATGATGGATCTAAAGCCCCGGGCGCGCAGGGCTCTGGCCGCCGCGCGCGGGGCAACCTGGAAGCTGCGCCACCGGCTCCGGCAGCGACGGGTGTTGGCCTCCGTCCCCGACCAAGCAGATTTTCACCTTGGGTGCGGGAGCCAACGCATCGTGGGGCGCGTCAACATCGACGTCCGCGCAACGTCGGCGACGGACATCGTGGCCGACCTCAACCGTCCGCAGCTGCGGTCAGCGAGGTCGGTGGTCAGCCACGCCTTCTTCGAGCACCTATACCGCAACGACAGGCTTCCGCATTTGGAGGCAGTTCGACAAGCGCTGTCGCCCGACGGTTGGGTTCTGTACCTCGGCCTGCCTGATTTCCACGAGATCGCACGCCTTTACCTCGACCGAGCCCCCGGGATCCTGTCTAGCCGCTTTGATCTCTACCACGTATACCGGTACACGCATGGGGATCCGGAGCACGTGGAAGGCTGGTGGCTCGCGCAGCTACACAAGAGCTTGTTCGACCGGGACGAGCTCGAGGCGCTTTTGCGGGAGGCCGGATTCGGTTCTTGGATCATCGCCAACTACGCCTTCGACGTTGAGCCCTACGCGCTCAACCTGGCCTTCTACGCGCGTCGAGACGACACGGCATCCGCTGAACTCGCGCTCGGAGCCCTGGAGGAGTTTTCCGAGCAGGTCAACCTGGACTCCGTGCGATGGTCTGAGCCGTTCCAGGCACCGCTCCCCTCGACGACGTCATAGGCACCGCCGCCGAGGGGGAGGAGTTGTTCGCTCGTTCTACGGTTGAGGTTGTCCTAGACACCCAACGCGAGGTCATCAGTACATCGGTGCAACGGCTGGCGAACCTCGCTGCCCACTGAGTAACCGAAACACCAGCGCCGCTCGACCTTTGTCTAGCGTGACCTACCGAATCGTCGGATGCGCGGGCCGCCACAGCCAGACGATAGGACCGCATGGTCGATTGGCGACCCCTCACACCACGCTGTCCAGAACACATCCGCTCGGGTGTGAGCAGCGGCTTGCCTGGCCGCGGATCGAGGCGCGTCCCGTGAAGGCCACCAGATCCCGCTGGGCAGCAAGGCTGACGCAGCTCCGTCGCCGCGCGGCCGACGAGAGCGGCACGGTCGTGGCCCTCGTTGCGGTCAGCATCGTCGCGCTCCTCGGGATGGCCGCACTGGCCATCGATCTCTCCTCGCTCTACCAGGCCCAGAAACAGGCCCAGACTGCCGCTGATGCCGGTGCGCTCGCGGCCACCCAAGATCTGCCCAGCAACACCACGGGCGCCGCCAATGACGGCACGACCTATGCGCAAGAGAACTATCGGGGCGCCACGGTGACCGTTGCCACGAACTATGCCGGCAATGCGAATCGAGTCAAGGTGACGGTCAACGCGACCGCACCGACGTTCTTCGCGAAGATCTTTGGCTTCAACAGCGCGGCCATCAGTGCCAGCGCGATCGGCGGTGAGCACGGCAAGAGCATGCAGGCGGCGATCTTCGCCTACGCCGACGGCGGCAACTGCAGCACTGATATCGGTATCAAGATCGACAAGAACAACGCGCAGATCACCGGGGCGCTCCAGAGCAACGGCAACCTCACCGACTCGGGGGGCGGTAATACGTCGATCGGCGCGGGCGTCTATGGGACGGGAAGCGGGTGCGCCTTCAGCGGCAATACCGGCCATTACGCGACGGCGCCGTTCGCCTCCCCTCCGACTCCCTACCCCCTGGACTACCGCAACTTCCCCCCCACCTGCACCAACTACGTCACCGGCACCTACGTGTTCACCGGAACGGTCGCGCCAGGGGTGTACTGCAACACCACCGGGTCAATCGATTTCTCCGGCGCGACCGGTACCGGTGTCACCTTTGTGGCCAACAAGATCGGGGCAACCAGCGGCGCCACCCTGACTGGCCCGATGGTGAACGGCGCCTACGGCCTGCTCCTCTACCAGACCGGCTGCGACGACTCGCCCGGCCCGGGCCCGATGCAAATCAGCGGCAACGGCGAAACCCTGGATGGCACGATCTTCGCCCCCTGCGCCACCGTGGACATCAACAACAACAACAGCTCCACGGGCTTCATCGAGGCGAACAACGTGCAGATCTTCTTCAACAACTTCCACATCGTCGGTGACGGGCCTGTGGTGCCGGGCACCGGGGGCGGGTTGCTCGGATGACCGAGCGCGACGCCCAGCGCCTCAGCCGCTGATTACGGCCAGCACTCCGAGGTCACGGGCGCGCTCAAGGCATTCTCGGCGAAAAGCTCGGCCGAGCCCGCGGAAGATCGCCTCGCCGTTTGCATTCAGCAGTGACCACCCATCCCCGGTGGCGCGCAGCGTAACGTGCTGAGCTGCGGCCTGCGGGATCAGCCGGCCATGGCCACGGTGCAGTTCGAAGGCTGTGGCTCTATGTGCGGTTGCCGTCATGTCAGACAGGATCAACCAGTGGCCTAAGACGCGCGCGTGCCGATGCTGTGAGATTCATAAGAAGGGGGCCGGCTAACTCATGTGACGATCGACGCCACTCAGGGCTAAAGCGGACCGGCATTCCTGCCGACGGGTCCGGATGCGCCTACAAGGCACACTGATGGATCGACTCCGCAGCAGCGAAGGTCAGACGATGGCCGAGTATGCGCTGCTGATTGCCGTGATCGCCCTCGTGGTGATCCTGGCTGCCGTGCTGCTCGGCGGCAACGTGTCGAGCACCCTCCACAACACCGCTACATACGTCTAACCGCAAAGGGCTCCGGGCTCTAGGTGGACCGGGGAGGGTCGACGGCGTCCACGAACAGGTCTACGGCCAGATCAGCATCCGCGCCCGCGGCACTGTAGGCGCTGAGATCCTCGACGCCCGACTCCACCAGTACGTCCTCACACAGGAACGCGTTGCCCGTGCACTCCCGGCTGGGGCGGGTCAGGATCTGGTAGGCGGCGTCGGCATAGATCGCCGGGGTGCGCGCTCGGCGCATGGCTTCATCGCCACCGAGCAGATTCTGGACCGCGGCCGTGGCAATGAGAGTGCGGGGCCAGAGCGCGTTGGAGGCGACACCGGCTTCCCGAAGCTCCTCGGCAAGGCCGAGCGCGACGAGGGTCATGCCGTACTTGGCGATCGTGTAGGCGGTGTGAGGGGCCAGCCAGCGCGGCTGCAGTGAAATTGGGGGAGAGAGGGTGAGGATGTGCGGATTCGCTGCGCTCTTCAGATGCGGGACGCAGGCCTTGGAGACGACGAACGCCCCCCGTGTGTTGATGTCCTGCATCAGGTCGTAGCGCTTCATCTCGAGCGCCTCGATGCCTCCGAGGTTGATGGCGCTGGCATTGTTGACGCAGATGTCGATCCCGCCGAAGCGCTCCACGGCGGCTGCGACCGCCGCCGCCACCGAGTCCTCGTCGCGGATGTCTCCCACGATGGGCAGCGCGTTTCCGCCCGCCTGCTCAATCGCCTCGGCTGCCGTGTAGACGGTGCCCTCGAGCTTGGGGTGCGGCTTGGCCGTCTTGGCGATCAGCGCCACATTCGCGCCATCCTGCGCCGCCCGGAGGGCAATGGCCAGGCCGATTCCTCGGCTGGCGCCGGAGATGAACAGGGTGCTTCCACTTAGATCTGGCATGTTTCGGGCCTCTCGTTGGTGCTTCGATGGGCGGTAGACAGCATTGAGAAGATCCCAGGTCGAGGATGAGTGCGGCTCATGAGGGGAGATCGTTGAGCGTTCCGGCGCGTTCCGTCCGTCCGCTGGCCGGGGCGGCGGCGTGGCTGCGCACACGCGATCCCGGCTACGCCGCGCTGCGCCGCGCCACGCGGACAGCCCTGGTCATGCCCGCCATGTTCGCGCTCGGCGACGTGGTCATCGGTAATCCGATCCTGGCCACGTTTGCCGCCTTCGGATCGTTTGCCATGCTGCTGCTGGTCGAGTCCCCAGGGACGATTCGCGACCGGTCTCCTCGATCCCGGACCGTGTCGCGGGCTGGAGCTTGGCTGTGGTCCGCGTGGTCTGGACCGGTGATCACCTAGATGCCGTGCGACGCCTCCAGGAGACCTTGGTCGAGCCCGCCCGCGCGGCGGTGGCCGAGCGTTCGATGAGCCCGGTGGAAGATCTGCGCAGCTTGCTGCCGATCTCGCTCACCGGGCGCGCCATACCTCCCTGAGCGGCCGTAGAAACTGCCGGACGACGAGGGGGGAAGCAAGGAACCTTCCGCATCCGCCTCGCCGCCCGGGCACGCGTTTCTCTCTCTACTCCTCGGCGCTGCCGGGCAGTGTAGGTGTGACGAACGTCACAGGCAAGGAGCCCGTCCGGTTGATGACACACTCGGGCCATGTCGGAGCCCGACGCCGATATCCGCGAACTGGCCACGCGCCTGTTCGGACTCGCACGGAGCGGGGCAGTCGATGAGCTTGCAGCGTTCCTCGACGCGGGTGTGAACGTCAACCTGACCAACCAGAACGGGGACACGCTGCTGATGCTGGCCGCATACCACGGCCACGTCGAGACGGTGCGTGCTCTGCTCGAGCGAGGGGGGGACCCCGACCGGGCCAACGACCGGGGTCAGACTCCCCTGGCCGGCGCCGTGTTCAAGGCCGAGTCAGAGGTGATCCGCGCGCTGATCGCCGCGGGCGCCGATCCCGAGGCCGGCCAGCCGACGGCGCTGGCCACCGCGGCCATGTTCGAGCGTGTGGATCTCGCTGCCCTGCTGCGCCCGGGACAGGAGCCGGCGGAGTCCTGAGTCTCGGCGGACCCGGGTAGCTACGGCAGCTTCCTGTAGACGATTGCGCTGTCCCCCACGCCCCACGCGCTGCGGTAGTCGTGGGGTGCAATCGCTCCGGCAACCCGTCGCAGTTGCGGGTCGGTGGCCAGCAGCTCGCCCCACTGCGCGGCTCGGCGGCGGACCAGCACGGCCCACTGCGGAGTCCATGACTTGGTCCCCTCGGTGAGGGGGCGGGAGTAGAGCAGACGCTGTCCAGGCCGCAGTGACGCCACCAGCCGGGCCAGGGTCTGCCGCGGGTTGGCGTCCAGCAGCCGACTGTAGGCGTTCACCCAGTTCATGTAGCTGGGATGGGCGATCGGGCCCATTGGGCTCGCGTAACGCAACCCGGCGGGCAGGTAGTAGTAGGCCAGCGGGGACTGATCGGGAGCAGCGACCAGCACGAGGTCCCCTCGGTGCAGGTAGGGGGCAAGCTCGCCGGCGACGTCGCGCATGTCGCTCTTGAACTGCGGGGTAAAGGAAGCCGAGTTGGCGGCGAAGGCCAGGGTGAGGGCCAGCGCCACCACGCCGAGGATCCCCGAGCGGGCGAAGGCCAGCGCCCCGAGCAGCAGCAAGGCGGCGAGGATCGAGGCGAGGTAGCGCGTCTCCCACACCGGAGAGACGATCGAGCCGATCCGGGCCAGAAACGCCGCGGTCAGGGCCAGTGTCATCAGCGCCCAAACCATCCGCGCCGTCGGGCTCTGCCGCTTCTCCCGCGCGGCCAGAGGCAGCACGGCGACCGCCAGGGGCACGGCCAGGGCGACGGTCAGCCGATCGCTGCCCAGGAGCGAGCTCGGAAAGCCAAAGCCGGCCCGGTCGCCGTAGCCCCAGGGACTTGTCGTGTTGGCCATCTGGTAGAGCAGATTGGGGATCCAGGGCACGAACAGCACCAAGGCGGTCCCGAAGCTGAGGGCGCCGTCGCGCAGCAGTGCGGGCCGCTCCTGGCTCGAGCGAACCAGGAGCAGTACGGCCGCGCCTGCGCCCGCCCAGAAGAAGATCGCCCAGAAGCTGGTGTAGAGCATCAGCGCCAGGCTGATGGTCAGGGGAATCACGAACCGCCGCCGGCGTCGGATGAAGACGTGCAAGAAGGCGGTGGTCGCGATAAGGCCGAGCAGGGCCAGCAGCTCGTAGGGCTGCACCTCCGCGGCGTATTGAGTCAGAAACGGGCTGAACGCGAACAGAACCGCGGCCGCCATTCCGGCGCGCCGGCCGAAGAGGCTCCACCCGCTCCACATCGCCACCGGGATCGTGAGCAGGCCGAGGCTTAGGGAGAGGAAATGCGTGGCCACCTCCCCGGCGCCGAACACGCTCATCCATATGTGCAGCAAGGCGTAGTAGAGCGGTACCGAGCCGTCCTGGCGGAGAATTCCGGGGATCGCGCTCAGCGGGTGGGAAGCGATACCGATCGAAATCGCCTCGTCCCCCCAGAGCTGTCCACTGAGGTAGCGCGAGCGCACCACGGCGGAGACGCCGATGAGGATCAACAGGATCGCCGCCGTGCTCAGCCAGACAGGCAGGCGATGAAACCAGCGGGGTGCATGGACGTCCGGGACCTCTGGGGCCTGGAGGAGCCAGGGGAGGGAGCGGCGAGGGACGGTGGCACTCATACGCGGCCTCAGGGTACCGGCCCGCCTGTTCGCGGTCTGCGAGCATCGGCCACTGTGCCACCCAAGCTCATTGCCACAGATCTGGACGGCACCTTGCTGCGTAGTGACGGCACGCTCGGCAACCAGACCCGCGCGGTTCTGGACAGCTGCCAGCGGGCGGGCGCGCTGCTGGTCCTGTGCACCGCGCGCCCGGTGCGTTGGATGCGGCCCCTTGGGCTGGAGATCGGCGCTCGGCCGCTGGCTGTGTGTGACAACGGCGCCGTGCTCTGGGACCTGGCCGGCGACCGGCTGCTTGGGAGCCAGGCACTCGAGTCAGAGGAAGCGAAGATCGTGGTCTCGGCGGTGAGCACGGCGCTCCCGGGGGGCGCGTGGGCGGTCGAGCGAATCGATGGTTTCGGGCACGAGCCGGGTTACCGGCCGCATTGGCCGCCGCCGGACGGGACGGTCGTGGATCACGCTGCCGTGCTCCTCGATGAGCCGGCCATCAAGCTGATGTTCCGCCACCTCGCCTACACCGCCGATGAGATGCTCGGCCCGGCGCGGCTGGCCGCGGGCGAGCGAGCCGAGGTGACCCACTCGAACTCCACCGGCGACCTGCTTGAGATCAGCGCTCCGGGCGTGAGCAAGGCCAGGGCGCTGGCCCGTATTTGCCATGAGCGGGGGATCGGCCCCGAGGCGGTGGTGGCCTTTGGTGACATGCCCAACGATCTGAACATGCTGCGCTGGGCCGGGCACGGGGTGGCGGTCGCGGGCGCCCACCCCGACGTGTTGGCGGCCGCCGAGGAGGTGGCGCCGGGAAACGACGAGGATGGCGTGGCCCGCGTCCTGGCCAGGCTCTTCTCGCTCCCTGAGCCGGTCACCCGATGAGTGAGCGGTCCCGACGTGGTTCTGGTGACTGGGGCGCAGATGCCAGCCCCGGACACGGAATCACCGCTGCTGGTGAGCGCGCTGGCCAGGCTCGGTCTGCGGGCCGCACATCTTGCCGGCCTGGTCACCGACGGAGACGCTCTGGTGCAGCCGCTGATCAGCAGCGTGGCCGCGGACGGCGAGTGTCGCTGGTCTACTTCGACGGCGCCCTTAGCCACGCCGTGCGCAAGGTTCCGGCCGCCGGCGACTTCCGGGTCCAGCCTCAGTACGGCGGCACGGTGCTCGCCCACACCGCCGGCCCCGAGGAGCTCGCTGCCGCCCAGTCGGCGCTGGCCGGCGTGCCGGGCGCGCCCGTCTACGCCCGGATCGATCTCGTGGGGGGCCCGGCCGGGCCACTTCTGATGGAGGCGGAGCTGATCGAGCCCTTTCTGTTTCTGGACTCGTTTGCTCCCGCCGCAGACCGGTTTGCCGCCGTTCTGGCCACCCGCGCCGGTTGAGCGCCTGAGCCGTCTCTGCTAAATAGCACCAATCAAGTGAAGATAAGATTGTCTAGGTCGCGCTCAGGCGTGCGTATGTTGAGTACGAACACTTGTCCGGCCGCATTACCCCGAGGCGGCGGC
>JBDTEE010000205.1:0-25318 GCA_039922645.1 Solirubrobacteraceae bacterium | reverse complement strand
CATCGACGGGGTCTCCTCCCTGTGGTGCAACGTCCACGGTCATCGCCATCCGGACATCGACTCGGCCATCCGCGATCAGCTTGACCGGATGGCTCATTCGACCATGCTCGGCCTGGCTCACGAGCCGGCCATCGAGCTGGCTGAACGGCTGGTCGCGATTGCCCCACCGGGCCTGAGCCGGGTGTTCTATTCCGACAGTGGCTCCACTGCGGTGGAGATCGCTCTCAAGATGGCTTTCCAGTGGTGGGCCCAGCAGGGCGAAGCGCACCGCACGCGCTTCATCGGCCTTCAAGACGCCTACCACGGGGACACCATCGGTTCGGTTTCGGTGGGCGGCATTGACCTGTTCCACTCGCTCTACCGGCCGCTCCTGTTCGAAACCCTGCACGCCAGCGCGCAGGACCCGCGTCACCTCGAGGCGCTCCTGGCCGAGCATGGCGAGGAGGTTGCCGCGGTGATCGTCGAACCGCTCGTGCAGGGCGCGGCGGGGATGCTCATGCAGCCCCCTGGGTATCTGCGGCGGGTCCGCGAGCTGTGCGACCAGCACGGGGTGCTGCTGATCTGCGACGAGGTGGCGACCGGCTTTGGGCGGACGGGTCGTATGTTCGCCTGCGAGCACGAGGGCGTCACTCCGGACCTCATGTGCGTCGGCAAAGGCTTGACCGGCGGCTACCTGCCGCTGGCCGCCACGCTGAGCACAGAGCGGATCTACGCCGGCTTCCTCGGCCGCCACGAGGACTCCCGAACCTTCTTTCACGGCCACACGTTCACCGGCAACCCGCTCGCCTGCGCAGCCGCGATCGCCACGCTCAAGACCTTCGAGCGGGAGCGGACGATCGCGGGGCTCGAGCCCAAGATCGACCTACTGGCCCGGAGCCTCCACCAGCACGTAGCGCCGCTGCCCGCGGTGGCGGAAGTCCGCCAACGGGGGCTGATGGTGGGGATCGAGCTGAGCGCTGGATCGGCGCAGGAGCGTCTCGGCCATCTGGTCACCCTGGCCACTCGCCGCCGCGGCGCGGTCATTCGGCCCCTCGGGGATGTGGTCGTCCTCATGCCCGCGCCGGCCATGTCGGAGCGCGACCTCCATCGCCTGGTGATGATGACCGCCGAGGCCATCGCCGAGGTCACGGCCAGCCTGGCGCCGGCCTCAGCCTCGGCAGCGACGGGTTAGTGCCCCGACCCTAGTCCTCGTAGGGAGCGAAGTCCCGCTTGCGTGCTCCGCAGACGGGACAGAACCAGGTGTCCGGAATATCGCTGAACTCGGTCCCGGGCGGGATCCCGCCGTCGGGATCTCCCTCGGCCGGGTCGTAGATGAAGCCGCAGGACTCACACATATATTTCACGCGGGCAAGCGTAGCGGTAGGGTCGCCCCGATGAACGCTCACCACCCCGAGCCGGGCGCCGAGATGAACCATGGCGCGGCCACCGTGCCGAGGCTCGCTTCGACGGTGATCGTCCTGCGCGGCGAGGAGGCTGCGCTCGAGGTTCTGCTTGCCCAGCGCACCCCCAAGGCCCGCTTCATGGGTGGCGCCTGGGTCTTCCCGGGCGGCGCGGTGAGCGACGAGGACGGGGAGGGTGAGGCCGCCCTGCGCGCGGCCGGCGCACGCGAGCTGGAGGAGGAGGCCGGCATCGCGCTGGACGATCCCGCCGAGCTGGTTCCCTTCTCCCGCTGGATCACTCCGGCCGAGGTCGAGATCCGTTACGACACCTGGTTCTTTTTGGCCAGCCTGCCCGATGGGGCCGAGCCGGCCATCGATGGCGAGGAGGTCGTCGACGCCCGCTGGTACACGCCGGCCGCGGCGCTGCAGGCGGCGCAGGACGACGAGATCCTGCTTGTCTTCCCAACCATCAAGCATCTGGAGCAACTGTCGGCGTTCACCTCGGCGACCGAGCTCCTGGAGTACGCCCGGGCTCGGCCCGTCCGGCCGGTTCAGCCGCGCGTCATCGGCTCCGGCGAGCAGGTTCGGATCGTCCTGCCCGGCGAGCCCGGATACGCGCCATGAGCAGCGACAAGCTCACCGTGGCGGTCACCGGCCCGACCGGCGATATCGGCCGCTCATTGCTGCGCGCGCTCGAACGCAGCAATGCGGTAGGCCGGATCTCGGCCATGGCGCGTAGCCCGTTCGATCCCCGGGTGGCCGGCCTACGCAAGACCGAGTACCGGCAGGCCGACGTCCTCGATGCCGATGCCGTCGCCGAGGTGATCGCCGGGGCCGACGTGGTCGTCCACCTGGCCTTCGTGATCGTGGGCGACCTGGAGGAGACGACGAGCGTCAACCTGCAGGGCTCGCGCAACGTGTTCTCAGCCGCCGTCGCCTCCGGCGCCCAGCGGCTGATCTACGCCTCCTCGGTCGCCGCCTACGGATTCCACGACGACAACCCCGACCTGCTCACCGAAGACGTGGCCGCCCGAGGAACCCAGCGCCACTACTACTCCGCTCAGAAGGCTGAGCTCGAGGGTGCGCTATGGGACCTGCTCGGATCCAGCGGCCCGGACGCCTACGTGTTTCGACCCTGCATCGTCGCCGGCCCCGACGCGCGGACTCTGCTCGAGACCATCCCCTACATCCAGCTCTCGGAGCGCATGCCGTCGGCAGTACTCCGCGCGCTTGAGTTCATGCCGGCGCTCAAGCCGGTCATTCCCGACCCCGGCGTTCCCTTCCAGCTGGTCCACCACGACGATGTGGCCAGCGCGCTCCGCGCCGCGGTCCTCGGCCGCGGTGAGCCCGGCATCTACAACCTGGCCGGCGAGGGGACAATCACCATGTCCGATCTGGCCCGGGCCCTCGGTTGGTACAGCGTCCCGGTGCCCGACCTGGCCCTCGGCGCAGCGGCCGAGCTCGTGGCGCGGTTGCCCTTCATGCCCGCGGAGGCACAGTGGATCGAGAGCCTCCGCCATCCGGTGCTGATGGACACCACGCGAGCGCGCAAGCTGCTGCGCTGGCGTCCGGCGCACGACGCCGCGGAAACCCTGGCGGCAATGGTCGCGGCAGAACGCTCCGCGACTCTGATCCGCTAGCGGCGCGGCGTCCTCGGCTCAACCGCCGCCGTAGGCGACGATCAGGTCGGTGAGCACGCCGACCATGAATCCGGCACTCAGCATCAGGAGCTCGAGTTCGCGGTAGCCGAACCGGCGCATCCCGTTCCAAACCTCGCCGATGACGAACAGGATCGCACCGCCGGCCACGGCGTAGAAGGCCATCTCGAGGGCGTGGCTGGTCACCTCGTAGCCGACGATCGAGCCCAGGAACGTGGGACCGCCGCCAATCAGTCCGGCCAGTCCCAACCACTTCCAGGACGGGCGGACATCGCCCAGCGGACCGACGATGCCGAAGCCCTCAGTCGCGTTATGCAGGGCAAATCCGATGATCAGCACGGTGGCCAGGCTGATTGCCCCGGCCCGCGCCGAGACGCCAATGGCCAGTCCCTCGGCGAAATTGTGGACGCCGATTGCCGCGGCGATGGTCAGCCCGGTGCGCAGGGCGCTGCGCCGCTTGGCCTCGATCTCGTTGGCGACCACGCCCGGGTCCACCCCGGCCACGGCGGCGACCCCGGAACCCCCGGCGATCGGGGGTCGGCGGGCACCGAGCGGCCGCATCCGCCGCTGGACGGTGGCCAGGCCGGCGCTTCCCGCCCCGAAACCGGCCGCCAGCAGTACGACCAGCCAGGCAACGTAGGCGAATGACTCGTGGTGGTGCTTGAGGGCCTGAACGGCGCTTCCGACGATGCCCAGCCCGCTGGAAAGGACGTCGACGAAGATGAAGGACAGAATGCCGACGGCGAACATGGCCAGCGCCACGCGCGAGCGGGCACTGAGCAGCTGCATCCGGCCGACGGGGAGCCCGAGGTAAATGGTGAGCCCAGCCAGGGCTCCGAGAAGGGCAGTCTGCGCGAAGGACATGGGAAACAGTTGTTAGGTAACCCTAATACCCTGCCGAGGCCGGAATGTACCACGGCGGCCGAGCACCGGACCTACGTGTCGGCGTTGAAGTTGGGAAGTCCGAGGGACTGAAGCCAGCCGCTGACCGTGATGTTCAGCTGGGTGAACTCCCCGGTCCAGATCAGGACGCCCATGGCGATGAGCACCGCCCCACCCAGGCCGATGATCAGGGGGTAGTAGCGCTTGATGACCGTGAAGGCCGAGGTGGCGGTGCCGAAAGCCAGCCCGGTGAGCAGGAAGGGCACCCCCAGCCCAGCGCAGTAGACGGCCAGGAGGATCGCGCCGTGGGAGGAGGAGTTCGACGTTCCGGCGGCCGTCACGATGGCCCCCAGCGTCGGCCCGGTGCACGGTGTCCAGGCCAGCGCGAACGCCGCTCCGGCCAGCGCCGGGCCGCCTCGGCCGGCCCGCTGCATCAGCCGCGGGAAATGCCACTCTCGGCTCAGGGCGGGGATAAATGGTGCGAGCAGGAACAGAACCCCCATGAGCACGATCAACGCTCCGGAGATCTTCAACGCCGTCGGCCCGGTCAGAGCCGAGCGCAACGCCCGCTGGCCGAGCAGGCCAAGGACCATGAAGATGAACGAGAAGCTGCCGACGAAGGCCAGGCTGGGCAGAATCACCTGTCGGCGTCGAATTTCGCCGGGGACCCCGCCGGCCACGGCGGAGATGTAGCCGGGGACGAGCGGCAACACGCACGGCGACAGGAACGAGATCAGTCCTGCGCCGAAGGCCACGGGGAGCCCGATGCCCGATGCTGGATCCATGTCTTTACCCGCCAGCCATCGTAATGCAGGTCACTCGCGCCCAAGCAGCATGGCGATGCCCTGACCGCCTCCAATGCACAGCGTGACGAGCCCAAGCTCGAGATCGCGGCGCTCCATCTCGTCGAGGATCTTGGCCGTGATGGCCGCGCCCGTAGCGGCGATCGGGTGCCCCATGGCGATCGCGCCACCGTTGGGGTTGACCTTCTCCTCATCCAGGCCGAGGTCATCGATCACGGCCAGGGCCTGCGCGGCGAACGCTTCATTGAGCTCGACCACATCGATCTCCTCGAGGGTGCGACCAGCGCGCTCGAGCACCTTGCGCACGGCAGGAGCCGGTCCGATGCCCATGATGGCTGGATCCACCCCACAACTGGCGTAGGCCAGGATGCGGGCCCGCACCGGGGCCCCGAGCTCGGCCCCCCTCGCAGCACTCATCAGCACGACCGCGGCCGCGGCGTCATTCATGCCCGACGCGTTGCCCGCCGTGACCGTGCCCTCGGGCTTGAAGACCGGCTTGAGCTTGGCCATTGACTCGGGCGTGGCGTCCGGGCGAATGTGCTCGTCGCGCGTGAAGGGCACGGTCTCGCGCTTGACCTTGACGGGGACGGGGACGATCTGGTCGTCGAATCGGCCCTCGGCCCGAGCCGCCGCCGCCCGCTGATGGGAACGCACAGCGAACTCGTCCCGGCGCTCACGCGAGATCGACCCGCGCTCGGCCAGATTCTCCGCCGTTACGCCCATGAGGATGGAGTGGAAGGGGTCGTGAGCGCGCCCATCACCGGATCGACCAACTCGGTCTCCCCCATGCGCGCGCCCCAGCGCGCGGACGGCATCCAGTACGGGCCGCGGCTCATGGACTCCGCGCCGCCGGCCAGGGCGCCGAGATCCGAGGGCGGCACGCCGGCCAGCCCCTTTCCGTAGGAGCCGATGACCGTCCGGGTGGCCGCGGTGATGACAACGTCCGTCATGAAGGTCCTTTCGAGTCCAGTAAGACCGCCGAAGCGTAGAAGGGCGACGACGTAAATGCGCCCCGCCGTCCTCACGCGAGTGGTAGCTTGCCCATCAGAATGACTGCTACCACCACCACACTCCAAAACTTCATCAACGGCGAATTCGTCGACCCTGCCGACGGACAGACCGAGCCGATCCTCAACCCGGCCAACGGCGAAGTGATCGCCCATGCTCCGCTATCCGGCGAGCAGGACGTCAACCGCGCCGTCGCGGCTGCCCGGAAGGCCTTCGCGGGCTGGTCGGCCGCCACTCCCGGAGAACGCGCTCTGGCGATGCTCAAGCTGGCCGACGCCATCGAGGAGCACGCCGACGAGATCACCGAACTCGAGTCGGCCAACGCGGGCAAGCCGATCAACGCCTTCCGCGATGACGAGATTCCCGTCATGGTCGACAACCTGCGCTTCTTCGCCGGCGCGGCGCGGTGCCTGGAGGGCCGAGCCGCCGGCGAGTACATGAGCGGCTACACGTCCTACATCCGCCGGGAGGCGGTCGGCGTGATCGGTCAGATCGCGCCGTGGAACTACCCCCTGATGATGGCCGTGTGGAAGATCGGCCCGGCCCTGGCCGCCGGTAACACGGTGGTGCTCAAGCCGGCTGAGACGACGCCGCTGTCCGTTCTGAAGCTGGCCGAGTACGCGGCCGAGATCTTCCCCCCCGGGGTCTTCAACGTCGTGACCGGCCACGGCGAGCCGACGGGCTCCGCACTGGTCACCCACCCCGACGTGGACATGGTCTCCCTGACCGGCTCGGTGGGCACGGGCAAGTGGATCGCCAAGCACGCCGCTGACACCCTCAAGCGCGTGCACCTCGAGTTGGGCGGCAAGGCGCCGGTGATCGTCTTCGACGATGTCGATCTGGAGACCGCGCTCGAGACCATTGCCGGCACCGGCTATTACAACGCCGGTCAGGACTGCACGGCAGCGACCCGCGTGCTCGCCGGAGCCAAGGTTCACGATGACCTCGTTGCCGGCTTGGCCGAGCAGGCCAAGGGCCTCGTGCTGGGCGACACCCGCTCGGCCGACACCACGCTCGGCCCGCTGAACTCCGCCCGCCAGCGCGAACGCGTCGAGGGCTTCCTGGCGCGCAAGCCTGCGGGAGCCGAGATCGTCACCGGCGGCAAGGAGCCCGATGGCCCGGGATTCTTCCTCGAGCCCGCGGTGGTCGCCGGCCTGCAGCAGGACGACGAGATGATCCAGCAGGAGATCTTCGGCCCGGTGATCACGGTGCAGCAGTTCTCCGACGAGGCCGAGGCCATCGCCTGGGCCAACGGCACACCCTACGGCCTGGCCTCCTCGGTGTGGACCCGAGACGTCGGGCGGGCAATCCGGGTCTCCAATGCGCTGCGCTTCGGCTGCGTGTGGATCAACGATCACATCCCGCTGGTCTCGGAGATGCCGCACGGCGGCTTCAAGCAGTCCGGGTACGGCAAGGATCTGAGCATGTATGCCCTCGAGGACTACACCGAGGTCAAGCACGTGATGATCTCGCTGGCCTGAAGCCGCAAGTCGGGACGCCGTGTTTGGCAGCGACACCGCCTCAGTCACGGGATCACGGCGTAACTTCCACCCGTCTCAACCGTTAGAGTGGATGGGCAAGGGTCTACCTAGTGGAAGCCTCCGCAATCCCCGCATCGGTAGGGCTGGCGCGCAGTCGGATCACGATTGGCGCCTCGCTGCTGCGGATCCGCACCGACGAGCAACTCATCACCCTGTTCCGCGAGGGCAACGATGAGGCCTTCCGCGTAATCCACGATCGGTACCGAGCGCGCATGTTCGCCTACGCGCGCCAGATGCTGGGCAACAGTGGGCAGGACCCGGAGGACGCCGTCCAGGAGATCTTCATGCGCGCCTACCACGGCCTGCGCGCCAATCACCGCCAGCTCGCCCTGCGGGCCTGGCTTTACCGAATCGCCCACAACCGCTGCATCGATGACCTTCGCCGTCCCCAGCCTCTGGCCATCGGCACCCCTCAAGCGACAGCCAGCGGGGTTCAGGACCCCGTCGTCAGGGTTGAGCAGCGCGACGCCCTGCGTCGGCTGATCGCCGACGTCCAGCGGCTGCCCGATCAGCAGCGCTCGGCGTTGCTGATGCGTGAGCTGAGCGGCATGTCCTACGCCGACGTGTCCGGGGCCCTCGGCGTCTCGGTCCCGGCGGTGAAGTCACTCCTGGTCCGGGCTCGGGTGGGACTGGCCCAGGCCAGTACGGCTCGTAATACGGCCTGCGCGGAGATCCGGGCCGATCTGGTCCTTGCCCACGACCGCGGGGTGCGGACCAGCGGATTGGCCCGGCGCCACCTGCGCGAGTGCCAGGGCTGTCGCGAGTTCCGCACCGAGGTCCGCGGGGTCCGCCGTCAGCTGGCTGCTCTTTCCCCGACGCTTGGCCCGCTTGGCGTGATCGCCCACCTGTTGGGCTGGGGTAGCGGCGGCACGAGCGCAGCGGCCGGTAGCGGCGCGGTCGCCGGTAGCAGCGCGGCGGCGGGTGGCGGTGGAGCGGCGGCCGCGGGCAGCGTCGCCGTGGCCGGGGGCTCAGCGGTCGCGGCCGGCGGCATGGCCACCTCGGCGGGGTTGCTGGCCAGCGGCGCCGGTCATGTGGTGACCTTACTCGCGGCAGCCGTGGTCACAGCGGGAGGCGCGGTGGAGATCCAACGCAGCTTGAGCACGTCCCCCACCCATCGCGCCCATCGCCATCACCTCGTCGCTACAGCCTCGCCGGCGCAGGCAGCGGCGTCGGGTAGCGGCGCGGCGACAGCGGCAACGGAGTCATCCAGGGCGGGCGTCGCGGCCAGCCCAGGGGGCAGCGTCGGTGGGCCGGGGAGGGCCGCGGCAGGCAACATGAACGCCGCAGCTGCCGCCGGCGCCGCGGTCGCGGGTACGGGCGCCGGTGACCGCAGGCTCCCCATCACCATGCTCCTCGATCCCGATATGTGGTCGCCCAACCAGCCTTCCCTGCCCGGCGCCGCGCCGACGGGCGCGAGCACCTCGGCCGGCACGGGCAACCCGGGCACGACCTCGGGCGCAACCACCACAACGCCAAGCGCACCCGGCCAAACGGGCGCTCCGACCGGCACCGCAGCCACGCCGAGCAGCACCACCCCGACAAGCACGCCTTCGGCTACGGGCACCGGAACCAACACCGGCGCCCCGTCGAGCACGGGGTCCGGCACCGGATCGCCGTCCACTCCGCCCCCGGCAACGAGTTCGGGCAGCACTTCCAACACGGGCAGCCCGACGACCGCCGGCACGACCAGGACGGGCTCAGTCGGTCGCAGCACCAGCTCGGCGTCACGGGGCTCTGTGGTCAGCTTCATCGCCAAACGGCATCGGGCCCGGCACCGGATCCTTCGGGACAAGCTGTTCGTACCCTGACGCCGAACCGCTACCCGGAGACCCTCGAGCACGAGGAGCTTTATGTCCGCCGAGGACGGCGGTCTGGTCTGTACACGCTCGTGGCCGTGCATTCAACGGTTCGCGGGCCTTCGCTCGGCGGCTGCCGCATGTTGTCCTACGACGACTCGCGCGCGGCCGTGCGGGACGCGCTACGCCTCTCGCGGGCCATGACGCTCAAGGCCGCGGTAGCCGACCTGCCCCTTGGCGGCGGCAAGGGGGTCATCATGACCCCGGTCGGCGAACGGCTGTCCGCTGAGCATCGGCGCGCGGTCCTGCTCGACTTCGCCGATACCGTGGCCTCGCTGGACGGGCGCTACATCACCGCCGAGGACGTCGGCACCTCAAGTCGCGACATGAGCGTTATCGCCCAGGGCACCGATCACGTCGCCGGCCTGGCCCGCAGCCGGGGCGGCTCGGGGGATCCCAGCCCGCTGACCGCGCTGGGCGTGGAGGCGGCGATCCATGCCACGTGTCAGCGGGCGTTCGCCACCCGAGACCTCGCTGGTCGAACCATCGGCGTGATCGGCCTGGGCCACGTCGGCTCGCGGGTGGCCAAACGCTGTGCCCGGGCGGGAGCGCGGCTGCTCGTGGCTGATGTCGACGAGAGCAAGCGGACGCTCGCCCGCGAGCTCGGTGCTCAGTGGTGCCGCCCCGAACAAGCGCTGGTGGCCGACCTCGACGTGCTCGTTCCCTGTGCTTTGGGCGGCCTGTTCGACGATGTGACCGTGCCCCAACTGCGCTGTCACGTCGTGGCCGGAGCGGCCAACAACCAACTCGCGGACGATCGGATGGCCGAACTCCTCCAGTCCCGAGGCATTCTCTGGGCACCCGACTTCGTGGTCAACGCCGGCGGCCTGATCAACATCGCCGAGGAGCTCGGCGGCTATGATCCCGCGGTGGCCCGCCGCCGGGTGGGCTCAATCGCCGACACCCTGCACGAGATCTTTACTCGGGCTGAGGCGCACCGCGTCACGCCGTTGGCCGCCGCCATGGATCTGGCCCACAGCCGGCTTGCTTCCGGCAACGGACACCTGCCCGGATCCCGGTGATGCTCAGGTGGCCGGCGCAGGCGGCTGCGTCAGGCGGAAGGGCTCGGGGCGCTGCACCCCATCGGGTAGTCGGCCCTCGGCCTCGAGCTTGTCCAGGTGAGCAGCCAGCGTGACGGTCGCGGCCGGGCGCAGCAGCTCGGGCACGTCATCCCAAGCGGCATCGAGCAGCTCCGGGACCGAACGCGCCCCGGCCGCCAGTGCGGCGAGGAGGCGTCGCTCACGCTCCAGCCGGTGGGCGACGTACTCGTCGAGCTTGGCCACCGGATCCTCGATCGGCGACCCATGCCCGGGCAGGATCAGCTCGGGCTCCCGGCGTCGCAGCTCGGCCAGGCCGGCCAGATACCCGCTCAGCGCACCCGGGTCTGGCGCGATGAAGACGCTGCCCTCGCCGAGGACGGCGTCACCACTGAAGACCACCGCTCCGGTGGCAAAGCTGTAGTGATCGGGGGCGTGTCCGGGCGTGAAAATGGCCTCCAGCGGCCCTACCTGGGCGCCGTCGTGGAGGTACACATCAGCTGGGCCTCGTCCGGCGGCCAGGATCGCGTTCGGGAAACTCGCGCGTAGGCGAGACGTGCCCTCGGCATGGTCGGGGTGATCGTGGGTCAGGGCGATCCCGCCCAAGCCGCCACGGCGGCTGAGCTCGGCGCTCAGCGCCTCCAGATGGCCGGGCAACGCCGGGCCAGGATCGACGATCCAGGCGGGGTCGCGGTCGACGATCCACGAATTGGTCCCGGTGAGCGTGAACGGTCCTGGGTTGTCGGCCCGGATCCCTGTCACGTCCCGGGCTGCTAAGTCAACTCGCGTCACTGCTTGAATAATCAACCATGGCGGCCACGGCGGACGGCGATCGGCCGCACGATGACGGACCTCCGACGGACGTGGAGGCCCCCGACGAGCATCTCGAAGCGTCCAGCCGGAGCCTGTGGCGCGGGCTGATATCGCTGGCCATCCTGGTGGCCATCGTCGCCGGTCTGCTCCTGGCCATCCCCGGCCTGCACGGAGTGGCCGAGCGGGTCGACAACATGAACGCGGGCTGGCTGCTGGTGGCGATCGGCCTCGAGATCCTCTCCTGCGTCGGTTACATAATCGCCTTCCTCCAGGTCTTCGATCGCGCACCGGTCCGCTTCGGGGCTCGGGTCGCGCTCACCGAGCTGGCCTTTGGAGCCGCCGTCTCCCTCGGGGGCGCCGGGAGCATCGCCGTCGGGGCCTGGCTGCTCGTCGACCGGGGCGGGGACCCCGTACGCATCGCCGAGCGCTCCGTCGTGCTCTTCCTGCTCACCAGCGCGGTCAACGTGATCACCCTGATCCTGGCCGGTCTCGGGCTGTTCGTCGGCATCCTCCCCGGTCCGAGCGATCCACTGCTCAGCATCGTGCCGGCCGGAGTGGGCACCGCGACCCTCATCTTTTTCCTGCTTCTGCCCCGCTTCAGCGAGCGGCTGGCCTCCAAGCGCGCCCCGGGCCGCCTGCGCACGCTGTTGGTCGAGCTGGCCGCCAGCATTCGCCTCACCGAGGGGGTCCTCCGCCAGCCCGATTGGCGGATCATCGGTGCCTTCGCCTACCTGTGGTGCGACATCGCAGTACTCGCCGCTTGCTTCGCCGCCGCCGGCGTTGTGCCGCCGCTGGCCCCGCTGGTGCTGGCTTACCAGATCGGCTACCTGTCGAACCTCGTACCCGTGCCGGGAGGCATCGGCGTCCTCGACGGCAGCCTGGTCGGGATGCTCGTCCTCTACGGCGCCTCGGCCACGACGAGCACTGCGGCCACGGTCGTCTATCACGCGATCGCCCTGTGGATTCCGGCCATGTGGGGCACGGCGGCCTTTCTCATCCTGCGCCGGACCCGCGGGCGACCGATCAGCCTGCGCCCACCCCGCAGTGAGCGACGAGCCCCGGACCCCAGCAAGGAACACTGAGCCTTGGGGGAGGATTGACCTCGGCTTGGCCGGGCCTCTACGCTCTGGTCGACATGGCTTTAGCGCGCCAGCCCCCGTTGGCCGTGCGACTAGGGATCTCCTGGTTGACCAATGCCATCGTGCTGGCCGTGGTCGCCGGCCTCCTGAGCGACGTACGCGTGCGCAATCTGGGGTCCCTCCTGGCTGCTGCGGCGGTGTTCGGCGTCCTCAACACCGTGCTCAAGCCGTTGCTGCGCCTGATCACCTTCCCGCTGGCCATCCTCACGCTGGGGCTCGCCTGGTTCTTTATCTCCATGCTGATGCTGGTGATCACGAGAGACATCGTGAGCGGCTTCCAGGTGCACGGTTTCGGCACCCTGGTCGCGGCCACGCTGATCGTCTGGCTCGTGAACATGCTCCTCGACCTGACGCCCGGTCCGTGGCAGATCACCGGTCACCGTCGCCAGCTGCGCAGCCGCCAGAAATGAGTCGCGGACCACGGCGTCTTTCCGCCTGTCCGCATCCGAGTGTGACCGGGTAGCCGCGTGACGTAGCCCGAGACCGCAGTTCCGCCCGACTCTGTTTACGCTGAGCTGATGGGGGACGCGGTCGGCCGGAGTGACCATGAGGCGGGAACCGGCCTTATCGCGCGGGGCGACATCGCGGGTCCCCCGGGCGGGTCGCCGGCTGCGCGGCAGCGGCGACCAGGTTGGCGGCGCTGGACTGGGTGGGCGGCAGGGGATGGTGTAAGCCTCTCGCCTGACACCATCGCGCTTTTGGCGATCGCCGCCGCCGTCGTCATCGCCAATCTGCCCTCCCTGCTCGGGTTCTTTAACCCGAACCCGCTGGACTCCCGCGGCGGGCTGGTCAGCGCGATCACACCCGGGCTGCTCAGCGGCAGGCCGACGATCGACCCGAGCAACGGATTCACCTCGCAGGCGATCGGGCACCTCGCGGCGCTCGACGTCCTGCATCTCCGTCTCCCGTGGTGGAACCCGTACGAGGCCACCGGGATGCCGCTGCTCGGCGAGACGCAGGCCGCGGCGCTGTTCCCGCCGACCTTGCTGACGGCGTTTTCCAACGGTCAGCTCTACGAGCACATGCTGCTCGAGTTGATCGCCGGGATCTGTACCTACCGACTGCTGCGGCGCATCGGCGTCACCCGTCCCGCGGCCATCGCCGGGGGTGTCGCCTTCGCGTTGAACGGCAAGTTCGCCTGGTTTGCCGACGCCGGGGTGAATCCGCTGCCCTTTCTCCCCATGTTGCTGCTGGGGATCGAGCGTGCGTTCGACGCGACCCGCGCCGGGCGGCCCGGCGGCTGGCGGCTGCTCGCCGTTGCCGGAGCGCTCGGGATCTACGCAGGCTTTCCTGAGGTCGACTACATCGACGTGTTGATGGGCGTGTGTTGGGCCGGCTGGCGCTGTGGCTGCCTCGAGCGCCGCGAGGTCCGCGCATTCCTGGCCAAGGCGCTGCTGGGCGGCGTCGCCGGGACATTGCTCGCGGCCCCGATGCTGCTGGCGATGCTCGACTACCTGAGCCATGCCGATCTGGCGTTCCATGCCGGCGCGCAGCTGGGCGCCCGGCACCTACCCCTTTCCGAGCTGCCGCAACTCCTGATGCCATACATCTACGGCCCGGTCAACGGCGCTCCGCATGCGTCCATCTGGGTCAGGGTCGGGGGGTATCTGTCGACGGCGTTGCTGCTGTTCGCCGTGCTTGGTCTCATCGCCCCGGGCCGCCGCGGGCTGAAGCTGGTCCTGCTCGGCTGGGCGTTGCTCGTGTTCGCTCGCATGTATGGCGAGCCGCCGCTGCTCGGCCATGTCCTCGGGGTGTTGCCGAGGATGTCGAGCATCCAGTTCTACCGCTATGCCACGGCCGCGTTCGAGCTGCCGGTGATCATGCTCGCCGCTCTCGGGCTTGACGATCTGATGAGCGCGCGGGCCGACAGGCGGCGACTCCTGGCAGCCGCGGTGGCGACGATCGCCGCCGTGGGCGGCGCCGCGCTCGGTGCGCAGCCGCTCGTCCACTCGCTCAAGACCACGGTCCAGCACGGGTCGACTTTCTTCCACATATCGATTGTCTGGGCAGTGGGGACTGTGGCCGCAGCAGCGATCGCTGCGCTTGTGCGCGCAGCGCACGTTCGCGCCGCCCTGCTCACCCTGCTGGTGGTTCTCGATGCGGTCGTGCTGTTTGCCGTGCCCGAGTTCTCAGCCCCCCGCGCAACGCGTGTCGACCTCGCCCCCGTGGCCTACCTGCGTCGCCACCTTGGCGAGGCGCGGTTCTTCACGCTCGGACCCATCGCGCCCGATTACGGCTCCTACTTCGGCATCGCGTCGCTCGGCGTCGACGACTTCCCGCCGCAGAGCTACGCGCACTTCGTGCACGCTCGGCTCGATCCTGTGGCCCAGTTCACCGGCTTTCGGCCGAGTGGGCGGCCTTCGTCACAGCAGGAGTTGATGCGTCACCTCAGCGGCTATCGCTCCGCCGCCGTGCGCTACGTGCTCGCGCCGGCCGGCCGGCCGCTGCCGGCGACCCGGCACGCGTTGCGGCTCGTGCTGCGCAGCCACACCACCTTGATCTACCGGCTGACCGGGGCAGCGCCGTACTTTGGCGCTGAGGGCTGTCAGGTCACCTCCTCGCGGCGTGCCAGCGTGCGGCTCGTGTGCCGGCGCTCGACGACCTTGATTCGCCGCGAGACCTGGTTTGCGGGCTGGAGCGCGCAGCTCGACGGTCGTCCGACGTCGATCCGCCGGATCGACGGGGTGTTCCAGGCCGTCAGCGTGCCGGCAGGGACCCACGATGTCACCTTCCGCTTCGCGCCGGTTGGCATGAACTGGGCTCTGCTCGGCCTGCTGGCCGGATGCGCGCTCATGTTCGTGCCCACGGTCCGGGCGCTGAGGACCCACTCCAGACGGACGAGCTGAGGATCGCCCCGGCCCGTCTGCGCCTCCACCCGGGCTGGCGAGTTTCACCGCCTGTCCCGCTACTCTGCCTTCGGCCGGTCCCCGGCGACTCGTCCTGAAGCTCCCGTTGTGTCGACGCGCCCACGATGCTCCGTCTTGCCCGCCCTCTCATCGCTGCGCTCACGCTCATGGCCGGCGTCGTCTCGCCGGCGGCCCAGGCCGCGGTCCCCACCAGTGCCGGTCCGCTGCTGTGGACCGCGCCGGGCGCAATCGACTCCTCGGCGATCGATTCGGTGGCGTGCCCGGCGAAGAACGTGTGTGTGGCGGTTGATCGGGCCGGGAGGGTCCTGTGGTCGACAAATCCGTTGGGTGGGACGCGCAGGTGGCTGGCCGCCAGAGTCGACGCCGGCAACGAGCTGAGCGCTATCGCCTGCCCCTCGACCAGCCTGTGCGTGGCCGTCGACGCGGCGGGCAACGTCATCACCTCGCAAAACCCGACGGGCGGCCAGTCGACGTGGACGGTGGCCAAGATCGACTCCAGTCCGACCGAGGCCAACAGCGACAACACCGGCCCGGTCCTTCTGCGCGGCGTTTCGTGCCCATCTGCCGGCCTGTGCGTCGCCGTGGATGGCGCGGGCAACGCGCTCGTGTCGACGGATCCCGCCGGCGGCGCCGCGGCGTGGACGATCACGCACGCCGACACCAATCGCACCCACGGCTGCGGTGGAGCGGGGCTGGCCTGCCAGCCGCCGCTCGTGGGCGTGTCGTGCCCGACGATTGCGCTGTGCGCGGCGGTCGACTTCTCCGGCAACATCCTGACCACGCAGAATCCTGCGGTGCCGGGGCCATGGAGCAGCGCGCCGACGGCCGGTAACCAGCTCAGCTCGCTGTGGGGAGTCTCGTGCCCGGTCGTCGGCTTCTGTGCCACGGTGAACGGGACCGCGGGCCGGGCGATCACGTTCAACCCGGCGGCGCCGGCCTCGCAACGCCAACGTTCGCTGCCCGACGGTCTGTACGGAATCTGGTGCCAGTCGGCGTCGCTGTGCCTCGCGTCGGCGCACACACAGGCCGGCGTCTCCGGATTGCTCGGGTCCTACAACCCCGCTGCGCCGACATCGACGTGGTCGCTCAGCAGCCTCGGTGGCATCACCGCGGTCGCCTGCCCATCAGCAGCGATGTGCGTGGCCGTCGATGGCGAGGGTGAGGTCGCGGCCGGCCTGACCACGCACGCCATCGAGCGCCTTCTGCGCACCGATCTGCTCCGCACGCGCCACCTGCCGACGATCGCCGCGCTGGACAGGACGCCACAGCAGAAGTTCGTCCTCACCAGCCCGATCCCGGCGCGGGTCACGCTCGTCTGGACGGTGCCCGGCGCCGTTCGCGGCGCCCCGGTGACGATCGCTTCCGGCAATCGCGACTTCGGTATCCCCGGCACCGGGCCGCTGACGCTGCGGCTGACCACCGCGGGGGTCCGGCGGTTTCGCGCCGCGACCAAGCGCCTGACGGTCACCGCAACGGCGACGTTCACCACCGGCACCGGATCGCTGCGCACGGTGAGTTCACGTACCTTTACGCATCCGCCCAAACCGAAGAAGCACCGGCGCAAGAGACGGAGATAGGGGGGATCAGAGGTACCGACCGGTCGCTTTGGCGACGGTCAAGGTGGCCTGCGCGGCGCCAAGCGTCGGATGGCGAGCGGTGATGTGGACGGTGCCCGTGCGCCGGGCCTCCGAGCGAATGATCACCCCGCCCACGCCGCCGTACTCGCCAAATGCGAACGGGTTCTGCCCGACGATCGCCGCCGGCCCTCGCAGCGAGAGCGTCACATCGCCGGACACGTACGGGCGCTGGTTGCCGAGGGCGTCGACGGCGCGGAAGGTGAGTCTCGTCGTATCGGAGCCGTCGCCGATGATCCGCCGGTCCTCCAGCTCAAGTCCGAGACGGTCGGTCGCCGGGTTCGCTGACATCTGCAACATGGCCACCTGGCGGTCCTGGTAGAAGCCGGTGACCGTCAGCGTGGGCGATGTCGAGCCGTCGACCGTGAGGTCGACGAGCACCGGCGGGAAGGGCAGGTTGCCGAAGTCGGTGCGGTCGGGCGTCGCTACCGTCAGCAGCTGGCCGTCGACGTAGACCTCGAGCCGGTCGCAATTGGTGGCCAGGATGGAGTTCGGTCCCGGGCCCGTCGGCGGCGAATTGGGGCCGAAGTCCCAGAAGAAGGCGGGCACGATCATCGGCGCGAGAAGCGGACTCACCTGCGAGCGATAGACCGCTGCGCCGGGCTTGGGGACGCGGAAGGTGTCGATCACCCCTGGCCAGCGGAGGTTGTGCCAAACGCGCTTGGCGCCGACGAGGGACGCATAGTCGACGCTGGCCCAGCTCAGAGCGCCCGAGTAGGCCGGATTGGCGCGAGCCTGCTGATTGACCTGAGCGTGAAGCTTGGCCTGGGACTGCAGGGTTGAGGAGGCGTCGATCCACCGGTACAGCGGGGCTCCGGTGATGGCCCCGACAGCCTCGCTGACGAGATACGGAACGCCGGGCACCGGCGGCGCGAGCGCGACGTTTGCGCTCGGCGAGCCGTAGTCCGTTGAGCCGTAGTCGTTGTAGGCGAACACGTCCTCGGCCCAACCGGTCGTCGAGCGGGTCATCATCGCCCCGCTGGTGGGCCGGGTGCCGTCGAGCTCGGCGACGAGCTGGCGCGCCTCGGCGTAGAGCGTCGGGTAGCTCTGCGTCTCGTTCAGCCGGGGTGCCCACACGACCACCGACGGCCGGTTGCGATCGCGCAAGACCATGTCGCCCACGTTCTGCAGGAAGATGGCCTTGAAGTTCTCGTCACCGATGTAATCCCACCCGGGCGGCTCCTCCCACACCATCAGGCCAAGCTCATCGCAGGCGTCGAGGAAGCGGGGTGAGGGGGGATAGTGCGAGCAGCGGACCATGTTGCAGTTCAGCTCGTCCTTGAGCAGCTGCGCGTCCCGGGCCTGCAGGCGCCCCGAGGCCGCCATCCCGGTGTAGGGGAACAACTGGTGGCGCGCGAGCCCGACGATCTGGAGCCGCTGACCGTTGAGGTAGAACCCATCCAGCTTGAACTTCACCTGCCGGAAGCCCGTGCGCACCTCAACGGTGTGCGAGGGGACCGCGTTACCGCTCAGCGTCACGCGGACGGTGTAGAGCTTGGGCGCGCTCGGGGACCACAGGGAGACGCGCAGGTCCGACAGGTTGACGGAGATCACGTTGGTCCCCCGGATGATCTTGTGCCTGAACGTTCTCGTCTTGAGCTTCCTGGTGCCGTCCAGGAGATCGACGGTCATCCGCATCCGGTCCCTGACCGTGGCCGGGGACTCGACGTTGACGGTGAGGGTCAGCCCAGGCCGTGGCGTAAGAACGTTGACCGGTTTGGCGAACACGTCTGAGATGTAGGCCTCCGGAACGATCCGCAGTCGGACGTCACGGTAGACCCCGGCCGGCGTGAGATAGTCGACGGCGCTCGCCCCATTGGAGTTGCCGAGGGGCGGAACGTTGAGCAAACGGCCGTCGACGACGACGCCGAGATCGTTCTCTCCGGGGATGAGCAGCTCGGTCAACTCGACGGAGAACGGCAGAAACCCGCCGACGTGTTGGGCGAGCTCGACGCCGTTGAGGTAGACGGTCGAGTCGGTCATCACCCCGTCGAAGTCGAGAAACACGCGCCCGTCGGTGAACGGCTGGATGGAGAATCGCTTGCGGTAGATCCACAGCTGCTCC
Organism: Solirubrobacteraceae bacterium; assembly: GCA_039922645.1. Lineage (GTDB taxonomy): Bacteria > Actinomycetota > Thermoleophilia > Solirubrobacterales > Solirubrobacteraceae > Palsa-465. Next base: position 6,636 of record JBDTEE010000205.1, on the reverse strand, counting down.
CAGCTCGACGGTTCCCAATCCCCCCAGGACAGCGGCACGACTGTGTGGGGGAGGTTGACCCGGCGGAAGCCCGCGTCGGGGTAGCTCGGATTCTCAGCGCCGGCTTGATAGACGCCGCCGAAGCGCCATCCCTGATTGAAGTCATACGTCTCGGTGATCGGTGGCAGCGACTGCGGAAGCGGCTTCCGGCGCCGGTTCGTCAACGCGCGTGCCGCGGGGGCGCCTACCGCGAGCGCCGCGCTCCCCAGGGCTCCGGCACGAAGCAGCGCCCGTCGGGTGAAGGCAGGGTCAGGGCCGCTGGCAGATCGGATGCTCACACAATGGAGAGGGTCGCTGCGACGCTAGACGACCAATGTCGCCCCGCCAAATACCCCCGACCCTGATTTCACGGTAGCGCATGCCAGCCGGAAGGGCCTCGGTCCAGCGCAGGGATTTCTGAGTATCGGGGCGCCCGGATTTGAACCGGGGACCTCACCGACCCGAATAACGGGCAAAGATCGAGTGCCAGCAACGAAGTAGCTGCAGATCGTGATGTTCCTAAAAGTTGATCGCAGTCGCTTGGCTCGTGGGTTTAGCGGCGGATTCCGTTGGATTAGGCATAAAGCCGCGTGTATGACCAGTCCCGCCATCACCCGGTAAGCGGCGCCTGGGGCCGATCACCTATCGCAGCCTGGTGCTGTGATCACTGGCAGCAGTCGGATCGTACAACTTGGACCAGGAGCGCCGGCAAGCCGCTGGTCGCCGGTCAGCAGCTCGCAGCCCAGGAACTCCGCGAGGGCGACGTAGCTCGCGTCGTATGTGGTGACGTTCGCGCGCAACTCGAACGCGCGGCGCATGAGCGGTAACGTCGGGTAGCGGCTGATCGGGAGCTGTTCGAGGTCGGCTATCGCGGAGGCGAATCTGCGATCGGAGATGGTTCCAGCGAGCCACCGTTTGCGAAGGACCGCAACGGTTTCGACATCGACCAGATCGGGAGCCGCGACGTCACCGGCCGCACGGAGTACGCCCCGTGTTCGCTGTCCGTCCGCCCCGTCGTCGCCGATCACGTTCGCCAACACCGAGGCGTCGACGACGATCAACGCCGCTGGCGCTCCTCGTGCAGATCCTCAGCGGCCTGCGCGAGCCCAACGGACCCGCTATCGCGTCGATCGATCTGGTCCAGCACCTCGTCGATCGTGGGCCGCTCAGCCAACCGCCGTAGCTCGCCGGCGAGATACTGCTGCAGCGACTGCCCGCGTCGCTCAGCGCGACGTTGAAGCGCGGCATGCACCACGTCAGGAATATCGCGAACGAGCACATTCATGCTTACAAAATGCTAGCAGGCCGCTTGGCCAGAACGGGCGCCGGCCCCGCTTGCCGCGCGCAGAGCAGGGCTGAGACGGACTTAGGCGGGGGACACTAGCCGTGCGTGGAAGGCAGGTGTCGGGTCATATGCCGCGCGCTGGATCCCCGCGGTTGCGTCCCGCCCAGCAGACGCATGGCCGAACCGAAGTAGGACGCGGGTGGACGGGTAGACGCCAGCCAAGACTCGAGCGGCTCATCTTGCGCAAGCGCCAGATCCGGAAGGGCTTTTCGTGAGAAAGCAAACCAAGCCGGTGCCCACAGCGCGAGGCTCATCGACGGTCGGGATGTGGCGGGCGCCCGCTATACGCATGAGTCGAGCGTCGGGGATCTCCCGGGCGTAGCGCTCAGCGAATCCGACGGGCTGAAACTCGTCCGGTTCGCCCCAGAGGAGCAGGGTGGTCACGCGCCACGATGTGGGAGCACAGCTCCAGCACCGTCGCGTCTGGGTGCTCGATCGCGCTCATGCTTGCCGCGAGCTCCTCTCTGAGCTTGGCCCGTGCGTCGTGTAGCGCCTTGTACAGGGCGCCTGGGGTCGACCCCAGGCGCAGCGCGAGCCGGTCGGTGGGAACCTCGTCGACCGCCATCGCGAGCAGCACCTCGCGCTGGTGGGCGGTGAGCTCCTCGGCGATCAGGCGACCAACCGTTCGGGCGAGATCTCGGACCTCGGTCAGCTCTTGCGGATCCTCGGAGCTCGGGCGCTCGGCCAGCCAGCCGTCGCCGTCGTCGGGCGTCTCGCGTGCGTGGCCCAGCCGGCGGCGGATCTCACCCGGCACCTCGAGCGCTGCGAACCGCCGTGCCCAGGTGGTGAAGAGCGCCTCTCCACGAAAATCCTCGAGCTTGGTCAAGATCGCGACCAGCGCGTCGTCGGCAGCCTGCACCGCCAGGTCCTCGAGGTCGCGGCCGGAAGGGTGCGCCAGCGCCGCGGTGCGGCGCTTGACCTCATAGCGCGCCTCTCTGAGCAGCAGCGCGTGCAGCCGCGCGAGCGCCGCGTCGCGCACCCGGCCTCCCGCGTGCAGTTGCCTGAGCCATACGCGTGACTCAGGGTCGAGCTGGCAACCGTCGGCTGCGGGTGTGGGGCTCATGCCAGCCCCACGAGGTGGCGGCGAAACGCTGCGAAGCGGCGGTTGACGACCTCGCCGACGGGACGGTCGGCGATCTGGACCGGCGGAGTTGGCAGGCGGTCGGGCACCTTCACCCTGGGGTCGAGCTGGCGCGCGGCGCCGACCGTCAGCAGATGCCACTCCTGCACGCCCTCGGGCCCGGGGTTACCCCAGGTTCGCGCCTCGAGGACCCACTGCCCCTCGGCGGATCCGCGCTCGAGGAACAGCCCGGAGAAGTGATCGAGCCGCGCGACACCGGGGCTGTTGGGGTCCGGTCGCAGCTTCGGATACATGTGGGTCGAGAGATCGAGGGTGCGCGCCAGCCGCGCGAGATCGGCGTCGGTCATCTCGCTTTTGAACGGGACCTCGAACAGCACTCTCCCGCCGCGACCGTGCCGCGAAGGCGCGACAGCAGTCGCTGGTCGGTCCGTCTGCTGGCGGGCCCGTGGCGGGTCGGTGCGAGGTGGACCAGGTGTGGCGGTGGCGCTCATGTGAGCCTCGGTTCCTTTTCACAGCCCTCTTGTAAATAATTTACCATCAAACGCCGTCTGGGGCAACCACTCGGCCTGATTTCTCGCCTTCAAACCGGCCGGACTCGCGTCCCGGCAACCGGTGCGCAAACGTGCGATCGCCGCTGCCAACGCTGCCGGGCGATTGGGCCGCTGCCAATCCCCTGGACGCTGGGCCGCAGGTCGCAGTCGCCCTCCGACAAACGCGGGAGCGCGCGCTGGTCTATTCGATGGACGGGGCTGTGGGCTGGTTTCAGCGGCGGGCCGTCGAACGAACCGTGCGGCAGCGGTGATAGCGGTCGTAGACGACCAGCTCATCGCCCTCGCACAGGCTCGCCATGGCCGCGAGCTCGGCTTCGGTAGCGCTCCGGTGCTCGGACACGATGACTTCCCGGTGGTCGATCACCACCCAGCCGCCGCGTGGCTGGGACACGACCTTCATGCAGCCGGATCCACGCGATCCTCGAAGCCGTGCCCTCATCGCCCTCGCCCCCAGGAACGGACCCGGCGGACGCCATCGCGCAGGCTCCGACGGCGCTTCGGCGGCGACTCCTCCGCGTCGCAGAAGGCGGTCAGCAGCCAGAGCGCGATCTCGCCGTGGGCTAGAACGAAGCCTGGGCGGTCGAGGCACGCCACCACTTCGGTCCAGAACGTCGCGCAGATCGGGTCTGGAGGCCGGCTCTCGGTGCTGTGGGCCAGCATCGCGTAGGCCAGCTCGAGCGCGCCCGGGGTAGGGGCGCCCCAGTCGAACGCCGAACCGCTCCGGTAGCTGTGATGCTCCAGGGGCTCGATCGCGGCCCGGCTGACCACGTAGACCTCGGTGTCCCGCGGGCGTCGCCCAACGTAGTAGTGCTCGGCTCGATGCGAACCGCGAGCTCGCTGGGTGCCGGGCGCATCGCGAGCGATCGGCGCGCGCGGAAGTAGGTCGGTTCGAAGGTCGCGTTTTGTCCTCACGCTGCCCCCGCGTCAGACCGGCTCCAGGTCCTTACCCCGATCGGTTGAAACGTTGCCGCTCGGCCGCCTCCCTGAGGTGCTCGAGGCAGAGCCCAGCCTGACAGCTGCGGCACAACGCCACCGCCGGGGTCTCGGTTCCGCGTTCTGCACAGACGTAGCACTTATGAGCTTCGCTCCTCGGTCGGGGTGGCCTCGGTGGCGAGCCGCCGGAGGGCCGTTTAGCAATCGTGGTTTCCTAGCGTGGCCCCGGACGCGGGTCTTACGTCACGGCCGTCGGCGGCGCTCGGGGTAAGAACAAGGCGATTCCCGTCGCTAGGCGGGTAGAGAACTGCGAATAGAGGGCGCTGCCGGCGCCCCCGGTCAATTGGAGTGATGATGGGTTCCCAACCCGTGACGATCGACGGCCTGGAGGCCTGGGTGCTATCGGGCGCGTATTGGCGCGTGGTCGACATATCCAATCAACACGCGGTGGTCGACATGTGCACCTGCACCGGCGAGCCGATGGAGCGAGTCGAGTCAGGCGACCCCGCTGTGATCGGCTACCTGCGTACCGCCCACCCCGAGCTGGACGCGAGCTGACATGCCCAGAGACGTTCAGATAAAGCGAATCTACGACCCGGCGGAAGACGCTGACGGCTACCGCGTGCTGGTCGATCACGTGTGGCCGCGCGGCGTCTCGCGCGAGCGCGCGCGCCTGGATGACTGGGCGCGTGAGCTGGCCCCCAGCGATGAGCTGCGCACGTGGTTCTCCCACGTTCCTGAGCGCTTTGAGGAGTTCCGCAAACGGTACCGGCGCGAGCTGGCCGTTCAACCCGAGCTGCTCGAAAAGCTCCGCGAGGCGAGCAATGGGCGGCTGACGGTCGTCTACGCGGCTCGCGACCGGGAGCACAACAACGCCGCCGTGCTGGCCGAGTTCTTGCGTGATGGTTGAGGAAGCGGCGATCCCGGCCCCGACCAGCTTCGAGGAGCCCTACGAGGTGACGCTCCTGGAGCGCAGGACGCCGACGATCGTCGAGCTTGAGCTGCGGCCGCTGGGCGAGATCCTCGAGTACCTGCCGGGCGAGTACGTGCTGCTGGAGGACGACCTCCACGAACTGCCGCCGCGGTCCTACTCGGTGGCCAACGCGCCGCGTCCCGACGGCCTGATCTCGCTGCTGGTCACGTGCGTCGCCGACGGTGAGACCAGCCGCTGGGTCCATGAGCGGCTGCACGTGGGCGAGACGGTCAGGCTCTCCGGGCCGTACGGCACGTTCGTCGATCATCCCGCCTCGACCAGGTCGGCCCTGTTCCTGGCGGCGGGCTCCGGGCTGGCGCCGATTCGCGCGCTGCTCGAGGCCGAGCTCCAGTCGGGCGTTCGCAGCTCGCTGACGCTGATCTTCTCGGCCCGCACCGAAGCGGATGTGATCGACCGCGAGCGATTTGAACGCTGGCAGGCGGAGCAGCCGCGGTTCCGGTTCATCCGCACGCTGACCCGCGGCGCCGGCCCACCGCCCCGCGGCCGGATCCCCGCGCTGCTGCCCACGAGGTACTCGGACCTCTCGGATCACAATGTGTTTATCGCCGGCGCGCCGGGCTTTGTTCTTGCCTGCGCGGCTGCCGCCGACGCCAGTAGCGCGCGGCGCGAGCGCGTACACACGGAGGTCTTCTTCGTCGAACCGCAGCCGTGGACCCGCAAGCCCCTCCAGACCGGGGAGCGACTGTGAGCGCAAGAGCGAACCGCCGGGCACCGCCGATCTACACCAAGACCGGCGATGACGGCACCACCGGCCTGCTGTTCGGCGGACGCATCTCGAAGGCGGACCCCATCGTCGAGGTGTGCGGAGCGCTGGACGAGGCGACGGCGGCGCTGGGCCTGGGACGGTCGCTGCTCGAGGACGATGAGCTCGAGCGGGTCGTGCTCGACCTCCAGCGCGGCCTGTTCGCCGCCGCGGCTGAGGTCGCCGCCAACCCGCGCGCCCGCGAGCGCCTGGTGCCGGGCATCTCTCAGGTCACCGCGGAGATGACAGCGACACTGGAGCAGGCGATCGACATGCTCGTGGCCGAACACCCGCTGCGGCCCGCGTTTGTGGTGACCGGCGCCACCCCAGCCTCGGCGGCGCTAGACCTGGCCCGAACCTTCCTGCGCCGGGCGGAGCGACGCCTGATCGCCGGTCGGGAGGGCGGCTTGACGGTGAGCGCCACCCTGATCGCGTACATGAACCGCGCCTCGGACCTCGCCTACGCGTTGGCTCGCTCGGCGGCGGGCGAGCGCGACGAGCCGCTCAGCCATGACTGATCCCCTGGACTCCGCCGGCCACGGCCCCAGCGTCCAGGGGCACAGAGCTCGTCCCTCCGCTCGACGTCGCACCGGGAGCGCGTCCACCGCTCACCGCCGTGGCCGAGGCGGTGCTCGCGCTGCACCGCCGCTGGGGGATCGAGCCGGACGGAGTGATCAAGACTTCGGCTCGAGCCGCTCGGGATCACACTCCGCTCCGAGCCAACGCTGGTGGGCGTCGAGCTGTAGCCATCACATCGATCGCCAGGGGAGGAGCTTACCGGCGGTCGGCCGGTGCTCGCCCTGCCCCCCGGGATGGTTGCGCTTCCCGGCGCGCCTCGGCGCGACGCTGCGCAAAGCTGGCGCGCTCGGCCTCGTCGCGGAGGCTCGCCTGTCGCAGGGCGTCGGCGGTTGCGGGCAGGTCGCGCTCGAGATCGAGCTCGACCGGCTGGCCATCCGGTTGGGGGCCCTCGCC